>CAXRAW010000021.1:0-7866 GCA_964228785.1 Flavobacteriaceae bacterium
ATCTTTCTAAAGCAATCTTATAATCTGTTGGATACACCTTAATAAAGTCCATTTTATTTACTTCCCAGTCTTGTAAAAGTTTTTTTCCTAGAGAGCTGGCTGTGTAAGAAACATGTTTTTTAACATGATCTTTTAACTCTATCTGATCTTTAGTTTCTAAATGAACTAATTCTACCATTTCTAAATTACAAAGTTCGTTTCTAAAAGTATGAGATGGATCGTATACATAAGCTATTCCTCCACTCATTCCTGCTGCAAAATTTCTTCCTGTTTCACCTAAGACAATTACTTGGCCTCCAGTCATATACTCACAACCATGATCTCCAATCCCTTCAACAACAGCAACAACTCCAGAATTTCTAACAGCAAAACGTTCACCAGCAATTCCGTTAATATAGGCCTCACCTTTAATAGCTCCATAAAAACACACATTCCCAACAATAATATTGTCCTCGGCAACGAAATCTGCCTCAACAGGTTTTTTAACCACTATTTTAGCACCAGATAAGCCTTTACCTAAGTAATCATTAGCTTCACCGTCTACTATCATAGTTAATCCTTTGGTAGCAAAAGCTCCAAAACTTTGCCCTGCAGATCCCTTAAAGTTTAATGTTAATGTATCCTCTGGTAATCCATCCTCTCCGTGTAATTTTGAAATTTCATTACTAGTAATAGCTCCAACAGAACGGTTTGTATTTTGAATCGGATAATTAAATTCAGACTTTATTTTATTTTTAATGGCTGCTTTTGCATTGTCTATTATTTTTATATCAAGTACCTTATCTAAATTGTGATTTTGTTTTTCAGTATTGTATAAAATATGGTTCCCCTCAACATCTGGTTGATGTAAAATAGCAGAAACATCTATCCCTTTAGCTTTGTAATGATCTATAGAGGGGTTGGCATTAATTTTATGAGTTTGACCAACCATCTCCTTGATAGATCTAAAACCTAACGAAGCCATTATTTGTCTTAATTCTTCAGCAACAAAGTACATGAAGTTAACTACATGTTCTGGTGTTCCTTTAAAATTCTTACGCAATTCAGGGTCTTGAGTTGCTATCCCAACTGGGCAGGTATTTAAATGACATTGACGCATCATTATACAACCTGATGCCACAAGTGGTGCCGTTGCAAAACCAAATTCTTCAGCACCTAATAAACATGCAATAGCTACATCTCTTCCTGTCTTTAACTGGCCATCACATTCTAAAACAACTCTATTTCTTAGATTGTTCATTACTAGAGTTTGTTGCGCTTCTGCAATTCCTAATTCCCATGGTAACCCAGCGTGTTTTAATGAAGTTAGTGGTGATGCTCCCGTACCACCATCAAAACCAGAAATTAAAATAACGTCTGCTTTAGCTTTAGCCACACCAGCAGCGATGGTTCCAACACCTACTTTAGATACTAGTTTTACATTAATCCTAGCTTCTCTATTAGCATTTTTTAAATCAAAAATAAGTTGAGCTAAATCCTCTATAGAGTAAATATCATGATGAGGTGGTGGAGAAATTAGTCCAACATATGGAGTAGAATTTCTAACCTCAGCAATCCACGGTAATACTTTTTTCCCAGGTAACTGACCTCCTTCACCAGGTTTTGCTCCCTGCGCCATTTTAATTTGAATCTCTTTAGCATTGGTGAGGTAATTACTGGTTACCCCAAATCGGCCTGAGGCCACTTGTTTGATGGCGCTATTCTTAGAATCTCCATTGGGTAATTTTTTGAATCGTTTTCTGTTTTCACCTCCTTCTCCTGAATTGGACTTCCCTCCTATTCTGTTCATCGCAATAGCTAGGTTTTCGTGAGCTTCTTCACTAATGGAACCGTAAGACATCGCACCTGTTTTAAAACGCTTTACAATGTCTGTCCATGGCTCTACCTCTTCGATTGGAATGGGGTCTAAATTGGTAAATTCAAACAATCCACGTAATGTCATTAACTCCTTGGATTGCTTGTTGATTTTATCGGAATAGATCTTATAGCTCTCTTTGCTTTTTAGGCGAACAGCTTGTTGTAGTTTGGAAACTGTTGTAGGGTTAAACATGTGTCGCTCTCCGTTTCTCCTCCAACGGTAATCTCCTCCAACCTCTAGCTCTAACATATTGTCGATTTTTTTGTCTCTGTAGGATTCCTTGCAGCGCTTGTAGATGTCTTTTTGCAATACATACAAGCCTATTCCCTCGATGCGAGACGGCGTTCCTGGGAAATATTTATTGGTGAAGGCTTTTTTAAGACCTAAAATCTCAAAAATTTGTGAGGCTCTGTAGGAATGTAATGTAGAGACTCCAATTTTATTCATAATTTTTAACAATCCTTTTCCTATGGCTTTGTTGAAATTCTGGACAGCATCTTCTGCACTGGTGTTTTTAATCACTTTGTCCTCTACTTGCTTGGCAATAATTTCATTGACCATGTATGGATTGATAGCACTTGCACCGTAACCAAACAGGGTTGCAAAATGATGGGGTTCTCTGGGTTCTGCTGATTCTAAAATGATTCCAAATTTTGAGCGTTTCCCTTTTTTATTCAATGAGTGATGTAGGTAAGAGCATGCTAACAAGGCTGGAATGGGTGCCATTTCTTTGGTAACTCCTCGATCTGAAAGGATAATGATGTTGGAACCTAAATCTACGGCTTTAACAGCATCTATCAAAATTTCATCCAAAGCTCTTTCGATACCATTCACTCCTTCGTCTAATGGAAATAAGATAGGAATTGAGGTTGCCTGAAACTCTGGGTGTTTTACATTTTTTATCTTGTCTAGATCTTCATTGGAAATGACTGGGTTTTGAATACGCAGTTTTTTTGCTTGCTCTGGTATGATGTTAAAAATATTGCGATCAGCTCCAATAGCAAGGCTGATATCTGTGATGATCTCTTCGCGTATTCCGTCTAATGGTGGGTTGGTAACTTGAGCAAAGAGTTGTTTGAAATAATTATACAACAACTGTGGTCTATCTGAGAGAACTGCTAAGGGTGTATCTGTTCCCATGGAGCCAATAGCTTCTTTGGCTTGTATTGCCATGGGATTTATAACATGGGTAATTTCTTCTGTTGTATAACCGAATAACCTAAGGCGTGTGGTGTAATCTGTTTGCTCAACGGGAATAGTGTTATTTGTATAAGGTATATCTCCCAGAGGTAAGGTATTTTCTTTGATCCACTTTTGATAAGGATACCTAGACACAATGTCTTTTTTGATTTCTTCATCTTCTACAATTCTTCCTTCGTTCATATCGACAAGGAACATTTTCCCAGGTTCTAATCGCCCGTGCCTCACTACGTTTTCGGGTTTGATATCGAGCACTCCAATCTCTGAAGACATGACCACATTTCCGTTTTTAGTTACTGTGTAGCGGGAAGGCCGCAACCCATTTCTATCTAGTAATGCTCCAATGTAATTACCATCGGTAAAAGGGACAGAGGCTGGCCCATCCCATGGCTCCATAATGCACGAATTGTATTCATAAAATGCTTTCTTCTTTGGATCCATCATTGTATCTTTTTCCCATGCTTCAGGAACCATCATCATCATCACTTCTGGCAGTGATCTTCCCGTCATTAGAAGTAATTCTAAGGCCATATCCATGGAAGCAGAATCTGACTTTCCTTGGGTAATGATTGGAAAAATTCTCTCTATATCGTCGCCAAATAAGTTACTTTTCATTAGTTCTTGACGAGCAGTCATTCTACTAATGTTCCCTTTTAGGGTATTGATCTCCCCGTTATGGCACATAAACCTGAACGGTTGCGCTAAATCCCATGAAGGAAAGGTATTTGTGGAGAACCTTTGATGGACAAGGGCTAGTCGGGTTACTAGATCAGGCTGCCTGAGATCTTCGTAAAAGCGTCCGATATCCTCTGGCTTTAAGAGTCCTTTGTAGATAATGGTGGTTGCTGAGAAACTTGGGAGGTAAAAATAGCGACTCTCAGAAATTTTTGAATTTTGAATTTCATGTTCTGTGATCTTACGTGCTGCAAACAGTTTGGCATTGAATTGTAAGTCTGACAATTTTTCTTTTCCTTTTGCAACAAAAATTTGTTTTGTTTTTGGCTGTGTTTTGGCAGCTATAGTTCCTAAGTTGGAAGTATCTAAAGGAACATCTCGCCATCCTAAAACTTTAAGACCTTGAAGTTTTAATTCTCTTTCGAAAATCTCTTGACAATAGCTACTCTGGTTGAATTTTTTGGGAAGGAATACCTGTCCTACTGCATATTCTCGAGGTTCTGGCAGTTCAAAATCACATACTCGTTTAAAGAAGTCATGAGGAATATCAATGAGAATTCCAGCGCCATCTCCTGTTCTTCCGTCGGAGCTTACAGCTCCTCGGTGTTCTAATTTAATGAGTATCTCTAGAGCATTGTGAATAATTTGATTGGATTTTTTACCATTTAAATTGCATATAAAGCCAGCACCACAATTATCTCTTTCAAATTCACTTAAGTATAATCCTTGGTCTTCCATTCTTTAATTTGTTTTTGTTTGTATTGTTTCAGAGTAAGTTATTATGTCAGCTTTACTATTTTGGGTAATTAAAATCTTCATGTAGAGATTGGTTAAATAATGGTCGACCCTTCTCAAAAGTTAGTGATTATTAGGACAGTTTATATGAGTTTAAACGTATAAAAATGATTCTTCTGCTTATTTACTGGCTTCTGATAACTCAGTAATAACAACCTTTGATATACAGGAAAAATGTAGCAACAACTACATTTTTCCGTATAATCAATAATAACTTTGAAGAATTCTCTTCTTCCTCTTTTCTTTTTCTGATGAATTATCTGTATGTTACTCCCCTCTGTTTCTCTTTCCGGGATAAGCGATGGTTCCGTGTTCCGCTAAATCCAATCCTTTTTCTTCCACTTCTTTAGTCACACGGAGACCAATGGTTTTCTTTAAAGTGAACAGCACAATCCAAGACAGAGTTATCGCCCAAACTGCATAAGCGAGAGCACCAATTGCTTGAATTCCCAATTGCTTAGCTCCACCATTATTGAATAATCCGATTCCACCATCAGCATCAATTCCCCAGAGTCCAATGACGATGGTTCCCCATACACCTACGACACCGTGAACAGAAACTGCTCCGATGGCATCATCAATTTTTAATTTCTTTTCAATAACTTCAATAGAGAAAACCACTAGAATTCCTCCTATTAATCCTGCCAACACTGCACCTTGAGAGGACATATTACCACATCCTGCGGTAATACTCACCAGTCCAGCCAAAGCTCCGTTTAAAGTTTGTACTAAATGAGGTTTTCCGTACCATATCCAGGTGGTAATTAAAGCACCTAAACCGCCAGCTGCTGCTGCTAGATTTGTAATTAACACAACATTGGAAGCTCCTATAGCATCAGCACCTCCCCATGCCAATTGCGATCCGCCATTAAATCCAAACCACCCTAGCCATAAGATAAAAACACCTAGTGTTGCTAGTACTTGATTGTGGCCTGGTATTGGAATTACTTTTCCATCCACAAATTTTCCAATTCTTGGTCCTACCAAGACTGCTGCCACTAGAGCTGCCCATCCACCAACAGAGTGTACTATGGAGGATCCTGCAAAATCGATAAAACCAAGTTCTGTTAACCAACCAGAACCTTGCCATTGCCATCCTCCTGATATTGGATAAATAATTGCTGTCATAACAATAGAGAAAATTACATATGTAGAGTATTTTGTCCTACCTGCTATGGCTCCAGACACGATAGTTGCTGCTGTTGCTGCAAACATGGTTTGGAAGAATAAGTCTGCTCCTTCTCCTTGAAATAACCCATTCCAGAAAAACCAACCGTTGGTGGTATCTCCGTACATTAACGAGTATCCAACAAACCAATACGTGAGAGATCCTACACAGATATCTAAAAGGTTTTTCATGGCAATATTCACCGCATTTTTAGATCGGGTCATCCCAGATTCTACGAGAGTAAATCCTGCTTGCATGAAAAATACTAGGATTCCTGAGAGTAACATCCATAGCATTCCCATGTCTCCATTGACAGATTCTGTTGCTGATTGTACTGCAGCATCCACAGCGGTCTTTAGTTCCTCTTGAGTAACTCCTGTTACTACTGCTACGCTATCCACAGCAGCCTCTTGTACTAAATTTGGTAACTTGGCTAGTAAATTAAGTGTCATAGTTAGTGAATTAATTGATGTGTATGAAAAAAATTAGAATTTATAAACTGCTGCTAATAGAAAAGATACCAAACCACTTGCTGGGTCTCCACTATTATTTAAAAAGAAATCGTCTGAGCTTGAATCTAATCGTAATTCAGGGATAATGGTGAGATCTCCAACCGTATAATTTCCACTTAATGTGGTTGCAAATACACTTGTATCTGCCACACTTGAGCCTATGGCTCCAAAAGTTCCATCTTCTACAAAATATTCTGCTCTTAATCCTAGTTTAAAAGAGTCAGATGTTGCTAGTTGAGGGTAGAATGCTACTCCGTAAAATCCAGGGTTATCATCTTTTCCGCTTAAATAGGCTGCATTAATTCCTAGGTAGAATGTTTCTGAAAGGTCGAAACCACCAGTAAAGTCAATTTCAAAGAAATCGGGATCAACCAATATGTTTAAATATTGATCCGAAATGCCTAATTGAGCACCTACAGCATAACTTCCACTAGGATTAAGTTCTGTAGCATCTGTTGGATTCATTACCGCTAACATCAAAGTAGAAGATTCAGATAATGTAAAATCAGCCTTTAATCCAGTATGGCTAAACGGTCCATAGGAGAATAAATAAGAGGTGCTATAGTTAAAATTTCCTGTTGGAGAAATAACTTCATATCCAAGGAACGTATTGAAGTTTCCTAGTGTTAATTTTACTTTTTCACTTATATTCCAGTAGGCATATAATTGATTTACAATGTTCCCTGTTGCAGAGTACATTGGTGAATTAAAAATAGCATCTGTACCTCTTGGTCCAAAAACTAGATCTGCTACAAACCCAACATCATCACCCTCGTATGCTCCAACCAAATTTGCCATCCCTAAAGCGAATCCAGGTAGATTGGCAAAAGAGGATCCAGGGGCATAGCTTCCACTTCTCGGGTCATTAGATGCGTTGAAGTTAGCCCTAAAATAGGTATCTATACTTCCTGAAAATGAAAACTTTTTTTCCTCTTCTGTTTCTTGCGAAAAAGCACTGAAGCATATTGTTAGTGTGAATACAAGTAAGGGTAATTTACTTTTTGTCATGATATGAATATTTTATGATTAGTTGTGGTGCGAATTTTTGATAATTTTTATTCAAAACCAAATGCAATCAGGCTTTTACGGTTACGAAAACGTTTTCAACTGGAAAAGAGGTATCAAAAAAAAGTGGGGTAAAATCAGAATATTACAATTTGCATTCTCATACACATCTACGATATGAAGATTTGAGATTATTTGATCTTAAAATTATCAAAATCATAAAAATAACTCTTTTTAGTAAAAAAATTATTAACATAATGTTTAAAACTCTAAATTTTATATAAAACTCATCTGAATTAGAATTCGATAAAAAAAGGTTGCCGATATTTGTGTTGGAAAACATAAAAAAGACCACCCTATGATGTACTTAGTACTGGACAAAGATATAATAGAGTTAAAATTTTTTATTTAATTGATTTTTAGTTGTTTAAGCAATTACTTGTTTGTATAGTAACTATTCAGCAAATTTAGTTATAAACAAATCTAGTAGTTTGCTAAGGTTACTTTTTTTGAAATTTCAAAAACAAGGTGGTTTATTAACAATAGTCAACAAAAATATGATAAGCTCTTGTTGCTATTTTTTGCTGTTTGCAATTTTGTTTTGTTCTTGTAGTCAAAGATTAGGATTTGACAGATAAAGCACTCATAAAACA
>CAXRAW010000022.1:0-47270 GCA_964228785.1 Flavobacteriaceae bacterium
AATATACTAATAATCAGAACTCGTCGGTACTGGAAATCACAAAGGTATTACAGTCCAATGCTTACGCTGATCGATATGAAGCAGAGGTGATACGGGTGGATTCAGTTTTAACTGTGGGTAACGTATTGTTAAACTTTAAGAGCGATTCTCTTGACATTGGTTTTGATATTGGTGATCGGATTGTAATCCCTTCAAATTTTACCGAAATAAAGCCACCATCAAACCCTTACCAGTTCAATTATAAGAGTTACCTAGCTAGGCAAGGGATTCATCAACAAGTGTATATCAATCAAGATGAATTTATACGATTGGAATCTTCTTCGACATTTTGGAGTTGGATTGCCCAATTACGGACGCATGTTCAAACTTCGTTAAAGAATGAAGGTTTTCAAAAAGATGAGTTGGGGGTGATTAATGCATTGTTGTTAGGACAACGAAAAGAGGTATCTGAAACACTGTTAGAGGATTATGCTAGGGCAGGAGCTATTCATATTCTAGCAATTTCAGGGTTGCATATAGGAATTATTTTATTGATTCTTTCTTGGGTATTCAAGCCGTTAGAAACTTTTAGACATGGAAAATTTTTAAAATTACTTCTCATTGTCCTAGTACTTTGGTTTTTTGCGTTGCTTGCTGGGATGTCTGCCTCGGTAGTGAGGGCAGTAACAATGTTTACGGCTGTATCAATAGGTCAATTTTTACAGCGTAAGAATAGTGTTGTATATTCTCTGGTTTTTTCCATGTTTGTCTTGTTGCTTTGCAAACCGATGTTTTTGTTTGATGTTGGGTTTCAATTAAGCTATATAGCAGTTTACGGAATTGTGACCATTCAACCTAAATTGGTCCAACTCTGGAGACCTAGATGGAAGCTTCTAAATAAAATATGGCAGTTGACAACGGTTTCAGTAGCAGCGCAACTTTCTATTTTACCACTAAGCTTATTTTATTTCCATCAATTTCCTAGTTTGTTCTGGATCTCTAACGTCGTCATTATTCCTTTTTTAGGTGGAATTTTAATCGGTGGAATCCTTGTGATTTTCCTGTCTATTTGTTCGTTTCTTCACGATTTTTTAGTGACAGTATATGGTGGAGTCATCTCTCTAATGAATGATTTTATTCGTTTGGTTTCTCATCAGGAATCGTTTTTGTTTTCTGAGATTTCTTTTTCAATTTGGATGATGATCGCGAGTTATTTGGTCATAATTTTTGGATACAGACTGTTTGAGGAGAGAAGGCAAGGAAGGTGGATTTCTTTTTTGATGAGTGTGATGCTTGCCCAAGGAGTATTATTTTTTGAAAAGTATGTTCGAGAATCGAAATCGGAGTTGATTGTCTTTCATCAGAGTAGAAAATCTTCGGTAGGAGTAAGGATCGCAGATCGCTTATTGGTTTATGGAGATCTAGGTGCTGTTCGAGGAATAGAATCTTATATCATAGGCGAAGGGGTGAATTTAAAACAACAGCAAGACAAGCCAACTGTAATTCGATTTAAGGACAAGCAGGTGTTATTTGTTGATCGTATGGGAATTTATCAGGTAAAAGGGCTCAAATCACCTATTGTGGTTTTAAATGAATCCCCAAAAGTGAATATGATCCGATTAATTGATAAATTACAGCCTAGCCTCGTTGTTGCAGATGGTTCAAACTACAAAAGTATGGTTGCTATGTGGGAGAAGACATGCCTAAAAACAACCACTCCGTTTTGGGATACACGTCAGCACGGAGCGTATATTTTAAATTGACCGAATACGAGGGTATCTAAGCTATACGCATGAAAAGTTGAGTTATTTTTTGATTTGCTTGTATCGATAAGTAATGTATATCAGATATATACTGGTTTACAAACTACTTTTAAAACTTTTGACAAATTCATCCCACTTTTGATCTTTGTACTTTCCTGTAGCAAAAAATGCAGCAACTTTCTCCATCATTTTTTCATCAAGATATCCGGGAACACGATCCAGCAATTGAAGTTTGGTATTCATAAAAACGGTAGTAGGATAGCTCAGTTTCCCGTCTAACAGCAGTGCTGCAAATTCATTGTATCCTCGCCGTCCGTTGGGTTTGTATTTAAAGGTATGGTCTTTAAACACAATGGAGTCTTTTCCTTCTCCATTGAGTTTGACAGCATGAAAATTTTTATTGATATACTGAACCAAAAATTCATTTCGATAGGTTGTTTTATCCATTCGCTTGCACCAGCCACACCAATCGGTATAAATATCTATGAGCAGCGGTTTGGGATCTTTTTTATTGAACTCTACGGCATCCTCAAAGGAAATCCAATTGACCTTTTCTTGTGCAGAAGTTTGGGTACAAAGTAGAGCCCCAACGATTGAGATGCATAATTTTTTGATCAACTTTTTTCTGTATTGCATCAAACAAAAGTACAAAAAAGAAAACACCATGAGTGCCAAACATTACTTGTTTAATCTCAATTTAAAAAGTTTAAAACAGTGTTACTCTTATTTTGAAAGATTTTACAATTTATCGAATTCCATGCATCATTTTAAGTAGAGTTTTATTTAAGCTTAGCATTATTATACCAGCTCCGACAGGTATTGCTGTAAATATCAGAAAAAAAGTGCTCATACCATATTCATCCACAATAGGATCTATATAGCTTCCTGTTATTCCTGCGGCGAAATTTGCTATAAAATTAGCAACGTACCAAATCCCAAACATCAATCCAACTAATTTTAGCGGAGCTAACTTGCTAACATAAGATAGACCAACAGGGGATATACAAAGTTCACCTAGTGTATGGAAAAGATAAGCTAGTATCAAGAAGATAATACTCACTGAGGCTGTTTTAGCACCTAGAGGAATTCCCATTGACCCAAATGATAAAATCGCAAAACCTAAACCTAATAAAATGAGACCTATCGCAAACTTTATAGGACCCGTGGGGTTGTATTTACTTTCCCAAAGCTTAGAAAATAATGGAGCAAAAGCAATAATGAAGAATGAATTTAAACCTCCAAACCATGAAGCTTTTACTTCAGTAATTTCAGATGAAAAATCACGGTTTAACATCCAGATGACCAATGCCCAAATAATAATAAAGCTACCACCTAAGAAGATATTTGATAATGGATATTTAGTGAAAATTTGTTTGAATAATAAGTAAAGAACATAGGTTATTATAATCAGCGGAACTGTTACAAGTAGTGTGTTTACAATTTTGAAAATGTATGCACCATTACCTACTAAAGTTCTATTTGTGTAGTCTGCTGCAAAAATTGTCATAGAACCACCTGCCTGTTCAAATGCCCACCAAAAGAAGATTGTGAAAAAGGAAAAAACTCCAATAACCATCAATCTGTCTTTCTTTATTTTTGATTTTGATAAGAGGTTTTCATTTGCATCTCTAGTTTCTTTTTTGTTCAATTTAGTTTGAACGTTTATTATTTCAGATTTTGTACCGATATCTCCAAAGATTTTTTGTGCAAAGTAAAATTGTAACATTCCAATCAACATAAAAACTCCAGCTAGACCAAATCCATAATGCCAGCCAATAGTTTCTCCGATATACCCACAAAGTACGAAACCTAGAAATGCACCAGAATTAACTCCCATATAAAAAATTGTATAACCGGCGTCTTTTTCTTTTCCCTGAGTCTTGTACAGTTGACCAACAATAGAACCTATATTTGGCTTGAAAAGACCGTTTCCAATAATAATTAGGGCAAGACCAACATAGAAAAATGAGTCAGTTAATACTTCGAGAGCCATTGACAAGTGACCCAATGTCATAATAATTGCGCCCAATACGACAGCCTTCCTAAAACCGATAAATTTATCAGCGATGTACCCTCCAATAATTGGAGTTACGTAAACCAATCCAGTGTACCATGCATATAAAATCAGAGCTTCAGAGCGTTCCCATCCCCAGCCGCCTTCATCAAGAATAGCCGCTGTTAAAAATAGAACTAAGATAGCTCTCATTCCGTAATAAGAGAAACGTTCCCACATTTCTGTAAAAAATAATACAAATAATCCTGAGGGATGGCCCAATACTGTTTTTTGGTTTGTAGCAGAACCTGCAAATTTAAATTCCATATAATCTAGTGTTAGTTACTATTTATTCTCTTACTTTATATTTTAATATCTAGACTCTCCTGAATAAAGGAAGTCATTTTTTTATAGAGATGCAATCGGGTATTTTTACCTCTGTAGATACCGTGTGCTCTATCTGGGTAGATGAATAAGTCAAACGGCTTATCCGCTGCTACTAGAGCATTTACCATTCGCATGGTATTTTGTTGGTGTACATTGTCATCGCCAGAGCCATGGACGAGTAGGTACTTTCCTTGTAGTTGATCGGCATAATTAATGGGTGAGTTCTCATCATAACCACTTGCATTTTCCTGAGGGGTTTGCATATATCTTTCGGTATATACGGTGTCGTAAAAACGCCAAGAGGTGACAGGCGCAACTGCAATGGCTGCGCTAAAGACATCGTTGCCCTTTAAGAGGCAATTAGTACTCATAAATCCACCATAACTCCAACCCCATATCCCGATGTGATCTTTATCAATATAGCTTCTGTTTCCTAATTCCCTAGCAGCTGCAATCTGATCTTCTACTTCGTATTTTCCAAGTTCGTTTTGTGTAACTTTTTTAAAATCTCTACCTTTTAATCCTGTTCCTCTTGGATCTACGCAAGCGATGATCATTCCCTGTTGCGCGAGCATCTGATGCCAGTAGTCATTGGCTCCATTCCAACGATTGATTACCTGTTGGGATCCTGGACCAGAATATTGAAACATGAGTAATGGATATGCTTTATTTGGATTAAAGTCAGTGGGCTTGATCATCCACATATTCAGCTCTTCTCCGTTGATCTTAATCGTAGAGAATTCTTTTAGACTTATTTTATATGTTGCTAATTTTTCTTTTAACGAAGCATTGTCTTTGATTACCTTGAGCATTTCACCTTCTGATGAATATAAAGAATAGGTTGGTGGTTCTTCTGTAGTTGAGTGGGTATTGATAAAATAATTGAGATTATCGCTAAACGAGGCATGATTACTTCCTGTTGAATTACTCAATAGCTTTTTGTTTTTTCCATCTAAATCTATACTATAAACTCCTCTGTTGATAGAGCCATTTTCTACGGACTGATAGTATATTTTGTTGTTGTTTGGGTGAAAACCGTAATAATTGGTGACCTCCCAGTTTCCTCGGGTGATTTGATTGATTAACTTCCCATTAAAATCGTAGTGATAGACATGATTAAAACCGTCTTTTTCGCTTGTCCATATAAAGCTGTGATCGTTTAAAAAAGTAAGGTTGTCGTGGATGTCCACATAGGCCTCATCTTTTTCATTTAACAGCAATGTGACATTGGAATTTGATGCATTAATTTTAAATAATTTTAAGTCGTTCTGTCGTCGGTTTAAGGTTGTAACGATTAAGGTATTGGCATGGCTAGACCATTTAATTCTGGGAATGTACTCGTACTTGTCCAACGTCATCTTAGCAGTTTTTTTAGAGTTGAGATTGTACATGTGTAGGCTGACCTTTGCGTTGTCTTCTCCTGCTTTTGGATACTTAAAAACCTGTTGTGTAGGGTATAGGTCATTGCCTGTGACATTCATGGAGAATTCACGAACGCGCGACTCATCAAAACGTAAAAAAGCGATATATTGCCCATTGTTGCTCCATTCGTAAGCCCGCACAAAACCAAATTCTTCTTCGTATACCCAGTCTGTGGTTCCGTTGATGATGGAGTTGACTCTCCCATCTTGAGTTACTTGTGTGATTTTATTTGTTTGTAAGTTTAGGATAAAAAGATTGTTATTTTGAGCGTAAGCAATTTTTGAGTTGTCTGGAGAAAATGTGGGTTCTTGGATGTTTTTTCCTATCAGAGAAACTCTTTTTGAGGCGATGTCGTAGGCATAATAGGTGCCTTTTTTTGAGCGTCTGTACACTTTTTGTAGATCGATGCCGAGGATTAATTTGGTCTCGTCGTTATTAAACACGTATGACTCGAATTTCCCGAGCCTACCAATTTGTTTCCCATCTACAACGGTAGCTACTTTTTCAAGTGTCTTGTATTGGTATTTATCTACTCTTGAAATACCGTTTTCGTCTCTATTGAGAAGTGTGTAAAAATCACCTTTCATGGAATTAAGGGCATTCATTCGTTGAATACTGAATGTATTTCCCCAGATATCTTCTAAGGTAATTTCTTTAGTTCCTGAACTATTTTTAGAAGTTGGGGTGGTGTTTTTTTGATCACAACTCAACACCAGAAGTAGAGTTGCTATAATGGATAAATTTCTCACGTGTTGTAATTTACATCATCTTTTTAACGATAGCCTACAGATTCGTTGGCATTGATGTTGGTTTTATTTTATCTCTCGTAAAGAGATTTTTTTCTTGTTATTTTTGATGATCGGATTGCCAAGTTTACGGAAAAATCATCAAAAATCGGTCTAAAAAAACTAGAAATATTGTTTTAAAATTGAGTGAGGTCTCAATGCTATTTATTTTGATGGAAACTTCTCTTGCAATGACTGCGAATTTGACAAATGATTGCGCTTGTTTTATGTGCTTCCTACAAAGTTTGTTGAAAGCTGCGTTAGGGATAGCAGCGGCATCCTTTTTTGTCTGAAAGTACAAAAAAGATATAGCGGATAGCACGACCCGCAGGGGAACGCCCTTAAATAAAAGCCTTGCGCATTGCCTTGAAAATTTGAGTTTAGAAACTTTGAGATTAAAAGATTCAATTATCTTTGTACTCGAAAGCAATTCTACATCAATGTCCAAGATGATTTCTGGATTTTCCAAACTGACTAAAGAAGAAAAAATTAGCTGGCTGGTGACTCATTATTTTGAGAATCGGCCAGAAGTTGTTGCTACGCTCAAGCGATATTGGAATGCTGATGCGCAACTACAACAGCTTCATGATGATTTTATAGAAAATACCATCTCAAACTTTTACATGCCTTATGGGGTGGCTCCCAATTTTGTGATCAATGGCAGGGAGTATGTTATTCCGATGGTTGTTGAGGAAAGTTCTGTGGTGGCAGCGGCATCTTTGGTTGCTAAGTATTGGAGTACCAGAGGCGGTTTTAAGGCTCGGGTGATCTCAACCACAAAAATTGGGCAAGTACATTTTATGTATAAGGGCAGTAAGCAAGAGTTAACGGAGTATTTTAATGCTGTAAAAGAAAGGCTAAGGGAAGCTACTTCTTCTATTACCAGTAACATGGAAAAGCGAGGTGGTGGGATTTTAGCTATTGAATTGATCGATAAGACTGATGACTTACCGAGCTACTATCAACTTCATATTACTTTTGAAACTGTGGATTCTATGGGAGCAAATTTTATTAATTCGTGTTTGGAAACCATTGCAAAGACCTTTGAAAATGATCGGGTAGAGGTGATTATGAGTATTTTGTCTAATTATGTTCCTGAGTGTTTGGTAAGAGCAGAAGTGAGTTGTGATGTAGAGGATTTAGGTGGAGAAAATCCTCAAAAATTTGCCGAAAAATTCTGTCGAGCAGTTCAAATTGCTGAAGTGGAACCCTACAGAGCTGTAACACATAACAAGGGAATTATGAATGGTATTGATGCAGTTGTCTTGGCTACGGGTAATGATTTTAGAGCTATTGAGGCTGGTGCGCACGCTTATGCTTCACGAACTGGACAGTACAGAAGTTTGACTCATTGTTCAATCACAAATGGGGTGTTTTCTTTTTGGATAGAAATTCCTTTGGCACTGGGGACTGTGGGCGGATTAACGTCTTTACATCCGATGGCAAAATTATCCTTGGATTTATTGCAAAAACCATCTGCAAAGGAGTTAATGATAATTGCTGCTACAGCTGGACTTGCACAAAATTTTGCTGCACTTAGAGCATTGACTACTAGGGGAATTCAGCATGGTCACATGAAAATGCATCTGATGAATATCCTGAATCAGTTGGGAGCTAGTGACACAGAAAAAATAGAAATGGCAAGTTACTTTGATGGAAAGACGGTGACTTATAGTGATGTGGCAAACAGATTTAACGAATACAGAAAGGTCAAATAATTTGGATCGGTTTTATTCCAATGGAAAATTATTACTCACAGGAGAGTATGTTGTTTTGGATGGGGCAACTGCACTTGCGACTCCTACTAAGTTTGGACAGGATTTAATTGTTGATAGAATTCAAGGAAATCAATTGATTTGGTCGAGTTTTACGGTGGAGGGTATCTGTTGGTTTGAAGCTGTTTTTGATTTGCCTAGAATACGATTAGCAAATGCTACGTTTACCTCTGATCACGAGGGCAGTCAAGAGTTGATTGCTGAAATATTACAAGGACTACTACAAGAGGCTCAACGACTGAATCCTAACTTTTTGAGTTCAGATCAGGGTTTTCGGGTAAAAACACATTTACAGTTCTCTCGTGACTGGGGTCTGGGAAGTTCATCAACTTTGATCAATAACATCGCTCAATGGGCTAGGGTAGATGCTTTTAGCTTGCTCTGGAATGCGTTTTCGGGAAGTGGATATGACATTGCTTGTGCACGACATGATACTCCAGTTTTCTACACGATGAATGATAGAAAACCCAAGATTGATACTGCATACTTTGATCCTCCATTTAAAGAGCAACTGTATTTTGTACACCTTAACCAGAAGCAGAATAGTAGAGATGGAATTTGGAGGTATCAAGAGAGGAGGAGTTCATCGCGTTCAAGTTTTGCTGCATATATTCTTCGTATTTCTAACATTTCTCAGGAGATGATTAAGACTGATAGTCTTTTTGATTTTGAGAAACTTATTGCCGAACACGAAGCTATTATAGCTTCTATGATAGGTTTGCCAAGGATCAAAGATGTATTTTTTGCAGATTATGCATCAGAAATAAAGAGCTTGGGCGCTTGGGGTGGAGATTTTGTCCTTGCTATAGGAGATTCATCTACACCAGAATATTTTAGACAAAAAGGCTTTGATACCATTCTTACTTATGCTGAGATGGTCTTAGGCTGCGATGGGTCTTAACCATTCTTACTACTGTAGTATGAGACAAGTGATTATTGTTGGAGGTGGAGCTGCGGGATTTTTTACCGCTATAAATGCCAAGGAAATGAATCCCAGTTTGGATATTATCATCTTAGAAAAGGGAAGAGAAGTGCTTCAGAAGGTCAAGGTTTCGGGTGGTGGCCGGTGTAATGTCACACATGCATGTTTTGAACCCAAGGAGTTGGTTACGTTTTATCCGAGAGGAGAAAAAGAGCTTTTGGGACCCTTTCATCAGTTTATGACTGGTGATACTTTTGAATGGTTTAGTAGTCATGGAATCCCGCTTAAAATTGAGTCTGATCAACGCGTGTTTCCCGAATCCAATACTTCGCAAACGATTATTGATTGCTTTTTAGAGAAGACATCGATATTAGAAATTCCAGTGTTTAAGAACCATGGAGTAACATCGGTGACTAGACACAGAGACCAGTGGATAGTGAATACAAAAGAAAAGCGGTTTATGTGTGATGCATTGGTCATAGCAGCGGGCAGTAGTAAACAAGTCTGGAAATTATCGAGATCCCTAGGTCATTCGGTTGTTGACCCTGTCCCTTCCTTATTCACATTCAATATCAAAGATGATCGAATTCAAGGCCTACTAGGAATCTCTGTACCGCAGGCGACAGTAAAATTGAGTGACACTTCTCTTGAAGCTACAGGACCATTGCTAATCACCCATTGGGGTATGAGTGGACCAGCAGTGCTTAGGTTATCAGCTTTTGGAGCGCGGATCCTCGCTGAAATGAACTATGAGTATCAAGTAGAGGTCAATTGGGTTTCACAAACCCCGCAAGATACGCTTAAAGTTCTTCAAGATACCAAAAAAGAACAGTCTAAAAGACAGGTGGGTTTAAAATCTCCTTTTGCTGAAGTTCCGAGACGTCTGTGGGAACGCTCGGTGATTGCATCATCGATAAAAACAAGTCAAAATTGGGCAGACATCTCAAAAATACAGCTGCAAAATCTTGTAGACCAGCTTACGAAAGCAACTTTTTATGCTAAGGGAAAAAGTACTTTTAAGGAAGAATTTGTGACAGCTGGTGGTGTGGATTTAAAGGAAGTTAACTTTAAACGATTTGAAAGTAGGCTTCACAAAAACCTATTTTTTGTCGGAGAAGTATTGAATATTGACGGGGTTACTGGCGGATTTAATTTTCAAAATGCTTGGACAGGTTCCTGGATAGTTGCAAAAAGTCTTGCAGAGGATTAGGCAATCTCACCACGATGGGGTTTTAAAGCGTCTCGATAGGTCATCATATCTTTTTCATCAACAATCATAAAAGCGTAAGCAACCACAGAACTCAATTGTTTTGTACCTACGTCATGGTAGGAGAGCCCTTCTATCGCTGCAAATTCTTTGAGGTGCTTGGTATGGTGTTTTGAGGTTTCTAGGGCATCTGGACCTCTAAAATCCCAGATCAATTTAATTTTTCTGTTCATTTCGTAAAAGTAAATAATTCTATCTTTGTATTTAAATCTGATATCTGTTGAGCATACAAAAGTTTATTCCTCATTCACTCTGCAATTCTATCGAACAAATTTCCTTCACTTGGCAAACACCCAGCAATATAGCTTTGGTAAAATACTGGGGGAAATCTCCCCTTCAAATCCCTATGAATGCATCGATTAGCTTTACGCTAAATCAGAGTCATACCATCACAACACTCAAGTTTACAAAATCCGAAGGATTGGAAAGTCCGTCTTTTGAGCTGTATTTTGAAGGGAAAAAGAAGGATGCTTTTAAACCTAAAATAGCCAATTTCTTCGATCGGATTATCGACTATTGTCCTTATCTCCTAGATTACAAGATCGTTATTCGCTCGGAAAATTCTTTTCCACACAGTAGCGGTATAGCCTCATCAGCAAGTGGAATGGGTGCTATTGCGATGTGTCTAATGAGTTTAGAAAAATCACTGACTAAAGACAAATTAAGCGATGAGTTCATACATCAAAAAGCCTCATTTTTAGCTCGTTTAGGTTCTGGTAGTGCCAGTAGAAGTATAGAAGGGCCTTTGGTGGTCTGGGGACAGCATAAGAGCATAGAAAACTCCTCGAATTTATATGGAGTTAGATTTCCTTTGAAGGTTCACCCTGCTTTCGAAAACTATCAGGATACGATTCTTTTGGTAGATAAGGGAGAAAAACAAGTGAGTAGTACTGTTGGTCATCAATTAATGCACCATCATCCCTTTGCAGAACAACGATTTAAACAGGCCAATGACAACTTAGAGAAACTTACATCCTATCTGCAAGATGGAAATGTAGAGGAATTTATACATCTTGTAGAGAGTGAGGCACTTAGCTTACATGCTATGATGCTGACCAGCCGCCCTTATTTTATTTTGATGAAACCGCATACATTGGAAATTATCAATACCATCTGGGACTTTAGAAAACATACAGGGAGTAAACTCTGTTTTACTCTAGATGCAGGAGCCAACGTTC
Organism: Flavobacteriaceae bacterium; assembly: GCA_964228785.1. GTDB lineage: Bacteria > Bacteroidota > Bacteroidia > Flavobacteriales > Flavobacteriaceae > Polaribacter. Next base: position 11,472 of record CAXRAW010000022.1, read on the forward strand.
ATCTACTTTATCCGAAATTTGAAAAAGAAAAAGTACTGCAGTTTGTCGAAGAAAGGCTCACTAAATTCTGTCAGAAAAAACAGTATATTTGTGATCATGTTGGATTGGGAGCTAAAAAAATATAACTATTTGAAAAGAGGAAATTATCACTTCTTTTTATTCTTTTTACTGATTTCCTCAGCTTTCAACCTCCCTGCCCAAACGAAAATATGGCTTGATCAAGATCACCAAGAGTCTACAGAAGAACAAGCTATTTACTATCGGTTTCCTTCAGAGAAAAAAGGAAATAATTACTACATTATTGACTATTATAAAGATGGAGCCAAATATAGAGAAGGCAGAGCAGAAGCTACGGCGGTAGGAAGAGAGAAGTTTAGTGGTTTGTTAACCTATTATTTTCAAAATGGGACAATTGCAAAAAAAGAACGATACAAGAAAGGAGTGTTGGATGGGTTGTATAAAGAATACTATCCCTCTGGTGAACTCAGAATAGACGGTAATTATGACAAGGGTTATGAGGAAGGTATATGGAAGTATTACCACAAGACAGGTAAAATTAAAACAAAAGGGAAATTTAAAAATGGTGAAAAAGTCGGGGTCTGGAAGACCTTTTACAAAAATGTCTATTATCTCGATGAAGGATAATTTATTGTACCTTTACAATATCAAAATTTCTTTATGAAAGGACCACTCTTTTACGCTAAAATTCTTCTATTCGGAGAATACGGGATTATCAAAGATTCAAAAGGCTTAGCTATACCCTATAATTCTTACAAAGGAGCGTTAAAATCAGTATCAGACCCATCTGATGAAGCTGTAGATTCTAATAAAAATTTAGCTCTTTTTTGCCAATATCTCAAAAATTTAAATACCAATTTAGTAGAGTTTGATCTCGATGCCCTTAGTAAGGACATCAAAAGAGGAATGTATTTTGATTCTTCCATCCCTCAAGGTTATGGAGTGGGAAGCTCTGGTGCTTTAGTGGCATCTATTTATGATCGTTATGCAAGTGAGAAAATTACCGTATTGGAGAACTTAACTAGAGATAAACTATTAAAGTTAAAAGAAATTTTTTCCCTAATGGAATCGTTTTTTCACAGGAAGAGTTCTGGATTGGATCCTTTAAACAGCTATCTAAGTTTACCCATTCTCATCAATTCTAAAACAAATATAGAACCAACAGGGATCCCTTCACAAAAAGAAGGTCGAGGTGCCGTTTTTCTCTTGGATTCGGAACAAACTGGTAAAACTGAACCGATGGTAAGTATTTTTATGAATAAGATGAAGAATGAAGGCTTTAGAAAAATGTTAAACGAAGAGTTTGTTTCTTACACAGATGCTTGTATTGATGACTTTCTTCATGGAAATATCAAATCACTTTTTGGAAATGTGAAAAATTTATCTAAGGTCGTATTAGCCCATTTTAAACCCATGATCCCGACTGCTTTTCATAGAGTGTGGGAACAGGGTATCCAAACCAACGACTTCTACCTCAAATTATGTGGATCAGGAGGTGGGGGCTATATTTTAGGGTTTACTGAAAATTACGAGAAGGCCAAAGAATCACTAAAAGATTACAAGCTAGAACTTGTGTATCGATTCTGAAATTTCTCTACGGAGAATGCTATGAATACATCAATATTTTATAAAATTTTTAGCCTATTTTCAGTCGTAAGAGGTTACAATATATCCGTGTTGGTTATCGCTCAATACTTAGCCTCGATATATATATTTTCACCAGAAAAATCTGTCAAGAATGTCATCTTAGACATGTACCTTCTATTGATAGTTCTGGCCAGTATTTGTGTGGTTGCAGGTGGTTATATCATTAATGATTTTTATGATAGTCAGGCTGATAAAATCAACAGACCCTATAAAGCAGGACTAGATAGTTATGTGACGCAGGGTACAAAGCTCTCTCTGTATTTTGTTTTAAACTTTATGGGAGCTGTCATTGCTTTTTTTGTATCATGGAGAGCTGCCTTTTTTTTCTCTGTTTATATTTTCGGAATTTGGTTGTATTCTCATAAACTCAAAAAATATCCTACCATAGGACTTTTTACGGCAACAGTTCTGACAATACTCCCTTTCTTTGCTGTTTTTGTCTATTTTAAGAATTTTTCAAAAATTATCTTTGTTCATGCTGTTTTTTTATTCTTGGTGATTATGGTACGCGAGCTAATCAAAGATTTGGAGAATATCAAAGGAGCAGTAGCCAGTAATTATAAAACGTTCCCCATAGCTTACGGAGAACGATACACAAAAACTTTCTCGATACTACTACTTACCTTATCACTTGCACCTGCCATATTTCTTTTGAGCTATCCAGCGATTACTTATATGCGCTATTATTTTTATGTTGCATTGGTTTCGTTAATTATCGTGGGTATTGTCATGGTAAAATCCAATCAAAAAAGGCATTATACCATATTGCACAATACACTCAAGCTTTTATTACTCGTTGGAGTCTTTAGTTTGGTCTTTATCGATACCAGTTTACTGATTGATAAAGTGATTGACAAACTGAATTAAAAATCAAATTATTAGTAGTACTTTTGCCGCAAATTTCAATAAAATGAATTCTCATAAACACTCGTCGAGAGGACGACACGCAAGCAAAAGCCATACTCCTCAACAAAAAAAGAATGTTCAAAAAGAGGCTAGAAAATCCGATAACCAGTCTGTAAGGAAAGTAAATGACGGAATTCGTCTCAACAAATTTATCTCTAACTCAGGAATTTGCTCTAGAAGAGAGGCCGACACTTACATAGAACACGGGAGTGTTACAGTAAACGGCAAGCTAGTCACAGAAATGGGGTATAAGGTGAAGTTGGGAGACGAAGTCCGTTTTGATGGATCCCTCATCTCTCCTGAAAAAAAACGATACGTTTTGTTAAATAAGCCCAAAAATTATATTACTACTATGGATGATGATCGCGGTCGGAAAACAGTAATGGATTTGGTACAAAACGCCACAAAAGAACGTATCTATCCCGTGGGTAGATTAGACCGTATGACTACTGGACTGCTGTTGTTTACCAACGACGGAGAGTTAGCAAAGAAACTCACACATCCCAAGCATCACATTCGTAAACTGTATCACGCTTCTTTAGATAGAAAACTAGATTTAAAAGATTTAGAACGCTTAAGAGGTGATGTCATTATCGAAGGCAGAAAAGTATTTATAGATGCTGTTTCCTATGTTGAAGGACAAAATAGAACTGAAGTAGGCATTGAAATTCACTCAGGTCGAAATCGAATCGTTCGCAAAATCTTCGAACACGCAGGCTATAAAGTAACTAAATTAGACCGTGTGATTTTTGCCGAGCTAACAAAAAAGAACCTCCCTAGAGGGCGATGGAGAGAGCTCACCCAACAAGAAATATTCAACTTACAAATGATGTAAGTCGAATGGCTTTAACTTTAGCAAAAAATTCTTAGCAGGTGATACCGAGATGATATTTTCTCGAGACGTTTTATTCACTTGCTCATCAAAAAAGAAATCGATTCGACCAAGATTTACCCCATAGGCGCCTACCTGATTTACCAATACACGAGCTCCTTTTTTATTTTTTACCACAGTAGGTTTAGGTAAAAAAGTATGGGTATGCCCTCCGATGATCAAATCGATATGCTCAGTAGCTTTAGCGAGTTTTAGATCAGAGATTTTATCAGATCGGTATTCATATCCTAAGTGCGACAGGCAAATGATTAAGTCACAATGCTGACCCTCTTTGAGTTCTCTAGTGATATCTTGTGTGATTTCAATAGGATCTAAATACGTAGTTTCCTTATATAATCTAGGGTTTACAAGTCCCTCTAACGCAATACCTAGTCCAAAAACTCCAATTCTAATCCCATCTTTATTAAAAACTCGATATGGCTTAACAAGTGAATCTAAAATGGTATTCTTAAAATCATAATTAGCACACACAAATTCAAAGCTTGCGTGAGGTAACTGTTTGTGAAACCCCTCTATAGCATTATCAAAGTCGTGATTTCCCAGTGTAGCCGCATCATATCCTAGCATACTCATCAACTTAAATTCCAGTTCACCACCAAAATAATTAAAATATGGAGTGCCCTGAAAAATATCGCCAGCGTCTAAAAGAAGCGTATTCGGATTCTCTTTCCGTATCTGTTCAACAAGAACAGCCCTCCTTGCCACTCCACCCTGATTTGCATATCGATGATGATTAGACTCAAAAGGCTCTATATGGCTATGGGTATCATTCGTATGTAAAATGGTAATATGCTTGCTCCCATTAGTCGTACACGAACCAAATCCGAAGCCTGCTAGACTAGTAAAGGTAAGCCCTGCAGCTGCCTGTTTAATAAATGTCCTTCTCTCCATGTCTTATGATAATTGCCAAATTTTAAATCACATCTTCAATAAATCAAAACCCGTTTATCTAACTGTGAAACCAATGTATCTCGACTACCAAAATATTCTGCAATAGCATCCCTAATGAGAAAGTTGCTGTCATATAAGCTCTTTGGATTGGCAAAGAAATTCATATGATCGCCACCTTTTTGTAGATAATTCGAAGTAGCTACAAAATAGGTTTTATCTTCTAGAGGTTTCCCATGAATCAGCACTTTGATCGTCTCTTTATTCTTAATAGTAACTTGGACTTGTTTAGAAAGAGGGTGTGCTCTATTATTCTCTAAAAAAAACTGAAATAACGCCTCAACTTTCTCTCTCGTGAGTTCTACAACTACAATGGTATTATCAAAAGGCATTAAGTTAAAAACATGAGCAACCCTCACATCACCCTCCCATATTCCAGACCGTATACCACCATAATTTGAAAAAACAAAATCAATCTCCTTGCCCGTTTCCTCATCAAAGAGTGAATTTGCCTTCTCAAACATAAGATCAGCAATTAAATTTCCTAGAGAACTTTGCATTTTCCCATCCGCTCTAGTAAGATGCTTAGGAGCATAAGAAAGCACTTTGTGAATTTCCTCATTCATTTTTTTCTTGTAAGGAGCATACACTTCAATCAAAGAACTGTCTTGGCCAACAAGCGTATCTAATTGACTGGTTTCTGTGGTTACTTTAGAAAATTGCCGGGATTGATGCAAACAAGAAATTCCCAGAAAAGTAAGCAATAAAAATCCTAAATTTTTTCCCATACAATCACTTGCGATTTTAATTGTTTATGTCTGACTAAGATACTATCTTTCATCGGTAAATAATTATGATCTCATCAAAATTAAAATATTATTTTCTACAACGGAAAATTAAGAAACTCCAAAAGTCAGAGCAACACAGTACTACGATTGCCAAAAAAAAGAAGATTGTATCGGTCGGAATCCTAACCGAAGAAAAGTTCAGGGAGAAATTCGACTTAAGACAAATGACAACAAAAATGTTTCATACCAAAAACCCTAAAATTTACAGTTTCAGAGCCTATAATAAAGAGCTAGAAAAATCATTCAAGCATTTTTCTGAAAAGGATTTTAATTGGAAGGGAGAAATCACAGAAACCAGCTTTCAAAGTTTTTTAGACGAGCCGTTCGATCTGTTAATTTGCTATTTTTCAGAAGGTAACATCATGCTAAAATATGCAGCACAAGTTTCCAACGCCACCTTTAAGGTTGGCTTCACAAGCATCAATACAAATCTTTTTGACTTAAATATCGCCGTTAAATTAGAGGAAGTAGATCAATTTTTCTTCGAGTCCAGAAAATATTTAACCATCTTGGGAAAACTAGTTTAGCTCCAAAAATAATAGTGCAGTCATGTACTTCTAAGAAGTATTTTAAGGGCGTATCCCTTTGGGTCGCGCTATCCGCTATATCTTTTTTGCTCAGTATCATTCCTGGTTTGAAGTAACGTGCTAATTTTACCATATATCATCCGTTGAAAGAACCTTAGAACAAGAGCAAAAAAGGATGCCGCTGCTATCTCTTACGCAATACCAAATACACCTTTTAGATCGAATAATAAATACAAAAAGTGTACGAGCATTTAGTGTAACACACATGAAAGTTACATTTCAAATTCAAGATTTAACCCAGTTCAACAAAGAAGATTGTACCAACTAATATTTTTTCGAATAAAAGTAGATTTAGACAAATAAAGAAATCCTTCAGACCATTTATTCTTCAACCTGTCACAAAACAATTCGATGAGATTACAAAATATTTAACAACCCCATCAACTCGCTATTTTCCGTGAAAAGACTAATTTTGTAATCAGTAAATAACATTTCAATATGCAAAAATTTATCGGCACAGGCGTTGCTTTAATCACACCATTCAAGAACGATTTATCTATTGATTATGACGCACTAGAAAAACTAGTTGAACATAACATCACTAACGGAATCAGCTACTTGGTAATTAACGGAACAACTGGAGAAAGTGCAACGATCACGAATGAAGAAAAGCAACAATTAGTGTATTTTATCAGTAAGGTAAACAATAGCAGATTGCCCCTAGTACTCGGAGTTGGGGGAAACAATACAGCACAAGTTGTTCACGAGTTGCAAACATCAGATTTGAGTCAGATTGATGCCATTCTTTCCGTAGCACCCTATTACAATAAACCCACTCAAGAGGGATTATATCAACACTTCAAAACAATTTCAGAAGCTAGTCCAAAACCAGTGATCATGTACAATGTTCCTGGGAGGACTTCCAAAAATATGGAGCCAAGTACCGCGTTAAGATTAGCACACGATTTTGATAATATCATAGCAATAAAAGAAGCTGGAAACAACGTTCAACAATATTTAGAACTCATCAAAAACAAACCCGAAGGATTTCATGTGATTTCTGGAGACGATGACTTAGCGTTAAATGTGGTATTAGCAGGAGCTTCTGGAGTCATATCAGTCATAGGTCAAGGATTCCCAAAAGAATTCTCATCACTTATCAATCTGGGATTAGCAGGGAAGAGTAAAGAAGCCTACAAACTTCATTACAGATTAATGGATGTGATTAACCTCATTTTTTCAGAGAACAATCCAGCAGGAATTAAAGCAGTATTGCATGCGCTAAAAATTACAAATAATACAGTGAGGTTACCCTTGGTAGAAGCCTCAGATTCACTTCAAAATAAGATCATTGATTTCATACATAACTTTTAAAAAGTCTAAATAACTTTAGCCCACATTAAGCATCCTCACGCTTTAAATTTGAGCTTTTTTTGTGATCTTTGTAGTACTAAAAAACATAGATGATGTTATCAACAAAAATAGAGCAAGCATTAAACGCGCAAGTTACCGTAGAAGCCGAATCATCTCAAGTTTACTTAGCCATGGCGTCATGGGCAGAAGTTCAAGGTTTTGAGGGAGTAGCGACCTTTATGTATGCACATTCAGACGAAGAACGTGAGCACATGCTTAAGCTAATTAAGTTCATCAACGAAAGGGGAGGACATGCAAAAGTTTCTGTTTTATCTGCTCCACCTACTGAGTTTGGCTCTTTTAAAGACATGTTTGAGAAACTCTTTGAGCATGAAGTAAAAGTATCTGCCTCTATCAATGATCTGGTAGACGTAACACTTCAAGAAAAAGACTATGCTACTCACAACTTTTTACAGTGGTATGTCGCTGAACAAATAGAAGAAGAGGCGCTAGCAAGAAACATCTTAGATAAAATTAATTTGATAGGAGATGATAAAGGTGGATTGTATCTGTTCGACAATGATGTAAAACAGCTCATCTCACAAGGAGGAACTCCAGAAGCAAATTAACAAACATTTAATACGATTTTACTCTCAGTTAAGAGATTTTGTGGTTAATTGGCAGCTTCATTATAAACGCAAATAGCGTTTTAAAAGCTCATTAAAAATCCCTACTTTTGCCACATGCGAAAAATTCAGATTCTAACGCTTACTTTTTTAGCTGTCATCCTCTTTAACTCCTGTGGTGAATACCAACGAGCCATTGGCAAGGGTACCATGGAAGAACGCTACAAGTTGGCTGTAAAACTCTACGAAGCTAAGGAGTACAGCAAAGCATTAAGACTCTTTGAAATTATCACACCTCACTACCGAGGGAAGCCTCAGATGGAGCGCATTCAGTTTATGGTGGCTCAGTCTAATTTTAATACTAGAAGTTACACACTATCAGGTTATTATTTTGATCGCTTTACGAAAAACTACCCCAATAGTTCCAAAAAAGAAGAAGCAGCCTTTCTTTCGGCACATAGTTATAAGTTATCTTCGCCAAGATTTAGCCTAGATCAAACAGATACCAAAAAAGCAATGCTCGCCTTTCAACTTTTTATCAATACCTATCCAAATTCTGCGAGGATTGATGAAGCTAACAAGCACTACAAGGAGTTGCGATTTAAGCTCGAACAAAAGCAATTTGAAATTGGGAAAATATATTACAAAACCGCAGTAACAGATTTTAGAAATTACAAAGCAGCTATTGTAACATTCGACAACCTCATTTCGGAGTATCTAGGGACATCGCTCAAAGAAGATGCGCTGTACTATAGATTTAAAGCATATCACGATTTGGTTCTTGTAAGTACCTTTAGAAAAAAGGAGCAGAGGATAGAAGATGCGATTGCTGCTCATCAAAAATTGGTCAGAAACTTTCCAGATTCTAAATATATATCAGAGACTGAAAAAATGTTGAGTAACATAAAAAATGAACAACAAAAGTTAGTTAAAAGTTAAATATGGATTACAAAGAAACCAGGGCAGCAGTCACTACTGTTACCTACGACAAAGACGCTATAGAAGCACCAACAGAAAATATCTATGAAGCAATCTCTATCATTGCAAAAAGAGCGACTCAGGTGAATACAGACCTTAAAAGAGAGCTTACAGAAAAGTTAGATGAATTTGCAACTTTCAACGACAGTTTAGAAGAAGTGTTTGAGAATAAGGAGCAGATAGAAGTATCTAAGTTTTATGAAAAACTTCCAAAACCAACTGCTATTGCTGTTGAAGAGTGGTTAGCATCTAAAGTCTATCATAGAATTCCAGACTCAGAATAATGTCCGTACTCAGCGGTAAGAAAGTTTTACTCGGAGTTACCGCCGGAATTGCCGCTTACAAAACGGCCAATTTAGTCCGCTTATTTATAAAATCTGGAGCAGAAGTGCAGGTCATTATGACACCTGCATCAAGGGATTTTATTACCCCGTTGACCCTTTCAACCCTTTCTAAACACCCAGTTCATTCCACTTTTTATGACAAAGAAGATGAGAATGAGGTGTGGAATAACCATGTTGAACTAGGCTTATGGGCAGACTTGATGGTCATAGCACCAGCCACGTCAAACACACTAGCCAAAATGGCTAATGGAACTTGCGACAACCTACTGCTAGCCACATATTTATCAGCTAAATGCCCCGTGTTCTTTGCACCAGCAATGGATTTAGATATGTACAAACACCCTGCAACAAAACGAAATTTAGACCAATTACAGGAATACGGAAACATATTAATTCCAGCAGCTAGTGGTGAGTTAGCAAGTGGACTTGTTGGAGAGGGTAGAATGGCAGAGCCTGAAGATATTATAAGTCACATCAAGAGAGACATCCTATCAAGACTACCATTGAAGGGAAAAAAAATTCTGGTCACAGCAGGTCCTACTTACGAGGCTATAGACCCTGTTCGATTTATTGGTAACCATTCTTCGGGGAAAATGGGATTTTCAATCGCCAAGAGAGCTGCCGATCTGGGAGCGGAGGTATTTTTAATCACGGGACCTAGCTACGAGCAAGTATCTCACTCAGAAATCCACAGGATAAATGTTACGACTGCTGAGGAAATGTATAATAAAGCTCATCAGTACTTTCCAACATCAGATATTGCAATACTTGCCGCTGCTGTTGCCGATTATCGACCTAAAAACGTGTCAGCAGAAAAGATCAAAAAAAAGGAGGCATCATTGGTCATAGAATTAGAATCCACAAAAGATATTCTGGCTTCACTTGGGCTCATTAAACAACACCAGTTTTTAGTAGGGTTTGCCCTAGAGACAACCCATGAGGAAGAAAATGCAATAGTCAAGTTAGAGAAGAAAAATTTGGATGCTATTGTCCTTAATTCCCTTCGTGATCAAGGAGCAGGATTTACAACTGAGACAAATAAAATTACATTCATTGATAGTAAAAGAGAAAGAATTTCGTTTCAAGTAAAGTCTAAGGTACTAGTCGCCGAAGACATCCTTAATGAAATACTCAAAAGAACCCATGCGTAAACTTTTACTACTTGTTGTTTTTTTTCATTGCGTTTCCTTAAGCGCTCAAGAGTTGAACTGTCTGGTAACCATTAACGATGATCAGGTAATTGGATCAAATAAACAGGTCTTTAGAACATTAGAGCAAACGATTTCTGAGTTTATTAATCAAAAAAAATGGACAAATAAAAACGTTCGATCTCAAGAGCGCATCAATTGTGCAATGAACATCATTATTACCAAGCGCAATAACAATACATTTGAAGGGACTCTGCAAATTCAATCTACCCGACCTGTCTATGGAACCTCATACGAAACCCCGGTGTTAAACATCAAAGACAACGATTTTAATTTTGTTTACAACGAATTTGATCAATTCATCTACAATCCTACCTCTTTTGATAGTAATTTGATCTCCATGGTGACTTTCTACGTTTATGTGATTTTAGGAATGGATGCAGATACATTTCAATTAAATGGAGGTGAAGGGTATTTTAAACAAGCAGAAAATGTGGTCTTACAGGCACAGCAAAGCGGTCTTTCTGCTTGGTCTAACCAAGTAGGAGTTCAGAACAGATTCCAGTTGATTGATAACCTTCTATCGCCTAACATGAAGCAGTTTCATTTTATCCTATACAATTATCACAGAAATGGATTTGACATTTTCTCACAAAATAAGGTGAAGGCGAAGCAAACGATAGAGAATAATATCATCGCCTTGGATAGACTTTTTAACAAAGTAATAGGGAATCCGCTCATTAGGCTCTTTTTTGACGCCAAGTCTGATGAAATTGTCAATGTTTACTCGGATGGTTTAAATACGAGAAGTAAACAACGGATGCTAACGGTTATCAAAAAAATCTTTCCAATCAATAACAGCAAGTGGAAAAAAATTAATTAATTTTAGTTTTTAAAATTTCTAGGACTTGCTTAGATCGTTATCTGTAAAAAATTATGCTCTTATAGAGGAGCTCTCTATTGATTTTCAATCGGGAATGTCCATTATTACCGGGGAAACAGGTGCCGGAAAATCTATTCTTTTAGGGGCTTTGGGACTTGCGCTAGGAAAGAGAGCAGACTCCTCTATGCTTAAGGATACTCAAAAGAAATGCATTGTTGAAGTTCATTTTGATATCCAAAAATATCATTTATCTTCTTTTTTTAAAATCCTAGATCTAGACTATGATGCGCAAACGATCATTCGAAGGGAAATCCTGCCGTCTGGAAAGTCAAGGGCTTTTGTAAATGATACACCTGTAACCCTAAACAGTTTAAATGAGTTAAAATCTAGACTTGTAGATATTCATTCACAACATCAGACATCGCAGCTTTCCGATCATCATTTTCAGTTGCACTTTATAGACGTCATTGCTGGAAATGAACCCAAGTTATCCTCGTATAAAAGAGGATTAGAACAGTACAAATCTGAAAAAAAGAAATTAGAATTACTTGTACAAAAACAACGTGAGGCCAACCAACAATATGATTATCATCTTCATTTGTTCAATGAGCTGGAGGATGCAAATCTAACGATAGGCGAACAAGAAATATTGGAGGCGCAGCTAGAGAAAATCAACAATGTAGAAGAGATTAAATTAACCCTTTCAGAAGCTCTTCAGATAACGCAAGATGAGGAAATTGGGATTCAGTACCTGCTCTATACATTGGAAAGTAAACTCTCGAGAATTTCACCTTATTCAGAGGAATATGAAACATTGCTATCCAGAATATCAAGCTTAAAAATTGAGTTCGACGATGTCATCATAGACTTGGAAAATGCGAATGATCATGTGGAGTCTAATCCACAAAAAGCATTAGAAATCAATGATCGCTTGCAGCTTATCTATACCCTCCAGAAAAAGCACTGTGTGAATAACAACGAGGAGCTACTCCAGATTTGGGAAGATCTGTCAAAAAAAGTAGCCATGGTGGAAGATGCAGATGAGATCATTCAGCAACAAGAAAGTCATGTGCAAGAAATTGCCAAAAAACTAGACGATGTGGCATTAAAAATTTCACAATCTAGGAAGTCGGTTGTGCCAAAACTTACCCGAAGTTTAGAAATGATTCTGAGCAATTTGGGAATGTCTCAGGCCACATTTTCTATCGAAATTCAGTTGACTTCATCTTATCTAAAAAACGGGAAGGATGAGATTTCATTTCTTTTTTCAGCGAATAAAGGAGCACATTTTGGCGAACTAAAAAAGGTGGCGTCAGGCGGTGAATTATCTCGTATTATGTTGGCTGTTAAAAAGCTATTGTCGGAAAATGGCCAGTTACCTACAATTATTTTTGACGAGATTGATACAGGGGTCTCTGGAGCAATATCCAACAAAATGGCCTTTATCATGCATCAAATGAGTGAAAACATGCAAGTGATTACCATTACACACTTGCCACAAATTGCAGCTAAAGGAAATCAGCATTACAAGGTATTTAAAGAAGAGCAAAAGGATGAGGGAGCAACAATTACACAGTTAAAACAACTAACAGAAGATGAAAGAATTGTTGAAATCGCAGAAATGTTGAGTGGTAAAGATATATCGGATAGTGCTTTAGTGCATGCAAAAGAGCTGCTGAACTAAGATTGGAACTCTGCGTTGGTAGATTTTGTATACAGTTCAAGGAATGCAATATTCACTGATAAATCAATAAAGACAATTCATCATAGGATCACTTACACTCTTAATTTTGCTCTGAAATCTCTTGGTGATGAATAATGAATTGATAAAATACGATGTTTGAATCATTGTCTCACCAAAAAGGTTTCTTAAATGCTGCGTTAGGGATAGTAGCGGCATCCTTTTTTGCTTAAAAAGAGCAAAAAAGATAGAGCGGATAGCGCGACCCGCAGGGGAACGCCCTTAAAATTAATATATATATTTGCTGCAAGGTGACTGGGGCTTGTAAAGCGTCATCTAAAAATTAAAAAGTATATTTGTCGCTTGTAATATCAACTAAAACTACAGGTATGTCTTACAATTTGTTAAAAGGAAAAAAAGGAATCATCTTTGGAGCATTAGATGAGAATTCAATTGCATGGAAAACAGCTGAAAGAGCGTATGAGGAAGGTGCAGAGTTTGTACTGACCAACGCACCGATTGCTTTGAGAATGGGAGGCATTAAAGATTTAGCAGCTCAGACAAACTCCGAGTTGATCCCTGCTGATGCGACTTCTATGGAGGATCTTAACAATTTAGTAGAGAAGTCTATGGAGATCTTGGGGGGGAAATTAGATTTTGTACTACATTCCATAGGAATGTCTGTAAATGTTCGCAAGGGAAAACATTACACAGATCCAAAATATGACTTTACCACCAAAGGTTGGGATGTTTCTGCGGTTTCGTTTCACAAGACAATGAATGTATTGTATAATAAAGAAGCGATGAATGAGTGGGGGAGTATTGTTGCGCTTACGTATATGGCAGCGCAACGTGTTTTTCCGGATTATAACGATATGGCAGATAACAAGGCTTATCTGGAGAGTATTGCTCGCAGTTTTGGATATTTCTTTGGACGCGATCACAAAGTAAGGGTAAATACCATTTCTCAGTCGCCAACACCCACTACAGCTGGAAGTGGTGTTAAAGGGTTTGAAGGATTTTTAGCCTATGCAGAAAAGATGTCGCCCCTAGGGAACGCAACTGCTCTAGAATGTGCAGATTATACCATATCACTTTTCTCTGATCTGACTAAAAAAGTGACTCTTCAGAATTTATTCCACGATGGGGGATTTTCAAACATGGGGGTAAGTGATGCTGTAATGGATCGCTTTATGGAAGCTTAGATTGTATTTTACAGTATTTTTTAATGTATCCTTGCAAAATATTTAAAAGTTGACAACAGTACCTGTTTTTTAAACTATTATTAGCTTATTTCTACAAAAAAAAAGTAATTTAGGTACCTATTTAACTAACTAAATAACTTTTTTATGAAAAAAATTACTTTTTTATCATTAATTTTTTTGAACGGTGTCTTATTGTCCTTTGGGCAATATCTAGAAGAGGGTTTTGAGAGCAGCGCCTCAATACCGGCTGGCTGGAATGTGAACCAAGTAAAAAATGCTGATGAAACTTGGAACATTAACTCTTCCCCAGCATTAGCCCATTCGGGAGATAATTATGCAGTTGTAGTCTATGACTCCAATCTTAATACACAAGATGAATCTTTAGTTTCTCCCAGTATAGATCTTTCGTCAGCTACAAATCCAAGATTGATTTTTTGGTGGAATACGAGTCATTACTGGAGTGTAAGTCCATATGATAACTATGACTTTACAGTAAGTATCGATGATGGTACCAATATAACCGAGGTTTTTACAGAAAACGATGAAACCGATTTTGATGATGATGCAGACAGCTTTGTATGGTTTCGGAGAACTGTAGATTTGTCTAGTTGGATTGGACAAACTAATGTAAAAATTATATTTAATTACCAAGGAGTTGATGATGCTTCTTTGTCTATCGATCAGATCCTAGTTGAAGAAACTCCATCTTGTGAAGCTCCTTCAGGAGTATATGTTACAGTAAACTCATTGACAGAGGTAACAATATCTTGGGCTGCAGGAGCTTCTGAAACAGAGTGGACCTATGAATATGGAGAAACTGGGTTTACCATTGGTAGTGGTACCTCTGCTACTGTAACAACAACATCTGTTGATCTTTCCGGTCTTACGGAACAAGTCTATGATATATATGTAAAAGCTAATTGCTCAGGTGGAGAAGATAGTTCTTGGACAGATGTCGTGACATGGATAATGCCACCTCAAAATGATGATATATCTGGAGCCATTCCTATTACCCCATCTCCAGAAGGAACTGGCTGTAATAGCGCAGGATTCACCTTAAACTTCTCTTCTGATGGAACTACTGATAGCGGATTGGACGGTAGTTGTAACGACGCAAATACTGGATTAGATCAGTTTTTTATATGGACAGCGACTACCGGTGGGTTATTGTGGAATGACGCTACTCCTGGAAACCCTGGTATTATCGTCAGAGATATATCAGGTAACGAAATAACTTGTGCTGGGACTTTTGCACCTGACAATACCGTCTTATCAGGATGGGAAATTGGAGATGATTTGATCATTCAAATCTATGATTTTGGAACATCTGTTTCTGATGTGGCGTTCTGTTTAGAAGAATACACACCCCCAGCACCAATTATTCCTAACTATTCAGAAAATTTTGACACCTATCTACCTTCACTATGGACTGAAGCAAGTGGAGACTACGGAGACCCTAGAGGAACTACTTCTACTTTTGTAGGTGGTGACTTTGTTAATGATACGAGTAATCCAAACGGACGATCTGCAAGGGTTAACATCTATGGAACAGATGTTGACGAATATCTCATATCTCCCGAGTTTAACCTTTCAGGAGGTACTTATTACTTAAATTTTGATATTGGGTTAGTGGAATTCAATACCACATCATCTGGAACTTTGGGGTCTGACGATTATGTTGCATTACTGGTAACAGAAGATGACGGAGCCAACTGGACAGAACTTACCCGTTGGGATGCTTCTACTGCAATAAGTAATACAGGGCAGTCTGTACAAGAAATAGAACTCTCAGGCTATGGTGATACTGTTCAGTTTGCATACTATGCATTCTCAGATACTTCAAATGAAGATAATGACCTCTTTATTGATAATTTCCAAATTACAACTGCAACATTAAGTTCTGCTGATGAGTCCATTGAAGGATTTAAATTGTATCCTATAATTGTAGAGCAAGATCTGAATTTTAGTGCTTTAGAACATGTTCAACGTATAACTATCTATAACTTATTAGGACAAGAGGTATTTAAAACCACTCCTAATGTTTCTAACTCCTCTATAAATTTATCCACGTTAAATGGAGGAATTTATATGGTAAAAGTACAAGTAGGAAATACTACAAGTACCTATAAAATTATTAAGAAATAAGGAATCATTAATCAAACTTTCAAAACGTCACGCAAAGCGTGACGTTTTTTTTATGTAGATGTTTTGTACATTTGGAATCTTCACAGAGGGATTGATCAAATAAAGGTTAATTCTTGAGTAAGAAAAAAGATTAAACACCAAATGATTTATATAAATTTAAATGTTTAAAATTCTTGTAGAAAGACTTGTCAAGTACCGCCTAGCCACACCATAAATGTAAAACACTTCTTTGAAAAAACTCAGCTATTCCATCATTGTTCCTGTGTTCAATCGTCCAAATGAGATTGATGAATTGTTAGAAAGTCTCACGCATCAAGATTTTCAAGAGAAATACGAAATAATAGTCGTAGAAGATGGTTCTCAAGAAAGCTCAGAAGAGGTCATCAAGAAGTATAAAAAACAACTGAATATCTTTTACTTCTATAAGCCCAATAGCGGGCCTGGGGACTCTAGAAATTTTGGTATGCGCAAGGCTAAGGGAAACTACTTTATTATCCTTGACTCTGATGTAATTCTTCCCTCAAAGTATTTATCTACAATGAACACCTATTTGGAGAATCATTATTTGGATTGTTTTGGTGGAGCCGATACAGCTCATGAGAGTTTTTCCAATGTACAAAAAGCCATTAATTACGTAATGACTTCCTTTCTCACCACAGGCGGTATCCGAGGAGGTAAGAAAAGTATTCAGAAATTTGAGCCCAGAAGCTTTAACATGGGGATTTCTAAAAAAGCTTTTCTAGTCACTCAAGGATTTTCCAGAGTCCATCCAGGAGAAGACCCAGATGTATCCCAGCGCATCCTGAAAGCTGGTTTTACAACTGGTTTTTTACCAGGAGCTGAAGTATTTCACAAACGCAGAATCTCATGGAAAAAGTTTTATGGTCAAGTAAAAAAGTTTGGTACAGTGAGACCTTTCCTGAGCAAATGGCACCCGTTAACAGAAAAAATGACCTTTTGGTTTCCAACATTATTTGTCTTTTTTGTCTTTGCGTCCCTACTCACAGCTCTTGTCGTTAATCCATATTTTATCCTACCACTAGTGGTGTATATGGTACTCGTCTTTTTAGATTCAGTAGTCAAGAACAAAAGTCTATCGGTTGGTTTTTTGACCGTTATTGCTCTATTTATCCAATTTTTCGGCTACGGATTGGCATTTTTAAAATCAACTTTTTATATTAAGTTTTTGGATAGAGACCCAGAAAAACAATTTCCTAACATGTTCTTTAAAGACTAAGACTTTGTAATTTAGAGAATTGCATCAAAAATCATCAAACATCTTTTCGGGAGCTCTGATTGTAAGATGATATACCACACCTTAAGTATTATTTAGGGCGTTCCCTACGGGTCGGGCTATTCGCTATATCTTTTTTGCTTTAAAGAGGACAAAAAAGGATGCCGCTGCTATCCCTAACGCGAGGTGAAAACATTCTGAGTTTTTCAAACGGTTATCTTAGAGATGACATTCCTAATGGTTTCAATATCAGAAATGGTTTGTTGTGTTTCCTCATAGTGTTTTAGGCTATTCATAGGAATTCTGGGGACTTCTATAGTTTGATGTTGTTTTGTTATCGACAAATGTATCTCACTAAAACCGGCATCCAAAAATAATTGTACATTGTCTTTATATTCCTCCTCCTGGAATAATAGTTACCCTCGTTTGGTCTTTTAATTCTTTTAACAAGGAAATGCCATTTTCAGCAGTAAGTTCCTGACCCGAAGTCAATACACTACTATTTACTCCAATTAATTGGTTCTCTTAGACATGAGGTGTACAACAAATTTCTAAAGAAGGGCAGTTTTTGTCAATCTGAATATCCTTTCAGATGCCAAAAAAATGAGTTTATGGTTCATAAACGCTGGCTGCCGCGTAAGCGATAGCAGCGGCATCCTTTTTTGTCCTGACAAGGCAAAAAAGATATAGCGGATAGCGCGACCCGAAGGGGAACGCCCAACTGATTATACTACTTCTAACGGTTTATGATACATGGGGAATTTTAAAGCAAACCCTCTTGAAGGACGCGTTGTAGCTTTGTCTTGTTGTATGAGTTATTTCTCTTTTTGGATGCATTGTGTTGCCACTTTTTGAGCGATTCCAATAATGACTTCGGTGGCTTTGATCATGGATGCTACTGGAATATACTCATAGCGCCCATGAAAGTGATGTCCGCCAGCAAAAATATTGGGACAGGGGAGTCCCATATAGGACAGTTGAGAGCCGTCTGTTCCTCCTCGGATGGGTTTGATTAGAGGGGTAATGCCTAGGTCTTTCATCACCTCTTCTGCAATCTGAACGATATGCATTACAGGAACTACTTTTTCTTTCATATTGTAATATTGATCTTTGATGGTGACCTGGACAGTTCCAGCTCCTAAGGTAGCATTCATTTCATCGGTGATCTTTTGAAGATGGAGCTTTCTTTTTTCAAATAAGGCTCTATCGTGATCGCGAACGATATACTGAAGTGTGGTTTGTTCTACTTTTCCTTGCATGGCATGCAGGTGAAAAAATCCCTCGTATCCTTCTGTTCTCTCTGGAACTTCGTTTTTGGGAAGTCGATTGATAAAATCACTGGCAATGGTTATGGAGTTGATCATTTTATTTTTGGCATATCCAGGATGTACGATTTTACCGTTGATGGTAATTGTAGCTGCCGCCGCATTAAAATTTTCATATTCTAATTCTCCTATCTGACTGCCATCCATGGTATATGCCCATTCGGCTCCAAATTTTTTGACATCGAATAAATGTGCGCCTTTTCCTACTTCTTCATCGGGGGTAAAGCAAATACGAATCTTACCGTGTTTGATCTCTGGATGTTGAATTAAGTATTCCATGGCAGTAACGATTTCTGTGACGCCAGCCTTATCATCAGCACCCAAAAGCGTTGTTCCATCGGTAGTAATGAGAGTCTGTCCTTTGTAAAGCAGCAGATCTTCAAAATAGGAGGGACTTAAGACAATCTGTTCTTTTTCGTTGAGTACAATGTCTTTTCCGTCGTAATTTTTGTGAACTTGCGGATTCACGTGAGCACCGGTAAAATCTGGACTGGTGTCTATGTGTGCTATAAAACCTATGGTTGGGACATCGTCTTTGATGTTGCTAGGCAGTGTTGCCATGATATAGCAGTTCTCATCTAAGGTGACTTCTTGCATTCCGATTGCCCGTAGCTCTGCTTCGAGCTGTTTTGCAAGATTCCACTGTTTTTCGGAACTAGGGAATGCTGGGTTGTTGGGATCAGATTCTGTATCTACAGTAACATAGCTTATAAATCGCTTGATTAAATGCTGTTCGTTCATTTAATATTCTATTTTTTCAATGAGACTTAATGCATTGCAAATTCGCTGATTCACCAATGAGTCTCCAAAGATTTCAGCTTTTGCATGCAGGTAATGATGGGGATAAATTTTTATAAAAAGATTGCAAATCTGATATTTAAATTTACCTCGTCTTCCTAGGGCTCTTGAATAGTATGCATCTCGTTCTTTAAACATTAGTGCATAGGAGGTAGTCTCTACCAGTAGATTATCTGACAAATTCTTTTTAAATCGTTGTATGAATTGATCATCAAAGATGATTTCATCATATACATAGGTGATGTCTATGGTATAACTGTTTGTTAGCTGCTTGGTGGTATCGGCGGAGAAAATCGACGTTTGATTTTTGTCATAGTATAGGTGGGTTTTCCAATGGCTGGGTAACGGAACCTTAAACTGTTTATCCATGTCTGTAATGGTCTCTAGGTTGGTATATTGCTCAGGTTTGCAATTCATGTTTTCTGATAATTCTGATTTGGATTCACAAGCTGCGATACAAGCAGATAAAAAAATCATTAGAATTTTTCTCATGGGTTTCATTTTCAAAGGTCTCTCTTGAAATATTTGTTCATTTTAAGGATCTGTGCCAAGGTAACTGATTTTTCCAATTTTCTGATTTCCAGCGAGCCATGCGTGGGATCTATCTACAAACTGAATCGCATAGTAGGCTTGATCACTAATTTTTTTCCAAGTGTGTCCTCCATCATTAGAGAAGGAGATTCCTGTTTTACCAACGGCAAAAATTTCCTTTCCTTGTGTATCGGGGACGTATTGCACGCAACTTTTATAGTTGGGATCTTGCCCGTCTGCAACCAGTTGCCATGTTGTTCCACCGTCGCTGGTCACAGCTTTATTTGCACTATTTTGCTCAGGTTTGGAGTAGTCTCCGCCTATGATGATTCCGTTATTTTGATCTGCAAAATCCACAGAATAGATTCCTTGAGATGGTTTCCCTTGAATGATCGGAGTGTTAAACACCTCCCATGTTTCGCCCATATCGGTAGTCTTAAACACTCTTGCTTTTGTTCCTCCTGTTACAATCCATGCTGTTTTTCCGAGTACTTTAATATTGGTATTGCTTGCCGCAAAGGCAGCTTCTCCTTGAGCTACTTTTGGAAGTTTACTACAAGGGATTTTATGCCATGTGCTTCCTCCATCTCGTGTGAGAATCATGGATAGACAATCTTCTGTTGGGTCTCCCATAGCAATTCCATGAATGGTGTCAAAGAACTTTATAGCATCGTAAAATACCTTTTCGTGCTTTTCTATATACACGGGTGTGCTCTGCACTGTTACGGGTAATTTATAGAGTAACGCTGGGTTACCGATACTTAACATATAATGGTGATATCCATTTGATGCAATGCTTCTAAAAGATGGATCAATAGAGTCTTTATACTTCACTTTCAATTTTAGGACGTCGCCATGAATGATATATCCGTAGTTCCCTGCAGAACCCGTATAGGCAACTCTTCCAGAATCCATAGCAACAATGGCTCTAATACTCGTGCTATCAATTTTAAACTCTTTGATGTTTAACTGATCGATTTGTCTGGGCTGATATTTATATTGACAGGAATATAGTATGAACAATAAAAAAAACAACCCTAGTAAACGCTTCATTATTGCTATTTTTGGCAGTACGAAAATACATAAATTTAGTCGAGATGAAGTTTGGAAAAGTTGACAATCCTGAAATAATTGATTTTACAATCCCACCAACCCATCCGGATACTGCTAAGGTATTGGACGAACAATCAAGTGAGGAGGACTTGTCTATCTATGTGGGTTGTGCCAAGTGGAATAGAGCAGATCTAAAAGGTTTTTATCCCAGGGGTACAAAAGATGAACTTGCGTATTATTCTAGGCAGTTTAATTGCATTGAGTTGAATGCAACGTTTTACAGAAATTTTCCTGCTTCGCAGTTTGAGAAATGGTATGATAAAACTCCAGTCAACTTTAAATTTTTTCCCAAGCTAGGTCAGGAGATCAGCCATTGGAAACGTTTAGTGGGAGTAGAGGATGTGGTCAATTCATATATCGATCATTTCAGTCATTTGAGAGACAAGCTAGGAACGATCTTTTTACAGTTGCATGCTAACTTTGGACCTAAAAAGAGTTTTAAAGCCTTGGAAAACTTTGTCGTTGGTTGGCCTAAAGGATTGCCTTTGGCTGTGGAATGTCGACATACAGATTGGTTTGCTGATGAACAGATTGCTAAAGATTTTTATCAGTTACTGCAAGAGAATCATATGGCCAATGTATTGGTAGATACCGCTGGAAGAAGAGATATGATGCATATGCGATTGACGAATAATGAGGCTTTTATCCGTTATGTGGGAGCCAACCATCCAACAGATTATGATCGTTTAGAGGATTGGGTGATAAAACTCAAAGAATGGAAAGAACTAGGATTGAAAAAGATTCACTTCTTTGTACACCAGAATTTAGAAAGAGAATCTCCTTTGTTAACCGCACACTTTATCGAACAACTAAACCTTACATTGGGAACACAATTAAAAATTCCAAATAAAGGTGTTCATGCGCAAACAAGATTGTTGTAAGACTTATCAATCTAAATCTAAATACATATTGTTTTTGGTAGGTTTATTGATCTGAGAATTGCTAACTTCCTCATGAAAATTTGTAGATTTTGCGGCACTAGACCGACTTCCTGTTGTAATCAAGATCACCGTTCGATCAATCAATGGGTCAGAACGATCACCAAGAGTTCCAAGATTGCTATAGTCTTCATCCAATTCAACCGTAGGAGTAATTCCGTTAGGATCATTAGTACCGTTTGCATTAACGATCTCTAGCACCAATGGTTGCATAGCCCAAGAATGGTTTGGATTTAAATTGTCTCCGTTTCTTGTAAAATTATTTGAGTCATATAGCGTTGCAGAACCGTGCACCTTTCCACGAGTGGTTGCTCCGACTGACTTTACATCTATATATGAGGATAAACCATTCATTAACAATTCAGAAGCTGAAGCTGAGCTGTAAGTGGTGATGAAGTGCACGCGACTCAAATTTAAACTATTGATCGCCTCATTGATTGCTCCGTTGTTTATCTGGTTGGTGAAATTATTGACAAAATTACTCTGATCAATGGTCTCTTGCACTTTTGAATTCCATATCTCACGAGAAAATAGTTCACCATCAAACTGTCCAGTAATCATTCCGCCCAGATAAGTGGCTGTTCTAACAGAACCTCCGCCGTTGTACCTAAGATCTACGATTAAGTCCGTAATATTTTCTGATTGAAGTGTCGCAAAAGCGGCATTAAGCTCACCATCGAAAGAACTTGCAAACTGGTTGTACATCAAATATCCAATTTTGTGAGATCCTTCGGTAATGGTCGTTACTAAATGAACAGGGTTTTCTTGGATTTGTGTTTTGGTCAGAGAAATCGAATTTCCATTAGGAACAGGGTCACCATCATTGTAATCGGCTAGGGTGATGGTATAGCTTAAATTGCTTCCAAATAGCAAATCTCTATAGTTATTCTCTGTAATCTGAGTACCGTCCACCTCGGTAAATAACATGCCTCTGGTAATACCTTTACTCTCTGCATCCGAACCCGCTACAGCATATCGAACATATCCAAAAATATCAGAAGGTACGGAACTAAACCGTACTAAGCCAAATTCCATACCATTGCTGACATTAATTCCCTGAAATGAATTTTCTAGGGCTACATAGTCATCTACAATCCATGAAAATCGATCCACAGTTCCTGGCTGATACAGTAAGCTATTGAAAACATCACTTGGCAATTCATAGCCAGCATAATAGCTCCACAATTGTTGATATGTTGCAAATCGACCATCTGCTAGATCGGGAACATCTTCTTGCCAGAGGTAGTAAGTATTCATTCCACTCCAGATAAAATCGTGAATTTCATCATTTGCTGTAGGGTCTGAATTTATGTCGCTCTTCTTGCAAGAGGTAAATAAAATGATTCCAACTGAAAAGAGGAGAAGGGATTTAATTTGCATGTTTTTCTCTTGTTTAAGATTTATATTGACTATTTGTTATTTCATCGCTTCCTTTTGATGAGGCTTTGACCTTCATTCGATCCATTTTTCTAAAAGATTTTTTTCTGTAAATACGTATGAATCGCATTATCGTCCAAGATCTGGTAATTTTTGCCTTATAAATATTCTATTGTCTGTTATTCGCTGTTGATCTATGGAGTGATATAATACTTCAAAATCAAAAGGATTACACGGAATTGTATTACTAGTACTCCCAGTAGTTATGTGGTTTAACACGCTATTGAGTATGGGGTCACTATCTTCTCCTAGAACACCCAAATTTAGTGGGTCTTCTAAAGGGCATACTGCAACAGTTGGCGACAGCCCTAGGTCATAAGTTTCATCAATTGAATTCGAAAAACTTAAAACTACAGGCTGCAACGCGTAGGTATGATTCGCATTGGGGTTTATAAAATTATAGTCTGGGGAATCGTACAAGGTGATGGAAGCTCTATTTTCTCCGTTTGTCGTATTTCCAATGACATGGACATTGATGTAGGGTTTAAGACTGTTAATTAATAATTCCGAGACTGTATTTCCCTCAAAGCCATTTCCATTTAAGACGATATAAACATCAGTAAGATGTAATCCATTAATGGCTACTCCACTTTCTAGAGTCCTTGGGAAGTAGGTTAATAACGAGTCAGGTTGGTTAAGCTCAAACCATTGTTGAGCTTTATGGTTCCATGTTTCTTTAATTAAAACTTGGTTTTCAAATTGACCAGTAATCATCGAAGCCAATTCGGCTACAGTTGAGTCATAAGCATCACCTCCTACGTTATATCTAAGATCAATAATCAATTCGTTTACGGATTGGCTTTTAAAATTCTGTATGACTGTATTTAGCGCATCGCTATAATTGCCTGAGAAATCGTTGTTGTACATCAAATAACCAACCCGTTGAGATATGAAGTCAAAAGTCTGAGTTATTTGTATTGCAGGATGTTGATATTGTTCTCGAACCAGATCTACGCGCTCACCATTGGGCATCATAATTAAACCGTCATAATCAGCCATCAGTAATTTTAACGTGTCTTGGGGATAATCTAGCAATGCATCCTCGTAGTTATCTTCTGTTAGTTGAATGGTGTCGTTTTGTTCATTGAGAACAGCATAGAAAAAATCCCCTCTAGCGATGTTTTCAGTAGATGCATAGGAGAGTGGAAGTACATCCAATCCGTAACCCACGACACTATCTAAACGAGAAGGGTCTCGGATCACTGCAAATTCAAATCCTGAGGTGAATGCGGTTCTTAGTGGAATAGGATTTCCCAGTGTATTATAGTCACTTATAATCGAAGAGAGACCATCGGTAGGTTTAGCTAGTGCATTAAAAATAGCCTCTGGTGAGGGGTATTCTCTCAAATAACGCTCCAACTCTATATCGTTGTTGAATCGTCGGTCTGATAAATCATTTATTTCATCTTGATAGAGGTAATAGGCATTTAAACCTTTCCAAACAAAGTCATTCGTCTGTATATCTATTGGAAACTCATCAACTTTTTCGCAGCTTGATAGTGAACAGTATAGAAGAATGATAAGATGTATGAGGATTGTGCGCTTCATTTGAGAATGATCTTTGTGCAAAACAACGCAATTTAAGCATAAATAGTATTTTTTTTATAATTATGTAACAAAATATTGAGTGTATCGTCATAGGGTTGTTAAATTGATCAATCAAAAGATTTGAGATCAGAAATTTACTATTGAATTATACAAAACAAATGAATCAATCGGACTTTTTAGAAGTTGTTTTATCATTTAAAGACAAGGTTTTTAGGCTAGCAAAAAGACTTTTAGTCTCTAAAGAAGAGGCAGAAGATGCTACACAAGAATTGCTTTTTAAACTCTGGAGGAATAAAGAAAGACTCACCGAGTACAGAAGTGCAGAAGCTTTTGCTATGATAATGACCAAAAACTATTGCTATGACCGATTAAAATCCAAACAGGCTAGTAATCTCACATTGGTTCACAGTAACTACCAAGAAAAAGATACCAGTCTAGATAAAAAAGTTGAATACAGAGATACCGTTAATCTTGCACACCAACTTATTGAAAAATTACCTCAACAACAGAAACTCATCATACAATTAAGGGATATTGAAGAGTATGAGTTTGATGAAATCTGTAAACTTATGGATATGAAGCCTAATGCGGTGCGAGTGGCATTGTCTAGAGCTAGAAAAACGATAAGACAAAAACTAATAAAACAACACAGATATGGAGTTGGCTAAGATCGAAAAACTAGTGGTGAAATATGAAAATGCAGAAACTACTCTAGAGGAAGAAGCTATTTTAGGTGCTTATTTTCTGTCTGATAACGTGGCTCCTCACTTGGAGGAGTATCAAGGAATGTTTCAGTACTTTGAAGAAAGTAAAGATGAAACATACGGTAAAAATATGGTATTCAAAACCCAAAAAAGAAAGAAGTACGGATGGCTGTCGATGGTCGCGTCCATTGTTTTACTTTTTGGTGTTTACATTGGTTTTTCAAAACAAGACTCCAAAATATCAACCAGTGAAATGGGGGTTGTAGAAAAATTTCAATTTGAGCAAACCAAAGAAGCTTTAATACTTCTGTCCAAATATCTAAATAAAGGAAATCAAGCTTCTGATCAGTTATATGCCTATGAAACTCTCCTAGTAGGATTGGTTAAATAAAGGTTAACATCTCTGCAAAAGAAAATAATTAACTATGAATCAGTATTCATTGAACGAAGGAAAACTCAACTCATAAATTTTAACCTCAAATAATCTAAAAATGAAAAACATATTTTTAATACTCGCACTTGTATTTTCGCAAGCCCTCACTTATGGTCAGTCTATTTTTGATCAACTGGAAGAAATGGATGATGTTACATCAGTCATTCTCAATAAAGAAGCCTTTAAAATCTTATCAAAATTTGATCAAAAAAGTTTTAAAAGTAATGAAGCCATGGAAATCTTTCAGATGGTACAGGACTTAGATGAGTTAAAGATGTTTAATACCAAGTCAGCAAGCGTTTCTAAAAAAATGGAAAGTATGGTGAAATCAGAAGTAAAAAAACAAAAACTAGTCGAATTAATGAGGGTAAAAGATGGAAATTCTCGGGCTTTGATTTATGTAAAATCAAAGAAAAATGTAGACTTTGTTGATGAAGTTTTGATGTTCGTAACTGGAATTGATAAAAAAACGGATGGAATGTCTGAAGCCGTAGTCGTATCGCTTGCTGGTAATATCGATATTAATAAGTTGTCCAAACTAGCTAATAAAATCTCTAAAATGTGATCACTATGTGTTATTCTGGAAAAATATTTTATATACACGTAAAGTAACAATTACAAAAAAAGGATCAATGAAGACTACAGCCTTTGTATTAATTCTCTCACTATCTCTTTTCACAACTTCTTGCTCTCAGGAGCAGACAATTCAAGAGTACATCCTTGAAAGTCAGAATAAAGAGCATTTTAAAATGTTTAGTGTCCCAATTGGGTTTTTCAAACCAATGATATCCAAAGAGTCTATAGAAATTCAAAAGACTGCTGAAAGTGTTCGCAAAATAACACTCCTTTTGCTTCCTTATGAAGACCATGAAGAAATATATCAAACAGAAAAAGACAAGTTAGTTCAAATCTTTAAAAATACAGACAAGTATAAAAGTGTGATGCGCACGAATTTAGAGGGTGTTAAAATGAAGATTTACTTAACAGGTTCGACAGATGCCGTCAATGAAATTATTGTTTTTGGATATACGAAGGACGAGGGATTGGGTCTTGCAAGAATTTTAGGTGATCATATGGATCTTGCAAAGATTATAGATACGATTAACCTTATTGCTTCAGGTGATAATCAGTTTAATTTTGAGACATTAATAAATCTAGCACCTTGAGGCCTACAAAACACGAAAACATTAAATTATTGATCTTTTTTAAAATTGCCGGTTTTTGTTTTAACTAGCTCTTAACAACTGCCTTTTTTTAATTTGCTATTTTTGAGTTTGATATATCCTTATATGAAGTATCTAAAAATATTTTTGATTGCTTTCCTTATATGCATACCTTCTCATTCACAGCAGGATCCGTCATCGATTTACAGAGCAGAAAGAGAAAAAATCCACAATTTAGTTCATACAAAGTTAAAAGTACGTTTAGATTTTCAGAATAAAGAACTTCACGGAGAAGAATGGGTGACACTAAAACCACATTTTTATCCCTCTGATCAAGTTATTTTAGATGCCAAAGCAATGCTCATTCATACTGTGGAACTTGAAGGTAAGCAACTCGACTTTTACTATGATAACTCCAAGATTCGCATTGACCTTCCTAGAACGTTCAGTAAAGATGAAACATATACTTTGTATATCAAATACACAGCACAACCTGAAAATGTAAGACAAAAGGGGAGCACAGCAATCTCTGCCGCCAAGGGGTTGTACTTTATCAACCCACTTGGATTAGAAAAAGATAAACCCACACAGGTTTGGACCCAAGGTGAAACGGAGGCGAGTAGCTGTTGGTTTCCTACAATTGATGCCCCAAATCAAAAGACGACACAGGAGATTTACATTACTGTACCCGATGACTATGAAACACTTTCTAACGGAAAACTCATCAGTCAGAAAAAAGATGGAGATTACAGAACAGACTACTGGAAGATGGATCAGAAGCACGCTCCTTATTTATTTTTTCTAGGTGTGGGATCTTTTGAAATTGTTAAAGATCAGTACAAGGATATTCCTGTACATTACTATGTGGAGAAAAAATACGCTCCCTATGCAAAAGATATTTTTGGAGATACCCCAGAGATGATTGGTTTCTTTGCAGAGAAGTTGGGAGTGGAATATCCCTGGGACAAGTACCATCAAATTGTCGTTCGCGATTATGTGAGTGGAGCCATGGAAAACACCACGGCTGTTGTTCACGGTGAACAAGCGTATCAAGTGAAAGGTCAGCTTATCGATGAAAACCGTCAAGAAAATACCATTGCTCATGAAATTTTCCATCATTGGTTTGGAAATTTCGTAACCACAGAGAGTTGGAGTAATCTAGCACTAAATGAATCCTTTGCAAATTATAGCGAGTATTTGTGGCGAGAGTACAAGCACGGAAAAACCAATGCTGATGCACATTTGTTTGAGGCAATACAGGCGTATAAAAACGATGCAACAAATTTTGATAAGAAGTTAACACGATTTAACTATCTCGACAAAGAAGATATGTTTGATGCTGTGAGCTACAACAAAGGAGGAGCTATTTTACATATGTTGAGAAATTACTTGGGTGATGAGGCATTTTTTACTGGGCTAAAAGTATATCTGACTGATAATGCTTTTAAAGCCGCTGAGGTGCATCAACTTCGTTTGGCTTTAGAGGAAGTAAGTGGTAAGGATTTAAACTGGTTTTTTAATCAGTGGTTCTTTGGGTCAGGACATCCAAAAATTCAGGTCTCTCACGATTACAATACCTTGGAAAAAACAGTCACTGTTAATTTTATTCAAAGTCAGGAAGAGGTATTTAAATTTCCCATAGCTCTGGACATTTATGAAAATGGAGACAAAACACGTCACCATGTGTTTGTTAATGCAAGAGATACGTCTTTTAAGTTTCGTTTTAACAGCAAGTCTCCTGATCTCATACAAGTCAATGCGGATGGAGTTCTGCTGGCAGACTTTTATGAGAATAAAGTCCAAAGTAACTATATTTTTCAATTACAGAATGTGGATCAATACACTCTTAAAAGAGAGGCGCTATTAGAGGTTGCTAAAATACAAGATCAAAAGAAAGCATTTAATGCAATGGTAAATGCTATGGATGACAGCAATTATAAAATCCGCATTTTGGCATTAGAGAACATAGATTTAATTAACAAATGGTCTAAGAAAAACGTTATTGAGAAGATTATGAGAATAGCTAGCAACGATAAGAGAACACTTGTTCAAGCTGCTGCCATAGAGACGCTAGGAAAACTCACGGATCCTGAACTTAAGCCTATTTTCGAAAAAGCATTGCAAAGCGAATCCTATAACGTCTTGGGAAAAGCACTTGTGGGAATGTATTATATAGACAAGCAAAAAGCCTTGTCAGCATCCAAAGAGCTTCCGATTGAAGTTAAGAATATTATCGCCACCCCTTTAACACTTATTTATATTGAAGAAAAAGACGAGTCTGAAATGGTTTTTATTGCGAACAACGTGCTTTCTGGCATGTATTTAAACAATGACCCAGAAGTACAAGCAATTTATGGTAAAGCCTACCAACAGATTGCCACTAGTAACAATACAGAAGCCATACAAAATTTGGTTAACGATATTGTTGCAAAGGGCAACCAATACAAGCAATATGATTTTGATAAGGTGGGAATTAACCTACTCAGACAAATGGTACAAAAACAGAAGGCGACCAATACCTCAAGTAAAATGGCAAATATTGAAATCATCAAAACTGGAATTGCGCAATTAGTTCAGTGAGCACTTATCTTTAGGATTTTTAGGTTAAATAAATATCCACTGATTGATCCTAAATTATTTTTCCTCATTCGCGATTAAACATCAGAAATGATATGATCAGAATTCATGTGGAGATTTCTTGAGATACTCGTCAAAAGTACCATCGTTATAACATATCAAAATTCTACTTATTGTTCTGTGATTTTCACTTTCAGGTTTATTGTTAGGCAAACTAAGAGTAGGGGAGTTCCCTGGTATTGTAGGGGAAGAAGAGGGTTTTGGGAAACTTCCTTTTCCATTCAATAGCCAATAGATATCCACATCAGTATACGTGTTAGTTACTTTTAAGATAAAATCCAAACTAGGTTTATTTCTACCAGATAGAATATGCGATATACTGGATCGCTGAACACCGATACTATCCGCAAATTGAGAAGCAGTTAATTGATGATGCTGTATAATTTCTTTGAGTCTACTAATAAAATCTACGGTGTTTACCATTGTAAAATACTCTTTTCATTACAAAAGTAAATTAGGATCACAAATTTAACAAGTACTTTCGATTATTTTAAATTTTAGAGATAAAAATAAATTCAATAATAACTTTATATAAATGTTTTAATTAATTGATTTTAAATGTATTTATATAATTTTTTTATGAAAAATAAAAATCAACATCTTTCATTTGAAATTATCAATCAACTGCATAGATTCATTGTTTACACAAGTGTATAATTATTCAAAAAGAGTGTTGTCATATGTAATATTTGGTCATGATACGGGTAGATTTATTTTCTTAGTAGTTCTCAACCAAAAAGTTATTTTTGTCATGAGAATTGAATCATGTACACATTAGATCGCCGACATGTTGAAATGCTTATTCACAAGTTCAAAGAAAAAGAACTCTTTGGAAGGTGGATTACACTAGATCATATCCGACGTACTTTTGACAAACACCTCCAAAATGGAGTAATGATTAATGACATAGGACGCTCTGAAAAAGACCGACCCATATTCGAGCTAAGTTTCGGTACTGGTGCTGTAAAAGTGCTTATATGGACTCAGATGCACGGTAATGAAAGTACGGGTACCAAGGCTGTCTTTGATCTATTAAATTATCTTCAGAGTAATGATTTATTTGCACAAATAATAACAAAGGAAATTACACTTAAAATTATTCCTATACTCAACCCTGATGGTGCACAGCAGTACACTCGTAAAAATGCTAATGAAATTGATTTGAATAGAGATGCTGTGGAAAGAGTTGCGAAGGAAAGTCGAGTACTACGACAGCAGCTAGATCATTTTCAGCCAGATTTTTGTTTTAATATGCACGACCAGCGGACCATATTTGGTATCTCAGGAACAAAGAATCCTGCTACGATCTCTTTTTTAGCTCCTTCTGAGGAGGAAACTAGAAAAGTAACAACGAACAGAAAACAGGCCATGCACGTTATAGTAGCAATGAATGAAATATTACAACAGATAATCCCTAACCATATAGGTCGTTACACAGATCAATTTTTCCCCAATGCAACAGGTGATAATTTTCAGAAGTTGGGGTTTCCCACCATTCTAGTAGAATCGGGTCACTATGCAGAGGATTATAACCGTGAAATAACCAGATCTTATACCTTTATAGGGCTTTTAGCAGGGCTTAATTACATAGCATCTAAACATCAAAACGATTATAATGCTTATTTTGAAATTCCCAATAATCAAGAAAACTTTAGGGATGTGTTGCACAAGTATAATGACAAAGAAGATGAAGCTTTTCAGTATAAGGAGGTATTGGAAAAAGGCAGAATTAAATTCGTTCCTATTCCAGTAAAAGAGAAGATTTCTCAACTTTATTTTCATAAAGAAATCGTTTTCGCTAGCTAATTTCATTGAATTTTTATCACTTATTCTATATTTAGATTGAATTTTTTATATATTTTTGTCAATGTATTTGAATAATTAATAAAACAGATGAAAAAATTCATGTTAGATGAAATCGATCATCAGATCTTAGATATTCTGATCGAAAACGCAAGAACACCATTTACAGATATTGCAAAAAAATTACTTGTTTCTGCAGGGACTATTCATGTAAGAGTAAAAAAAATGGAAGATGAGGGAATTATTCAAGGTTCTACTCTAACTCTCAACTATGAAAAAATGGGATACTCTTTTATTGCGCATGTAGGTGTTTTCTTAGAAAAAACTTCCATGACTCAAAATGTGATTTCTAACCTTCGATTGATTCCTAATGTTACCGTAGCCTATGTTACAGCAGGGAAGTATAATATTTTTTGTAAAGTGAGAGCAAAAGGTACAAATAATGCTAAAGATATCATTTATAAAATTGACGAGATTCCAGGAGTTAGCAGAACAGAGACCATGATAGCCCTAGAAGAAAGCATCAACGATAAAAAGCGAATGATGCACGCTATATTTAAAGAACTGTAAACTATTTTTTTCAACACTACACCATGCTTCAAGCATGGTTTTTTATCTTACCAATTTAAATTTTCATCAAGAGTTTGTCCACACAAGAGTCTTCACCAAATCAAATGCCTAATAGTGAGCATCCACTTGAACAGTTGAAGATTTGTTGGATTTCAAGGTATTGTATGTTTGTTTTGTAAAAACTAAAAATGCATTATCAAAGGTGTGATATATTTCAAACAAAATATCACTGGAATTCTACTTAAAATACTACTTTAGTCTAAAGAACTAAAATCAAAATGGCAGATAAGATTCAATATCAATCTTACGATATAGAGAATGATACGCTCATTCGTTTATACAGAAGTATGTTAAAACCTCGAATGATTGAGGAGAAAATGCTTCTCCTATTGCGACAGGGAAAGATTTCTAAGTGGTTTTCTGGAATTGGCCAGGAAGCCATTGCTGTAGGTGTAACCTCTGCGCTAAAGCAGAACGAATACATTTTACCGATGCATCGAAATTTAGGAGTTTTTACAACCAGAGGGATTCCTTTATTCAAGCTTTTTTCACAATGGCAAGGAAAAATGAGCGGGTTCACTAAGGGTAGAGATCGTAGTTTTCATTTTGGAACACAGGAGTATCATATTGTGGGAATGATTTCACACTTAGGTCCACAACTGGGAGTTGCTGATGGCATTGCACTGGGAAACAAACTCAAAAATAACCACCAGGTTTGTGCTGTTTTTACTGGTGAAGGTGGAACAAGTGAGGGCGATTTTCACGAAGCATTAAATGTGGCTTCCGTTTGGAGCTTGCCTGTGATTTTTTGTGTTGAAAACAACGGATATGGACTGTCTACACCAACAGATGAACAGTATCACTGTAAGGATTTAGCAGATAGAGGCTTGGGCTATGGTATGGAGAGTCGCATCATTAATGGAAATAATATTATTGAAGTTTTTACTCAAGTTCGAGAACTAGCAGAGGATATTCGACAGCATCCACGACCTGTACTACTAGAATTTAAAACTTTTAGAATGCGTGGTCACGAAGAGGCAAGTGGAACAAAATACGTTCCCAGAGAATTGATGGATGCTTGGATGCTTAAAGACCCTGTTTTGAACTTTGAAGATCATTTGCTTACAGAAGGAGTCATCGATCAAAATACAATTGACCAGATGCGTTCTGATATCAAACTAGAGATCAACAACCACTTACAAACGACTTTTGATGAAGAAGTGCTTACACCAAACTTAACAGAGGAATTGGCAGATGTATATAAAGTAAATACTTCTCAAAGTATAGCTCCTTCAGGACAAAAGAAACATATTCGTTTTGTGGATGCGGTTTCTGATGGACTTCGGCAATCAATGGAACGCCATGAGGATTTGGTGATTATGGGGCAAGACATTGCTGAATATGGTGGTGTCTTTAAAATTACCGAGGGTTTTACCGAGATTTTTGGAACAGAACGCGTACGAAACACTCCTATATGCGAATCGGCTATTGTATCCGCAGCCTATGGGTTGTCTGTGAATGGGATGAAAGCAGTAATGGAAATGCAGTTTGCTGATTTTGTAAGTTCTGGGTTTAATCCTATTGTTAACTTATTGGCAAAATCTCACTATCGGTGGGGACAGCATGCTGATGTGGTGATTCGTATGCCTTGTGGGGCTGGAGTAGGGGCAGGACCTTTTCACAGTCAGACCAATGAGGCTTGGTTTACCAAAACTCCAGGGTTAAAAGTCGTATATCCTGCGTTTCCACAAGATGCAAAGGGATTGTTATGTGCTGCTATTGATGATCCTAATCCTGTATTGTTCTTTGAGCATAAGGGTTTGTATCGATCTGTATATCAAGATGTCACAGAAGATTTTTTTACTACAGAACTTGGAAAAGCAAGTAAATTACGGGAGGGGAATCAGCTAACAGTGGTTAGCTATGGAGCTGCCGTTCATTGGGCTTTAAACTCTTTAAAAAAAATTCCTGAGGTAAGTGCAGATCTTATAGATCTTAGAAGCTTACAACCTCTTGATACGACCATGATCTATGATTCTGTAAAGAAAACAGGAAAGGTAATTATTTTACAAGAAGATACGCTCTTTGGCGGTGTTGCTAGCGATCTCTCTGCAATGATCATGGAAGATTGTTTTGAGTATTTGGATGCACCTATAAAACGAGTTGCGAGTATTGATACGCCAATTCCATTTGAGCAGCAACTGGAAAAACAGTACTTACCTTTAGATCGGTTTGAAATTGCATTACAGGAGTTGTTAGCCTATTAGCGTGGCGTTTGCAGGATGGTCATTTTTGAATTCTCAACTGTAATCTTTTCCCCAGTAAACCAATTCTTTTAGGTAACTGACCATGCTATTGTACTCTAACCAATGATTAGTCACTGTATGATGAAGTTACCCCATCGCTTATCAAATGTTGTATATTTGATCTGTTGAAATCCTCATGGTAGAGAAATGGGTCAGATGAAGGTCAATATTTCATCTAAATAAAATAGTTACATATTAGATAGTTAGCTTAGATTTAAACGTGTGAACCAAGTCAAAATTATAGAATGTCCTCGTGACGCCATGCAAGGGATTAAAAGTCGTTTTATTTCCACCCATGCAAAGGTGCAGTACATCAATTCTCTATTACGCGTTGGTTTTGATACAGTAGATTTTGGAAGCTTTGTCTCCCCAAAAGCGATCCCACAAATGCGAGATACAGCAGATGTCCTATCACAGTTAGATATTTCAAAAACTCGAAGTAAATTATTAGCCATTGTTGCCAATGTTAGAGGTGCCAGTGAAGCATCAGAATACAAGCAAATTGACTATTTGGGTTATCCTTTCTCTATATCTGAGAATTTTCAGATGCGAAATACACACACAACCATCGCTCAGTCAGTTGCGACGCTTCAGGAAATTTTAGTAATTGCCCAGAAGACAGGCAAACAGGTGGTTGCTTATCTCTCTATGGGGTTTGGCAATCCTTATGGCGATCCTTGGAATGTTGATGTTGTAGCAAAATGGGTAGAAAAATTAGCGAAGATGGGGGTAAAGATTCTATCGTTATCCGATACCATAGGAAGCTCCACTCCCGAGGTCATCAATTATCTATTTTCCAATCTTATTCCGCTATACCCAGAAATTGAGTTTGGTGCTCACCTGCATACAACTCCATATTCTTGGTATGAGAAAGTAGATGCTGCCTTTAAAGCTGGTTGTCGGCGTTTTGATGGTGCCATTAAAGGATATGGCGGATGCCCTATGGCGAAAGACGAACTGACAGGAAATATGCCTACTGAGCAACTAGTTTCGTATTTTACTGCTCAAAGAGTGACAACAGGTGTTCGACCTATGAGTTTTGAAAGTGCTTACAATCAAGCTCTAAAAGTATTTAATGTCTCACTCTGGGATGGGTGAAATCCCTCGCCTTTAAGGCGAAGATTTTTAGTATTTTTGCTGCTATGGAATAGTACAGGAGTGGTTCTCATA
>CAXRAW010000023.1:0-6509 GCA_964228785.1 Flavobacteriaceae bacterium
AAATGGGATTGCATAATCCATTTAGGGTTCTTATTTTCGCCTCATGGTCTCCCTCAAGGTAGAAAAGAAACAGTCCGGCACCTACCTTCGTATTGTAGAGAGTTATAAGGAAAGTGGAAAATCCAAACATAGGACGTTGCACTCTTTGGGCAAAGTAGAGGACTACCCACCTAATCAACTTGAAGTAATTTCAAAAAAGCTCTTAGAGTTATCGGGTACTACTTTGGAAGATATCATCCCTGAATCTTTCCACGAAGTAGCTCGTTACAATTACGGCTACGGTCTTGTTCTAAAAAAGTAGTGCGCCGCTAAAAAATCAACTAACTTATATACACATAGTTAACACTCTGAACTGTCAAACTCAAGGGAAATGTCTGTAATTCTACAGGGCTCATAAACCCGTTACGCAAGCGTTCTCCTTTGCCAATCAATTCTTTAGAATGATGATTTGGATCCTGTTTCTCGGTAAGATGTTTATCCAAACAATCTATTTATAGATATTAAATCAAATTATTACGATTTTTTTACATTTCTTTATTTTGTATATATCTGTAAATTAAACCATAGGGTTACCCAGTTAAGTCGCATAGACTCTTTGATAATTTTGTTAGAAGCTCTATGAATGTTGAGTTAAGGCTTAAAATGATCAAATTTTTGAAAGCTAAATTTATCACTCATTATCAGTTTTTTGGGAACTAAGTGGATAGCCCAATTAAATTATTTTTTGATACTAAATACAGAATGGAGTTACACAAGTATACTTTTAGTTTAGGGAAACACAGAGATCATCATGTAATTTGGATAAAATTTAAGTTTTCATTAGAATTAGAAGAAAATCTAAAAAGAAATTTCCCATCGGTAAAATGGAGTTCAAAACAAAAATCTTGGTACTTACCAGATTTAAGACCTATAAGAGAAAAACTCAATATTCAATTAGATGAAATAGGCCGTAAAGCTATTTTAAAAATTCATCCAATAAATCAAGAACCTTATATAAAAATGAGTGAGGTTTTGAGCTTAAAAGCGTACAGCGATAATACAAAAAGAACTTACTTATCAGAATTTTCACATCTCTTAATTATTTTGAGTGATTACTCAATAAATGAATTGACATCAGAAAAGTTAAGAGATTATTTTTTTTACTGTGTAAAGAAACTTAAAATGAAAGAACGAAAAATGAATGGTAAGATGAATGCTGTAAAATTTTATTTTGAGCAAGTGCTAGACAAACCTAAAATGTTTTCCGAGATTCCTCGCCCCAAAAGGTCACTAACATTCCCTAAAACGTTAAGTAAAAAAGAGATTAAAAAGGTTTTTGAACAAGCAAAAAACACAAAACACCTTTTGGCAATCAAGTTGTGCTATGGTATGGGGTTGAAAGTAAGCGAGTTGGAAAATCTAAAATTAGAACATATAAATAGGGATAAAATGCAAGTATTGATACAAGGGGCTAAAGGTAAAAAGGACAGATATGTCTTACTCCCTGAAAGTATACTTCCACTTTTGACTGCTTACCTTAAAGAATATCTACCTAAAGTTTGGTTGTTTGAAGGACCCCACGGAAATGCATACTCAAAAAGCAGTTTTCAAAAAATTTTAAAAAACGTAATGAAAATGGCTGGGATCAAAAAAACAATAGGCATTCATGGTGTACGTGATTATTCTTATGCAACCCATCTTTTAGAGAGTGGAGCAGATCTTGGATTTATTCGAGACTTACTTAGACACAATTCAAAAAAAAGAACTTAAATATACACACCTGCAGCAAATAGGTATAAATTAAACGTTAAAAGCCCTTTGGATACCTTGGAAGGTTCAGCCTTGGATAAGTTTCACTCATAGGCTTCCCCAAAAGTGTAGCCATACCATTTTTAGGTCATTCAAAATTAAACAATATTTATATAGGACATTGCAAATCAACACAGATCAGTCAACAGAGCGAATATGGCTGGCCTATCGGCGCAACATACACTTAGTTATTGGTAGTTTTTACTCCTCAAAAAAGAACTCATGGATTTCAATGATATCTCCTCTACCTATTTGCACAAGATCACTAGTTTCTTTTAAAAATATCCCTAGCGATCTTTCATTATAAATTAATTTCATATCATTTGAATAATCAGTCACAAGATACATGTCTCCAGTCAATTTGTAAAAAGGTATAACTAACTTACTTTTAACTTTTACCCCTTTATTAACAACCTTTCCTTCTGATAGATTTTTTTTAAGCGTTCCATTGTCTCTTTCGCTTGAGGAAACTTTTACATAAGAGATCATCATATTCATCCATTCTTTGTCGTCAACTAAGAACCACTTTATTTTATTGAAATCAATACCATATTCATTAATCCAACCTTGACTTGTAAATCCAAACAACACCTGTTTTTTTCCATTAAGTTCGGGTTTGTCTGAAGGAGTAAATTCTTGAATTTTATAGGTAATCACAGAGGTTTCTGACATGTCTTTTAATTTTTTTCCATTAAAAGAAAGTGTTTTTAAAGAAAAACTATTTAACTCTGGATTATTTGATAAAATCCACTGTGTAGCAGTAAGTTCAGCTCTTTCTTCCATTTGTTTAACAGCTGCAATTCCAGCTCCTATTGCAACAAGTGCTCCAGCAGCTGCGATAGCACCATCATTTTGAGCTTTTGCTTTTTGTGGTATTAAATAAATTAATATAATAATCAGAATAATTGCTTTTTTCATTATATAGTTCTTTAAGATTTCGTATAACCGTCAGTCACTGGCTAATTTAGCTATTATATTTGGTTTAAAAACTGACCTTAGCAATTCCGAGTGGATTCGGACGTAGTCGAACCTGCCGTAATTGTGGTTAGCATTGTTAGGCACTGGCGTTATTTTTTTCTCACTCTTAATTTTTCAACTTCTTCCAAAGTCAATCCTGTAATTCCCGCAACATCTTTGTCAGTTGTTCCTCTTCTTTTTAGTTCTTTGGCAATTTCAATTTTTTCTTTACGCTTGGTAACTTCAATAAGTTCTTTTTTAATCCTTTGTTCCAAAACGTAAGAGGGAACATATTTTGTACTTTTTTCTAATTCCTGCAAAAGTCCAATATCTTTAAAACTCAAATAACTTTTATTGGATATGATCAAATGGTCAATGACTTTCAAGTCGACAATAATTCCAACTTGAATGAGTCTATCAGTAATATCCTTATCCTCATCAGAAGGTTTCAATTCTCCGCTTGGGTGATTATGACATAGAATGATGCTGACTGCTCTTTTTT
Source organism: Flavobacteriaceae bacterium (assembly GCA_964228785.1). GTDB lineage: Bacteria > Bacteroidota > Bacteroidia > Flavobacteriales > Flavobacteriaceae > Polaribacter. The sequence goes on from CAXRAW010000023.1 coordinate 3,248, forward strand.
GTAAAGCAAAGCTAAACACTTCCATAGGTTCAGCAAATGTTTTATTAACTGTTCCTAAACTTATAAGTTCAATGAAAAGGATTCGATTGTTATTCTCTAATCCAATCACCCAAAAATGTTCTCGGTTTTGGTCAATCTTTTGTTCTCGAAGCAGGATCTTTTGCATGATTCCGTACAAATCGTCGGAATTCAGAATTTTAATTCTCTCGGCTTCAGTCAGTTTTATATTCATAGCATAAATGTAAGGCTTTATTTTAAAATTGAAGACAGATTTTCACGCTTGTGCCTAATACATAGATATATTGAATTAAATGTATTCATCAAAAACAATGATAAAAAAATTAACCATCGGAGTCTCAATGCTGCGTTAGGGATGGCAGCGACATCCTTTTTTGCTCTCTAAAAGCAAAAAAGATATAGCGGAGAGCCCGACCCGCAGGGGAACGCCCTTAAATAACTTCGTGTGATCACTCGAAATAGAGGGCAAGGAAGTTTGGAGAAGGATGGCTAGCGTGTTTTGTTTAAATACCAATTTAAAATCCGCTGTACGTCTCTGTTGTCTTTTTGTGGGGTGATGTAGAACAAGTAGTCGTTGGGATTTTGTAGCGTAATTTTTTTGTCTAAAAAACCATAACCCTTGTAAATCCCGTTTAATATTAGCGCAAATCCGATCTCTTCTGCTGTCCTTCCTCGCTCTTTGATTACCAAATTTTCTGTTTGCAACCCCAATGATTTTATGGCTTCTTTTACTCTTTTATTGTAGTCTTTTACGATCTCTTTTCCAGAACAGATGCCATTGCATTTTTTGATCTGATAGTGAAAACAAGTATTGATATTGGTTTGCAAGTGGCAGTATTTTGGACAGAGGTTGTAGGTTTCACAAATTTTCTCGAGAAGATTCCTACATTCTGAGATATTATAAAATTTCATGATGGCGTTTGGAACAAGCTTTAATCTATTGTAAGCAAGGTGCATAATTCCTTTTTGGTCTTCGTAAGAGAAGAGCCCTACGGCCTCACTTGCTCTTCTTTGAGCTCGATTAAATTTGGGATAGAGCCGCTTGATATCTGCCGACTCTTTTAACAGGGCAAGGAGCTCGCTTCCCATCACTTCATAGGTGATGTTCGCAGTTTCTAGGCACATAGAAATTTCTTTCTTTTTCTTGTCATAAAAATGACTGATGACTCGTTGTTTGATGTTATTTGCCTTTCCTACATAAATGATTTCTTTTTGTAGATTTTTAAAATAATACACTCCTGGTATTTCAGGCAAATCGTCAACCACTTTTTTCTCGATTAGAGGGGGTAGTGTCGCTTGTCTGGAACGCTTATTTAAAAATGCATTGATGGTAAATTGGTGATCTTTATTGATTAATCTCTGAAACAATACTACGGTAGCTTCTGCATCTCCTCTGGCGCGATGTCGTTCTGAAATGTGAATTCCCTCAACGTTACAGATGTTTCCTAAGCTGTATGATTTTAATCCTGGAATAATTTTTCTACTTAGTCGGACGGTACACAATTTTTGTCGTTTAAAATCAAATCCAAGGTCTTTAAATTCTTGTTTAATGATGTTGTAGTCAAAATTAACGTTGTGAGCAACAAATACGGTATCATGTGTAATTTCTTCAATGGTTTTAGCGATTTCATAAAATTTAGGAGCAGTTCTTACCATGGCATCTGTTATTCCGGTGAGATTGGTAATAAAGGCAGGAATGTTTTGTTCTGGATTTACAAGGGAGGTAAACTCATTGACTATTTTTTTTCCGTCAAAAACAAAAATAGAAATTTCAGTAATGCGCTGTCCTTTGTAGCCATTTCCAGTAGTTTCTATGTCGACTATAGAGTACAAAAAGAGCACTTTTTTTGAGGTGAAGGCGAACTAACAGCATGGGTAGTTTCTAATAGCAAAGGCCTTGGGATATCATACACAGAAGGAAAATTTTAGCTGAATAATTTTTTAGTGGTGAAAATAGGATAGGTTTTTACATGTTATCTCTGTTATTGATTTATTATCGCTTTTAGGTGGGCAATTGTGGCTGTTGGGTGATCGCTTTTAAAGACAAAACTTCCTGCTACTAAGACATCTGCTCCTGCTTCTACCAGAGCATTTGCATTTTGATCTGTTACTCCACCATCGATTTCAATCTGGCAGTTAGACTTAGAAAATTCAATTAATTGTCTTAGCTGGCGAATTTTCTTGTAGGTATTTTCAATAAACGACTGTCCTCCAAAACCTGGATTGACACTCATCATACAAACCAAATCTAGATCCTTGATAATGTCTTCTAGCACAGCGATCGGTGTATGTGGATTTAAGGCAACTCCAGCCTTCATTCCTGTTGCTTTGATCGCCTGAATTGTTCTATGTAAATGCGTACAAGCTTCATAGTGCACCGTTAATACATCCGCACCTAGGTCAGCAAACGTCTGAATGTATCTGTTTGGATCTACGATCATCAAATGAACATCTATGGTTTTTTTGGCATGTTTAGAAATGGCTTTTAATACGGGCATTCCAAAAGAAATATTTGGAACAAAGACACCGTCCATGATATCAATATGGAACCAGTCGGCATGACTGTTATTAACCATTTCTATGTCTTTTTGAAGGTTTGCAAAGTCAGCGGCCAGAATGGAAGGTGCAATTAAGTTGCTCATGAAGTAGTTATGTTGGTTTTATTTGCTATAAAAATACGCATATATAAGTGAAAACTCTCGAAGAATCTCCGAGAGTTTTTTATAAGATATTTACAATTGAGTTAGTGAGAAACTAAAATAAAAGGCTAACCTAAATAGGTCATTAAAATTTTACTTCTAGATGTATGCTTTAGGCGACGTATGGCTTTTTCTTTGATTTGACGTACACGCTCGCGAGTTAAATCAAAGGTTTCACCAATTTCTTCTAAAGTCATAGGTTGATGTTCACCTAGTCCAAAGTATAATTTTACAACATCGGCTTCGCGAGGAGTGAGAGTTTCTAATGCCCTATTGATTTCTATACGCAGTGATTCATGCAACAGAGTTTTATCGGGGTTTGGAGACTCTCCTGAGTTTAAGACATCATATAGGTTAGAGTCTTCTCCTTCGATTAGAGGGGCATCCATCGACACGTGACGTCCAGAGTTTTTCATCGACTCTTTCACATCATTGACTGTCATATCCAGTTTTTTTGCAATTTCTTCTGCACTTGGTGGGCGCTCATTTTCTTGCTCTAAAAAAGCATACATTTTATTGATCTTGTTAATAGATCCTATCTTATT
>CAXRAW010000024.1:0-19489 GCA_964228785.1 Flavobacteriaceae bacterium
ACTCTGACATGTAGCATTTGACCCTATTAGTGCGGTCAAATTACAAATTTTTGAACTTAAATAGCTGATTATCAAAACTACCTTTTTGAACTCAATAACTAGCGGACAAGTCAGGAAAAAAGCCTTGCGATCAACAACCAACCAACCACCACTCTTTTGTCAAATCGTAATCAATTACAAAAGGTAGTTAAATAACAACCAAACAGACCTGTTTGCCATAACAAAAGGGTGAAATCGGAGTTTTTTATGGTGTTTAATGCGTAACTTTGCATAAACTTTTACCTATTAGATAGGTTGTAAACCCCCTTAGAGAAATTAGTTACATAAAGGTCAGTGCCTCTACAAAAAGAAATAGTTAAATACCAATCAGTTAATATCAAATTAAACAGATGAAAAAATTCTTCAATATTTTATATTCAACTCGTTTGATGGCCGTCCTTTTTGTTGCTTTTGCAACAGCAATGGGTGTCGCTACTTTTGTAGAGAATGATTATGGAACCCAAACAGCGAAGGCATTAATATACAATGCGTGGTGGTTTGAAGCTATCATGGCGTTTTTTGTGATTAATTTCTTTGGAAATATTTTTAGATATCGTCTAATAAGCAAGGAAAAATGGCCTGTATTGGTTTTTCATCTGGCCTTTATATGCATTCTCATCGGAGCTGGAATCACTCGCTACTTAGGCTACGAGGGATTAATGCTTATTAACGAAGGAGAAGTGTCCAACACATTTCTTTCTGAAACCACGTATTTAAATCTTGTAGTTGATAACGATAAACATCAGAAGGTATACCACAAAAAAACGCTCTTTTCAGCCAAAGGTAAAAATAGGTGGAGCTTGGAAGATCAATTTAAAGACAAACAATTTTCCATCGATCTTGTAGATTACATCCCATGGGCAGAGAAAACATTCGTTGAAGACAAGAGTGGGTCGGAATATTTATTTCTAGTGGAATCTAGCAGAGGTGAAAGACACGAACATTACATTAAAAAGGGAACGCTTCAAGATATTCATGGAGTTCTCATAGGTTTCGATGCTCCGGGCCGTCATGGTAATATCAATATTTTTAGAGAGAACGACAGCCTAAAAATAATCGCAAAATCCGATGGTAACTGGATGCATATGGCAGACAGAGTACAAGGAACAATTTCTAAAGACAGTATTCAACCATTGCAGTTAAGGAGCCTTTACAAGGTTGCGGGGATTCCGTTTGTGATTCCGCAACCCATCATTAAAGGTAGGTTAGAGACCATAAGTGCTGGAAGACGCGACGACAAAAAACTGGATGTTCTTGTCCTCAATGTTCAAGTAGGTGATGTCTCTGAACGCATAGAGCTTGCTGGTGGAAAATACAATACTCAAAACTCGAAATCGTTAAGTGTTAACGGACTCAATTTTCGCATGCTTTATGGAGCTCAGTTTCTACAGACTCCTTTTAACATCAAGCTTAACGATTTTCAACTAGAAAAATATCCAGGCTCAGAAAGTGCTCAATCTTACGCTAGCGAAGTAACCGTTATAGACGAAGAAGAAGCTTTTGATTATCGCATTTATATGAATCATATCTTAGATCACAAGGGATATAAATTCTTTCAAGCGAGTTACGATTTAACAGGTGAAGTTGAACAAACTCATCTATCCGTAAACCACGATTTCTGGGGAACTTTAATCACCTATATTGGATATTCTCTGTTGTATTTTGGAATGATATCCATTCTTTTTGCCCCGGGAACCCGTTTCGACTTTCTAAAAAAGACCCTCAAAAAAATTCAAAAAAAGAAGGTTGTATTGTCCATAGGTTTTGGTTTCTTAGCACATAGCTTTGCTTTTGGTCAATATCATGATCACAAAACAGCACGAGACCAACAAATTGATTCTATTCTAGGTACAAATATTGTAAATCTCTCCCACGCAGAAGCTTTCAATAAGATTATTATTCAGGATGATGGGGGTCGAATGAAACCAGCTCACACCTATGCCTCTGAACTGATTAGAAAAGTACATCGAAAAGAGACTTTCAGAGAGATGCAACCCAGTCAGGTATTACTTTCTATCCTAGAGGATTCAAGACTATGGTTCGATGTTCCTTTTATCTATTTAGAAAAAGGAAATTATCAGATTAGAGAACAGTTGAATCTTCATGTAGATACAGAATATGCAAAACTATCTGACTTTATTACTCCAGAAGGGGAATACAAGATTCGTGAGGCTGTTTCCAATGCACAGAAAAAAAATATTCAAAATAAATTTGAAAAAGACCTTATAAAAATAGATAGGAGAGTGGGTCTTTTTTATCGTGCCTTAACCAAAAGTATCTTGAGTATCTACCCTGTTCCCTATGATGAGGATAACACATGGGTATCGCCCCCTGAGGTTTTTAGAACTTCTTTTCCTAGGAGTGATTCACTCTTTGTCAGGCAATCATTCCCCGCATATATGAAATCATTGTTAGCAGCCAAAAAAGATATGGATTACAGTCATTCAGACAGGTATCTACGAGAACTTATTAATTTTCAAAAGAAATACGGTGCCAATGTTTATCCTGATGAAAAAAAGATCGAAGCGGAAATTCTGTATAACAAATTTAGTGTTTTCAAAAACCTTTCAAAGTACTATGGGCTTTTCGGTGTTCTTCTAATTTTGTTGGTGATTATTCAAATTTTCTTCTACAAATCTAATACACTAAAGTTTATCATTAAGACACACATCGCTATTATTATCACCTTACTTGTTATTCATACTCTAGGTCTTGTATTTCGATGGTATATTAGTGGTCATGCACCTTGGGCAAATGCTTATGAATCCATGATTTATGTGGCATGGGCAACAATGCTCTTTGGATTAATTTTAGGTAAAAAGTCGTCACTAACTATTGGAGCAGCAACCTTTATTGTTTCGGTAATGCTTTTATTTACACATCAGAGTTATTGGTTAGACCCTGAGATAGGAAATCTAGTTCCTGTATTGAATTCATGGTGGGTATTGGTCCATGTCTCTATCATTGTTGCTAGTTATGGTCCTTTTGCCTTGGGAATGATCTTAGGAATCCTAGCCATGGCATTGACTATCTTTAAGACTCGGGAAAATAAAAGTCATTTAGAGCATAATATCAAAGAAATTACCACGATCAACGAAATGGCAATAACTATAGGACTAATCATGCTAACCATCGGAAACTTCCTTGGAGGTATGTGGGCTAATGAAAGTTGGGGACGTTACTGGGGTTGGGATCCTAAAGAAACTTGGGCACTCATTTCTATCATGATATATGCCTTTGTACTACACATGCGATTAATTCCTAGTCTCAGAGGAGTAGTAACCTTTAATTTTATGTCTGCATTTGCATTTTTATCTGTTATGATGACCTACTTTGGTGTGAACTTCTACTTATCTGGATTGCATTCCTATGCTAGTGGAGACAAACAGGTCACACCAAAAGAAGCTCTTATTTACTGTGTTCTCATTATTGTTTTAGCCTTGTTGGCTTGGTTTAAACAAAAGAAACTTCAAAGGAGTTCATAGAAAAAAACGTAATTTTGTTGACTTAAAAAAAGTAAAATGTTTCATAAGTATATTAAATTAGTATTCGCAGTATTATCATTTGCGTGGTCGGTATATGAATCTGTTCAGGGACATATTGGAAATGGAATTGCCATCCTCTTATTGGTAGGAATGTTTGTATTGCTATACTTTAAAAATGAATTTATCTTATTGGCATTTTTACAGCTTAGAAGACAGAATTTTCCGGGTGCACAAAAATGGTTGAGTTACATTAAAAATCCATCGGCAGCTCTTACTAAAAAACAAGAAGGATATTACAACTATTTACACGGTATTATGATGTCTCAGACCAATATGACACAGGCAGAAAAATACTTGCGAAAAGCCATTCGTCTGGGATTGTCTATGAACCACGATTTGGCTATGGCAAAACTACAATTGGCAGGTATTGCCATGACTAAAAGACGTAAGCGAGAGGCGACCACCCTTATGAATGAAGCAAAAAAATTGGATAGACACGGTATGCTAAAAGAGCAGATCCAGATGATGAAACAACAAATGAAGAAAATTTAAAATTCTCAACCGCTTGATAACATCTTACCATCGATTTTGAAATTTGCTCAACACGTTAGTTAAAGGATGGGTTTAAATCAAACAAAATAATTCCGCTTGATTTGAGTCTTTGAATAAAATTATTAGGAATACTCATTTGATAACCTTTGATAACAATCTCTTCTTTATATATTTGAAATTTAACTGATTGAATTTTCTTATCTTTAATAAGCACTACAAAATTTCAAATTTTGTTAAGCATAAATTCCTCATATATCATGTGCTGTTTCGCTGGAACAGCTGCAACATAAACAAATCTATCTGATAAAGTAAAAAATACGCCCAACGATTCTCCATTTTTATCATCCATAGTAGAACAACAGGCATATGTTACTTTTGAAATATCAGAAATTTTATTTTTAATGATGAGACAAAAAAGAGGGATATATCCATTTATTCCATTAATTTTCGGCTATGATTTTGGACGGTTTAGAATAGGAACTGATAGAAATAATATAATTATGGATTTTTACGAAAATACATGGGTACCTGGATTTATGGTTGGATAATCCTCTAAAGGTGACTATCCAGGAATATTTAAGCGATTGAATTAGAACAACTACTTGCAATAACGAAGCGGATGTTGCGACGATAGGCCAGCCATATTAGTTCTCTAACTACCAGTTATGACAGACCAACTATAAGACACAAGGGTTAGAGCTTTAGGGGCAATGGCATGGATTTACGGTACATTGCAGTGCTCTGTAGTAGGAACTATTTGGTGTGAAGTGAGTCATCCTAACAGAAGGAAATGATCAAGTCTTTACATCTTATTCTATCACTGTTCAGTTACTTCTCTGAAGAGGCTTCTGTTCTTGTTTCTTCAGGTTTTTTTCCTTTTTTAATCTTAATTGTAAGTTCGTTCTTCTTTTCATTAAGATCCATATTGATGGTATCGCCTTCGGCGAGTTTTGCATTCACAATCTCCTCAGCAAGTACATCTTCAATATATTTCTGAATGGCTCTTTTTAGAGGTCGCGCCCCATACTTCTTGTCAAAGCCTTTATCTGCTATATAATCTTTAGCCTTCGCAGATAATTTTAAGTGGTATCCAAGATCAGAAATTCTCAATAACAGTTTGTCTAGTTCAATATCAATAATTTTGTGTATATCTTCTCTTTCTAGCGTGTTAAACACAATCACATCATCAATTCTATTAAGAAATTCAGGAGCAAAGGACTTCTTTAAAGCACTTTCTATGATTCCTCTAGCATGCTCTTCAGCCTGTTCTTTTCTGGCGGCAGTTCCAAATCCAACACCAGAACCAAAATCTTTTAACTGTCGAGCTCCAATGTTAGAAGTCATAATAATAATGGTATTTCTAAAGTCGATACGTCTTCCTAAGCTATCTGTAATGTAGCCATCGTCAAGGATTTGCAATAACATATTAAATACATCTGGATGAGCTTTTTCAATCTCGTCCAACAATACCACAGAGTAGGGTTTCCTACGAACTTTTTCGGTCAGTTGTCCACCTTCCTCATATCCAATATACCCTGGAGGAGCTCCAATTAGGCGAGAGATAGCAAACTTCTCCATGTATTCACTCATGTCAATTCGAATCAACGATTCTTCAGAATCAAACAACTCGCGCGCTAGTATTTTTGCTAATTGTGTTTTTCCAACACCCGTTTGTCCTAAAAAGATAAACGAACCAATAGGCTTATTAGGATCTTTTAAACCAACCCTATTTCGTTGAATGGCTTTGACCACTTTAGAGACTGCCTCATCTTGTCCAATTACTTTTCCTTTAATGAGTTGTGGTAACTCAACCAGTCGGTGACTTTCTGCTTCAGCAACGCGGTTGACAGGGATTCCAGTCATCATAGAGACTACTTCAGCAACATTATCTTCTGTTACAGTTTCACGATTCAGCTTGGAGTCATCCTCCCACTGTTTTTGTGCTGACTCCAATGCCGATTCCATGTGCTTTTCATCATCACGGAGTCTGGCAGCTTCCTCGTATTTTTGTCCATTAACAGCTTTGGTTTTTTGCTCTCGAATGACTTCAAGTCTCGATTCGAGTTCTAAAACTTGTTTAGGAACAGTAATATTGGTAATATGAATTCTAGATCCAGCTTCGTCTAGAGCATCGATGGCCTTATCGGGAAGATAACGATCTGTCATATACCTATTAGTTAACTTTACACAAGCCTCTATGGCTTCGTCGGTAAAATCTACATTGTGGTGTGATTCATATTTACCCTTAATATTGTGAAGAATTTGGATAGTTTCTTCAACAGTTGTTGGATTGACAATAATTTTTTGGAAGCGTCGCTCTAAAGCACCATCTTTTTCAATGTTTGTTCGGTATTCATCCAAAGTAGTAGCGCCAATACATTGAATTTCACCTCTAGCTAGGGCGGGTTTCAACATATTAGAGGCGTCCAATGAGCCTGTGGCACCTCCCGCTCCAACAATGGTGTGGATTTCATCAATAAATAGAATAATATCGTCATTCTTTTCTAACTCATTCATCAGAGCTTTCATACGTTCTTCAAACTGTCCTCTATATTTTGTACCAGCAACTAGGCTCGCTAAATCTAGCGATACAATTCTTTTGTCAAATAAAATTCTAGACACCTTTCTGTTGACAATTCTTAGGGCCAATCCTTCAGCAATGGCAGATTTACCCACTCCAGGTTCTCCAATGAGCATAGGATTGTTTTTCTTTCTACGACTTAAGATTTGAGAAACACGCTCAATTTCCTTGTGTCTCCCAACAACAGGATCCAACTTATTGGTCTCTGCCAACTTGGTTAAATCGCGCCCAAAATTATCTAATACAGGTGTTTTAGATTTGGTGTTAGACTTACTTTTTTGCTGCTCGTAGGGATTGGATTTCTCAGAAGAACTAAATTCATCATCCGAGGGTGTTTCTGCAATAGGTTTCATAGACAATTCATCAGAATGATCTATGTGCAATTCTTTGTATAATGCCTTAGTTTGATCATAATTAATGTCATATTTATTGAGTAGCTTAGTAGAAGGGTCATTCTCATTTCTGAGGATACAGAGTAGTAAGTGTGCGGTATCTATGGCACTACTTTGATAGAGTTTGGCCTCAAGAAAGGTGGTCTTTAGTGCCTTTTCTGCCTGTCTTGTTAGATGTAAACTTTTTTCTTTATTTCCTTTGAATGAAGGATTGGATGGATTTAACTCCTCTAATTTCCTTCTAACGAGGTTGAGGTCTATATCAAAAGTTTCAAGAATTTCAATAGCCTTGCCTTCAGCTTTTCGAATTAAGCCAAGTAACAGATGTTCTGTTCCAATGAAGTCATGTCCCAATCGCAAGGCTTCTTCTTTGCTAAATGTAATGACATCTCTGACTTTTGGTGAAAAATTATCGTCCATAAGGTTAGGTATTATCCATTGTAAATTTAAACCTTTTTTGCCTAAAAAGGGCAAAAAGAGTGCCACGGGATAAATACTGCCATTTTGGCTTGCAAAAATGGGTTAAAAACTCTTGTAAATCAAGGAGGTAAAAAGAAGAAAAAATTATCAATAAATGTTAATAACTATAGGAGTTTGAAAGTGAAAAATTTTTTGTCAAAATCTCGAATTACAGTAAATTGCTATGGCTTAAAATAAGTAAAAAACCAACAATAAAAAAACGTATGGCAGACGGCGAAAAGTTAATCCCGATTAACATAGAAGAGCAGATGAAATCTGCATATATAGACTACTCAATGTCAGTGATAGTCTCAAGAGCACTTCCCGATGTGAGGGATGGACTTAAACCTGTACATAGGAGAGTACTGTTTGGAATGCATGAATTAGGAATCAAAGCTACAGGAGCCTATAAAAAGTCGGCCAGAGTAGTGGGAGAAGTTTTAGGAAAGTACCATCCACACGGAGACACTTCTGTGTATGATTCTATGGTGCGAATGGCTCAAGATTGGAGTGTTCGGTACATGATGATAGACGGACAGGGAAATTTTGGATCAGTAGATGGCGACAGTCCAGCTGCAATGCGCTATACTGAGGTAAGAATGCAAAAAATTTCTGAGGAAATGCTTTCTGATATCGATAAGGATACCGTAGATCACAAACTTAACTTTGATGACACCTTACAAGAGCCAACAGTGCTGCCCACTAGGGTACCAAACCTCCTTGTTAACGGAGCCTCTGGTATTGCAGTAGGGATGGCAACCAATATGGTACCTCACAACCTGACAGAGGTGATTAATGGCACCGTAGCGTATATTGACAACAGAGAAATTGAGATCGATGAGTTGATGCAACACGTGAAAGCTCCTGATTTTCCTACCGGAGGAACCATCTATGGATATGACGGAGTGAGAGATGCCTTTCATACAGGAAGAGGAAGAATTGTCATGCGGGCCAAGGCAACAATAGAAGAGGTTAAAGGTCGTGAATGCATTATTGTTACAGAAATCCCATACCAAGTCAATAAAGCAGACATGATCAAGAAAACTGCTGAGTTGGTGAATGACAAAAAATTAGAAGGAATCTCCAATATTCGAGATGAGTCTGATAGAAAGGGAATGCGAATTGTATATGTACTAAAAAGAGATGCGATACCAAATATCGTTCTTAATAAATTATATAAATACACAGCACTTCAAACTTCATTTAGTGTCAACAATATTGCTCTAGTTAACGGAAGACCACAGCAGTTGAATTTAAAGCAACTGATTTCTCATTTTGTAGATCACAGACATGAAGTTGTAGTGAGGAGAACAAAATATCAACTCAATAAAGCCGAAGCTAGAGCTCACATCCTAGAAGGATTAATTATTGCCTCCGACCACATTGACGAAGTGATTAAATTGATTCGAGCATCCAAGAATGCCGATGAAGCCAGAGAATCGCTGATCAAACGTTTTGAATTAACAGAGATTCAAGCGAAGGCCATCGTTGAAATGCGATTACGCCAGCTGACAGGTCTAGAACAAGATAAGTTAAGATTGGAATATGACGAGATCGTAGAAGCCATTGCAGATTTGAAAGACATTCTATCTAACGAACCAAGACGTTATCAAATCATTAAAGATGAACTGATTGTCATAAGAGATAAGTACGGAGACAAACGTCGCTCTGAAATTGAATATGCAGGGGGTGATATGCGTATTGAAGATATGATACCAGACGCTAAAGTTGTAGTAACAATTTCCAATGCAGGCTATTTAAAACGAACCAATCTAGACGAGTACAAAGTACAAAACAGAGGAGGTCGTGGACAAAAAGGAGCGACCACAAGAAATGAGGATTTCTTAGAGCATCTATTTGTTGGAACCAACCACCAATACATGTTGTTCTTCACCCAAAAAGGGAAAGTCTTTTGGATGCGTGTTTTTGAAGTACCAGAAGGAGGAAAAAATTCCAAAGGAAGAGCCATCCAAAATTTGATTCATATTGAACAAGATGATAAAGTAAAAGCATTTTTAGTGACTAGAGATCTGAAAGATGAAGACTATGTCAACAGTCACTATGTAATTATGGCTACAAAAAAAGGTCAGGTAAAGAAAACATCTCTGGAGCAGTATTCAAGACCCAGAACTAACGGTATTAACGCGATTACGATCCGTGAGGATGATGAACTGCTAGAAGCGAAACTTACCACAGGTGACAGTCAGGTGATGTTGGCATTGAAGTCAGGGAAAGCTATCCGATTCGAAGAAGCAAAAACAAGACCTATGGGAAGAACAGCCTCAGGAGTTCGTGGAATTACCTTAGCTGATCAATATGATGAGGTTGTTGGAATGGTGGCAGTAAATGATTTTGATAGTGATATTTTGGTAGTCTCTGAAAAAGGATATGGAAAAAGATCCAAACTGGAAGACTACAGAATGACGAACAGAGGTGGAAAAGGTGTTAAAACATTGAATATATCGGAGAAAACAGGTAATTTGGTGGCTATTAAGAATGTAGATGATTCCAATGATCTGATGATTATCAATAAATCGGGAATTGCCATAAGAATGGCGGTTGAGGATTTACGAGTAATGGGTAGAGCTACCCAAGGTGTGAAGCTCATCAATATCAAAGAAAGCGATAGTATTGCTGCTGTTGCTAAAGTCACGTATGAAGAAGAAGAGGCTACGGAAGAGCATGGTACGGAAATTGAAAATCAAAGCAACGATCACCAAGAATAAAACTTAGAATTAAACTAATAATTAGTAATGAAAACTAAACTCATCGCGCTTCTTTTAGGGCTCTCCTCGCTAGCCACTTTTGCGCAAAAAGACGAATTAAAAGCTGCAGAAAAAGCAATAAAAAAACAAGATTATACTGCTGCTATTTCTGCTATTATTACCGCAGAATCCATGATATCTTCGATGGATGTGAAAAGCAAGGCAAAATTTTACTTCCTCAAAGGAAAAACGTACATGGAAAAAAAAGAGTTTCAAACTGCTGTTGACGCCTTTAACACCCTAGAAGATATTGAGAAAAAATCTGGAAGAAGTAAATACACCGCTTCTGCCAGCCCTTTAAAAGACCAGATGGTTCAGGAAGTTTTCAAAAAAGCATCCGATCAATACGATGCAAAGCAGTATAACGAAGCAGCTGCTAATTTTTATCTAACTTACCAATTGAGCCCGATAGATACCACTCTGGTGTATAATGCAGCAGTAAGTGCATCACTTGCGAAGGATTATGATACTGCTCTTAAACATTATAAACAACTTCAAGATTTAGGATATACAGGGATACAAACCCAGTATTTTGCTACCAGTAAAGAGACAGGCACTAAAGAAAATTTAGGGAGTAAAGATACAAGAGATTTACAGGTGAGATTGGGCTTGTATAAGGATCCTGAAGATGTAACATCCGACTCAAAAGCGGGTGATATTGCAAAAAATATTGCGTATCTTTTAAAAAGTCAAGGAAAAATAGAGGAAGCCCTTAGTGCTATTGAAAAAGCACGAAAAATGTACCCTAAAGACCTAAATTTAATTTTATCACAAGCAGATATTTATTTTGAGCTAGGACAAACAGACAAGTTTGGAGAATTGATGCAGCAAGCCGTGGAACAAGATCCCACAAACCCTCAATTATTTTTTAATCTTGGTGTTATAAGTAGCGACCAAGGAAAAACAGAAGAGGCTGCGAAATATTATCTAAAAGCTATAGAATTACAATCGGATTATGGTGATGCTTATATGAACTTGGCAGTTTTAATTCTTGATGAAGAAAAAGCAATTGTAGATGAAATGAATGAAAATTTGTCAGATTTTGATAAGTATGAAGAACTACAAGAAAAGCAAAAAGACGTTTACAAAAAGGCTTTGCCTTATTTGGAAAATGCTGATAAATATGGGAGAAGCCTCAATACTGTTCAAACGCTGATGAATATCTATGCCTCATTGGAAATGACAGATAAAGAACAAGAGTTCTCTGCATTGTATAAAGAATTAAGAGATCAATAGGCAATTATTTTTTGGAAGTGAGTTCATCTTAACCTTATAGTTTTTCCTAAAAACGAGTTATGATGATCACTTTTTTTATTTAAACCTACGTATGATCTTTTCATTGTCTTTTGGATAAATGATATGACAGAAATGTTATTCGATCGAAAAAGTGTCTTTGATGCTGCGTTAGCGATAGTAGCGGCATCCTTTTTTTGCTCTTTTTTTACTTTTTAATTTTGATGTATATACTCAGTTTTTGAGTGGATGAATAGCAGTATAAAGCAAAAAAAGATATAGCGGATAGCGCGACCCGTAGGGTAACGCCCAATAACAACAAAGTATAGATTTGTTCCGTTTATTTTATATGATTTTTTTGATGACTCGTAGTTGATGTGTGTGAGTCTTAGAGTCAACATTGTAAATTCCGCTGTGGTCCAGTACATCGATTCGAACTTTGCCATGTGCATGGATAATGGAATAATCTTGTATGATGATCCCTACATGGGTAATGACTCCATTTTCATTATCGAAAAAAGCTAAATCACCGGGTTCACTTTCTTCTATAAAACTCAGTACTTTGCCCTGAGTGGCTTGATCTTTGGCGTCTCTTAAGAGTTGATATCCACATAGTTTATAGATCATTTGTGTAAATCCAGAGCAGTCGATTCCAAAAGGTGTTTTTCCTCCCCACAGATATGGTGTGTTAAGAAATAGAAAAGCTTTGTGAACAATCTCTTCTTTTTTAAGTTTCCCATTGAATACTGCCCCTTCGTATAAAAATTGATGATTGCCGATTTTAAAGGTATTTTCCTTTAGAAAAGGGAGTCTAGAACCTATACTCATCGTGCTCAAATGACCGTCCTTGGAGGTTATGTAGTCTAAAATTTCGGAGGAATAGTAATATTCAGATGCTGATAACTCATTGAATAGGGATTTTTCAATTTCGATGTATTGTTTGTTATCGATATAGCCTTCGTAATGATCAAAATGAATTTGAATTTTACTCCATTTTTTTGTTTTTTCAAGTACGGTAAAGTGTTCTCCAAGAAGGACTTGAGAAACCATCTCTGAGGCATCACTAGGCTGGGATCTTAAAGGAACTATACTTAAATGACAAATACCGTAGGTCAAATTATGGGTTTTTGAGGAATAAGAATAAATATAAGAATTTTACAAAACTCGTTCGATGATCATGGCACTAGCACCACCACCTCCGTTACAGATGCCAGCAGCACCAATTTTTGCGTTGTGTTGTTTTAAGATGGATGTTAGGGCGATTACAATTCTTGCTCCCGACACTCCTAGTGGATGTCCTAAAGAGACTGCACCTCCATTGACATTGACTTTTTCACTGGTTAAATTAAGAATTTTCATATTTGCCAAACCAACAACAGAAAAAGCTTCGTTTAGTTCAAAAAAATCGACATCATCAATAGAGATTCCTGCCTTATCTAAGGCTTTAGGTAAGGCTTTTGCAGGTGCTGTTGTAAACCATTTTGGTTCGTGTGCAGCGTCTGCATAACTTTTAATTTTGGCAATGGGTTTTAGACCTAGTTCATGGGCTTTTTCTACAGACATCAGAACTAGGGCGGCTCCGCCATCATTAATTGTTGAGGCATTGGCAGCGGTGACAGTTCCGTCTTTAGTAAACGCAGGACGTAGGGCTGGAATCTTTTCTATCTTTACATTTTTATATTCTTCATCTTCTGTAAACAATATCGGCTCACCTCTCCTTTGTGGAATTTCAACAGGGACAATTTCTTCTGAAAATTTCCCAGCACTCCAGGCGCTGGCTGCCCTATTATAGGATTGAATTGCATAAGCATCTTGATCTTCTCTGGAAAAGTGATACTCCTTGGCACAGGTGTCTGCACAAACACCCATGGTAACTTGATTATAAACATCCACTAGTCCGTCTTTCTGCATGCCATCTTCCATGGTAGCAGCTCCAAATTTAGTTGCTTTTCTTGCGTGGTAGTAATGAGGTATGGCACTCATATTTTCCATCCCACCAGCAACAGCAACGTCAGCGTTCCCTAGTTCAATGGTTTGTGCTGCTAGCATTATTGACTTCATCCCCGAGGAACAGACTTTGTTAATCGTTGTACAAGGAACAGTATTTGGTATTCCTGCATACATTGCTGCCTGTCTTGCAGGAGCCTGGCCTAGACCCGCAGAAATCACGTTACCCATCAATACTTCCTCTACAAATTTTGGGTCTAAATTTATAGCATCTAATGCGCCTTTGATGGCTATTGCTCCTAATTTCGGTGCCGGGATCGTGGATAAACTACCCATAAAACTTCCTATTGGAGTCCGGGCTACGGATACGATTACTGCTTCTTTTCGATTCATTATATTGGTTTGTGTAGTCTTGGTTTGTACTGCGAAATTAACCATTTTTAGGAATTTGATGGGGAATATTCCCTTGGAATTTTTGATCTAAATTTTTTAGGTTAAGTTTGTGTCTCTAAGTAAAAAAGATGAGTAACACGGTAAACAGATTACATCAACACAACGCTTCTGTTTTTAAAGTAATTCTTTTTTTGATAACTGCTTCAGCCATCGTTTATCTGTTTCCTAAAAGAGGACAGTTTAAGTACGACTTTACCAAGGGAAAACCATGGCAATACAACAACCTGATTGCGCCATTTGACTTTGCCATTGAAAAGAGTCCAGAGGAAATTGAAAAGGAGATTCAACGCATAAGAATGAATTCAAAACCTTACTTTTTGTACGACAGAAATATTGTTGAAGAAGTAAAGGAAGATTATGAGTTAAGGTGTTCATTTATTAGAGCTAGCGATTCCTTGTCTGACAACGAAATAGCATTGATGATATCAACAGGACGCTCTATCATCACTGCGGTATATGATCGAGGGTTTTTAGAGCCCTCTAGTTCAAAAGTGGTTGCAAACCAAAATGAGATTATTGCCATCAAAAAAGATACAGAAGTTAAAGATATCATTTACAACAACCTGATGAACTCTGTTGAGGTGTCTAATTTGATTAAAAATAGGCTGAGCTCCTTTCAGAATACATACTCAAAAAATCTGAATCTTCATATTCTATCTGAAATCATTCAACCCAATGTCTCTTATGATAATCGCTTTACTCAAAAAGTCATAGACGAGTCTATTAAGGAGATCTCTCCTACGAAAGGAAAAGTTTCCAAAGGTCAGTTGATTATTTTAAAAGGAGATATTGTCGAGGGAAAGAAGTTGGCAATACTAAGCTCTTTGAAAAAAGAATTTGAATCGAAATTATGGACTCAGGCGAACTATTACTGGATTGTTTTGGGCTACACTGTGCTAGTTTCGATAGCACTATTGATGTTGCTGTTATTCTTGAGAAAATATAGAGACGAAATTTTTGACAACAACAATAAAGTAACCTTTATTTTTTTCAACATCGTTTTAATGATTTTGATTCAGACACTGGTTGTCAAATACAACGTGGATTATCTCTATGTAGTTCCCTTAAGCATTCTGCCAATCATCTTAAAAGCATTTTTTGATGCGCGTTTAGGACTGTTTGTACACGTATTAACGATCCTTCTTCTAGGGTTTATAGTTCCTAATAGTTTTGAGTTTATATACCTGCACATTATTGCAGGAATAGTGACTATTCTTACTGTTTCTGAATTGTATAAGCGTGCTAACTTATTCATATCCATAGGTCAGATTACTTTAATATACATGATTACCTATGTAGCATTTTCTGTGATTAAAGAAGGCAATGCCAGTGAAATTAAATGGGAATACCTAATCATGTTTGCATCCAACGGAGTATTGTCATTTTTATCGCTCTTCTTTATTTATGTGTATGAAAAGATTTTTGGTTTGGTTTCGGATGTTACACTCCTAGAGTTGTCCAATACAAACACTAAGATATTACGAGAGTTAAATGAAAAAGCTCCTGGAACATTTCAACACTCGATGCAAGTGGCTAATCTTGCCGAAGCCGCAGCAAATGAAATTGGAGCAAATTCTATGCTAGTAAGAACAGGGGCTTTGTATCATGACATTGGTAAGATATTGAATCCGATTTACTTCACTGAAAACCAGTCAACAGGGGTAAATCCTCATAACGATCTATCACCTGTGGATAGTGCTAAGATCATC
Organism: Flavobacteriaceae bacterium; assembly: GCA_964228785.1. Classification (GTDB taxonomy): domain Bacteria; phylum Bacteroidota; class Bacteroidia; order Flavobacteriales; family Flavobacteriaceae; genus Polaribacter. The sequence goes on from CAXRAW010000024.1 coordinate 15,616, forward strand.
ACAGATCATGTTATCAAGGGAATTGAATTAGCTAAGAAGTATCAACTACCAGATCGCATTATTGACTTTATACGTACACACCACGGAACCAGTTTTGTGTATTATTTTTACATGAAAGAAAAAGAAATAAATGAAAATATAGATGTAAAAAAATTTCAGTATAAAGGACCTATTCCGTTTTCTAAAGAGACTGCCATTTTGATGATTTGTGATGCAGCAGAAGCAGCCTCAAAAAGTATAAAACAACCCACTGCTCAGTCAATTAATGATTTGATTGATAGGATTGTTGAAAAACAGAAATCAGACAATCAGTTTATAAATTCAAATATTACTTTTAGAGAGATTGAAATGATCAAGAAGGTAGTTAAGAGAAAATTGATGAATATCTACCATTTGCGAGTAGCATATCCTGAGTAAAATTCTTTTAAAAACCTTGCGAAATTGTCATGGGTATCTTACATTTGCACCCGCCTTAAGAAATAAATTTTCTTTAGTGTATCACTACTAAAGGTCAGACAGAATTTATCTCTGAGGAAGCAATTTTTTTAATTCTAATTATGAGTATTGGAATTAGGGAGAGGTGGCAGAGTGGTAATGCAGCAGCCTGCTAAGCTGTCATCCTTTTGGATGCCCGGGTTCGAATCCCGGTCTCTCCGCAACAAAATTGCGTGTTCTTATTCTTTTTGAGTAACGTGAGTTCACGATATGATGTGGATCATCCCTCAAATATCAATTAAAGATTAGAAAAATATTTTCGGGGTGTAGCGTAGCCCGGTCATCGCGCCTGCTTTGGGAGCAGGAGGTCGCAGGTTCGAATCCTGCCACCCCGACTAAACATTAAAAAGGTTGAGAGATTTTAAAATCTCTCAACCTTTTTTGTTTGTAACCATTGACAATTAAGCCAACGGTAGAAAATTAAATCCCTATCGATCGACTAGCAATTCGAAATCAATTTTTCCTATCAATTAACGAAAGCTATCTATTGTTTGTGATAAAAATATCATACAAAAATTGTAGTTTTGTCCAGCATGATAATCTCACTCAGGAATTGGTCAAATAAAGGTCAATGACTCAATAAATGGAAGTGATTAAATACCGTAGAATTCATGTACATTTAAACAAGTAAAATTTAATTTAAAAAATACTTCAAATGGCTTTTGACATCAATATGATCAAAGAGGTTTATGACAGAGTTGTAGAACGTGTAGATACGGCTAGAAAAATTACAGGAAAACCTCTCACTTTGGCAGAAAAAATATTATATGCCCATTTATGGGACGGCCATCCTACAAAAGCATTTACAAGGGGCGAAGATTACGTGGATTTTGCCCCAGATAGAATTGCTTGCCAAGATGCAACAGCACAGATGGCTTTGTTGCAGTTTATGCAAGCAGGGAAACCCAAAGTAGCGGTTCCCACTACTGTTCACTGTGATCACTTGATTCAGGCAAGAGTAGGGGCAACCAAAGACCTACAAGCAGCGTTAAACAACAGCAATGAAGTATTCAATTTTTTAGAGTCCGTTTCCAATAAATATGGTATCGGATTTTGGAAGCCAGGAGCAGGAATTATTCATCAGGTAGTCCTAGAAAACTATGCATTTCCAGGAGGGATGATGATAGGAACCGATTCTCATACCGTCAACGCAGGAGGATTGGGAATGGTAGCCATTGGTGTAGGAGGTGCTGATGCAGTAGATGTAATGGCCGGAATGCCTTGGGAATTAAAATTCCCAAAACTCATAGGTGTCCGATTAACAGGAAAACTATCGGGATGGACAGCACCCAAAGATGTGATTTTAAAAGTTGCCGAAATTCTTACAGTCAAAGGAGGTACAGGAGCCATTGTAGAGTACTTTGGACCGGGAGCCACAGCAATGTCATGCACAGGAAAAGGAACGATTTGTAACATGGGCGCAGAAATCGGTGCTACCACATCTACATTTGGCTATGACGAGACAATGGAGCGCTACCTACGTGCAACAGACCGATCGGACGTAGCAGACGCAGCGAACCAAGTGAAAGAATATTTAACAGCAGATCTCGAAGTTTACAATCACCCAGATCAGTATTTTGATCAAGTAATTGATATCAATCTTTCCGAATTAAAGCCATTACTAAACGGTCCCTTCACACCAGACCTGTCCACCAATGTTGGTCAAGAGATGACCACAAAAGCATCCGACAATGACTGGCCATTACGAGTAGAATGGGGACTTATAGGCTCATGTACCAACTCTTCCTACGAAGACCTATCCAGAGCTTCCTCCATTGCACAGCAAGCACTAGACAAAGGACTCACCACCAAGGCAGAATTTGGAATCAACCCAGGATCAGAACAAGTGCGTTACACAGCAGAAAGAGACGGAATCTTAGAAATCTTCGAAAAATTAGATGCAAAAATATTTACCAATGCCTGTGGGCCCTGTATCGGTCAGTGGGGCCGATATGAAGATCCAAAAAATGCTCCAAAAAATAGCATTGTTCACTCTTTTAACAGGAACTTTGCCAAAAGAGCAGACGGAAATCCCAATACCCACGCCTTTGTAGCATCTCCTGAAATAGTTGCAGCAATCGCTATTGCAGGTCGCTTGGATTTCAATCCACTAAAAGATACACTCATCAATAAAGACGGACAAGAAGTGATGTTAGATGAACCTACAGGATGGGAATTACCACCAAAAGGTTTTGAAGTAAAAGATAATGGATACTTAGCGCCAGAAGCAGACGGAAGTCATGTAGAAATTACCGTAGATCCCAATTCAGAACGACTAGAGCTACTTACTCCGTTTGCCCCAATAGGAGATCAAATAACAGGAGCAAAACTGTTAATCAAAGCACATGGAAAATGTACTACAGACCACATTTCCATGGCAGGACCTTGGTTACGCTTTAGAGGTCATTTAGACAATATCTCCAATAACTGCCTCATTGGAGCGGTGAATGCTTATAATATGAAAACCAACTATGTCAAAAATCAAATGAATGGTGAATATGACGCCGTCCCTAAAATACAGCGGGCATACAAAGCAGCAGGAATTCCATCAATAGTAGTAGGAGACCACAACTACGGCGAAGGATCCTCACGCGAACATGCGGCCATGGAGCCACGTCATCTAGGGGTGGTTGCAGTCTTGGTAAAATCCTTCGCTAGGATACATGAGACAAACCTTAAAAAACAAGGAATGCTAGGAATTACTTTCAATAATGAAAACGATTACAATCTAATTCAAGAAGACGATACATTTAACTTTTTAGATTTAAGTGAATTTAGTCCGGGAAGACCCCTAACCATAGAAGTTGTTCACTCAGATGGTACCAAAGACGTTATAAAAGCAAACCATACATACAACACCGGACAAATTGAATGGTTTAAAGAAGGCTCAGCGCTAAACCTGATAAAAAAACAGCATACTTAATCAAAAAAAATCCTCGGGAGGAACGAGAAGAGCAAGGGTTTATACTCTTATCAAAATAAATAGTTACATAAGAAACAAGAGTCGTAAATTTAAACTGACGAAAAAACTCCATAGAGGGGTTGCTTCAATAGCGACCAATACAGAACAACTAAGCCAATTTATCTACCAACACCTAGAAAATCACCATACACAAGTAGCCTATGGTGGATATTTAGAAGAAAGAACCTTTTACAAGAATCAGCAATTCATTGGAGAAGCAGCTTCAAATCAGCGAAATATTCATCTAGGGATTGATTTTTGGTGCAAAGAAAATACGTAACTATCCAGCCGCTTAATTTCTTTCAGACAAAAGTATAATTTTTTTAAATTAGCGATGTGGATTTGAGATCTAAATTACTAAAATTAGAACGCCGTTTGTCAGAGGCTCAAAAAATTATTTTAGAGCAATCGCAACAA
>CAXRAW010000025.1:0-10985 GCA_964228785.1 Flavobacteriaceae bacterium
GTCTCCAGTTCAACAAGCCATGATCGTCATCATGGCTAGTTTTAAAATAAAGAAGATAAAAAAATACTGATGAACAGTAAATTAGAAACCAAAGGAAAGAAATTATTGAACTTTTTCTAGGATTACAACATAGAAGCGATAAAAGCGGCATTCTTTTTTGTCTTGCTAAAGCAAAAAAGATATAGCGGATAGCGCGACCCACAGGGGAACGCCCTTAAAAAAACCTGTGTATTTATCCTATTTATTTGATTTAAATTTAGGATTTTGATGCTGTGACAATGGCTGTGAAATCGGCTGACTTTAATGATGCTCCTCCTATTAAACCTCCATCTACGTCTGCCTTAGAAAAGATTTCTTCTGCATTTGCTGGCTTTACGCTTCCTCCGTAGAGGATAGAAATGCTGTTTCCTACTACCTCTCCGTAGGCTTTAGAAATTAAGTTTCTGATAAACGCATGCATCTCTTGAGCTTGTGCTGGACTTGCGGTCTCTCCTGTGCCAATTGCCCAAACAGGCTCATAGGCAAGTACGAGTTGTTTCCATTCATTGACGTCTAGATCGAATAACACATTTTTTAACTGACTTTCTACTACTGAGAAGTGATTTCCTGATTTCCTATCGTCTAGCTTTTCGCCGAAGCAAAAAATAATTTCCATCCCTTTTGCAAGAGCTGTCTTTACCTTTTCTTTGAGCAAAGTGTCGTCTTCTCCAAAATAGGTTCGTCTTTCGGAGTGTCCAATAATCACTGTTTTTACTCCAATAGATTTGAGCATATCGGCAGAAATCTCACCCGTGTAAGCACCGCTTTCTGCTTGATGTACGTTTTGTGCAGCCACTTCTATGGATGTTCCTTTTGTACTGGATACTGCTGCTGAAAGGTTAACAGATGTTGGGGCTATTAGTACTCTTGCACTGTATGTCACTTGCTCTAAGGAGGTTTTCAGGTCGTTGATTAATTGCTGGGTTTGCTCGACATTGTAATTCATCTTCCAGTTTCCTGCAACAATATTTTTTCTCATAATAACGTATATTTAGTTGTACTAAAGTACTTATTTTCTGAAGTCTTTTACTACATTTTATCAGTTATTTTAGTGACTTTAAACAAGGAAATATCTTCCTTCTGTTCAGCATTACATATCTGTGAATCCACCAGAAATTGAGAAAGCCGTCCAATGTGTACCTTTTCCCCTTTTGTCATCAAATAATCGTCTCCTAAGATTTACTGCTTGGAGATTTCTTAATCGTGCTTCCGTGGAAAAACTAAATCGAAATGCCTCGCAACTCAGATACAAGTCTACAACGAATCATACTATTTTTTACGACTGCAAGCGAATTCTTGGATCTAACCAGCTGTAGAGTATATCTACTAAAATATTAATGGTAATAAACAGTGTTGCAATTACTAATACGCTTCCCATAATTACCGGGAGATCTAATGTATTTAGAGAATTGACAATTTCTTTACCCAAACCGTTCCAATTAAAAATATATTCCACAAAAACTGCTCCTGCTAACATAGAGGCAAACCACCCAAATATTGCTGTGATTACAGGATTTAACGCGTTTTTTAGGGCATGCTTTTTAATGACTTGAAACATTGTTAGCCCTTTGGCTTTTGCAGTTCTTATATAGTCCATACTTAAAATTTCTAGCAGTGAATTGCGCATGAGCTGAATGACAACGGCTAGCGGGCGAATTCCTAATACTATTGCAGGGAGGATTAAATTCTTCCACTGGATGTAACTCTCCTCGCCAAAATCATCTACAACATATAAGCTGCCTGTCATTTCCAATCCTGTGGCCTCGTGTAAAACAAAGCCAAAGATCCACGCAAATAAAATGGCAGAAAAAAAGGAGGGTACACTCATTCCTAAGGTGCTGATTACGGAGGTTATTCGGTCAAAAGAAGTGTCTTTGTAAACGGCTGATAATACCCCTAAAACGATTCCCAAAGTCATGGCAATAGCAATAGCAAAAACAGCTAGAATTGCTGTATTGGGAAGGGTTTCTGCGATGACCTCTGAGACTCGCTTGCCATTTTTTTGAAAGGAAGTTCTGAGGTAAGGATATTTTAATACTAAACTTGTATTTCCCATCGAAAAAAGTGGGGTGTATGTATATCTGTTGTTGTCTAGGAAGGTATAATCATCTGTGTTGTGAGAATGTAGTGATAACGGTGATAAATCATTTAGATAATAGCCATATTGCTTAACTTTTGATTGATCAAAACCATATTTTTTGCGAATGTTCGCCAGTTGTTCTGAGTCTTCTCGTTGATCTAACAGCATTCTTGCTGGATCGCCAGGAAGAATATTAAAGAGTAGAAAAATGACTGTTACAACACCAAAAAGAGTAAGAAATCCATAAAAAAGTTTCCTTGTAATGTAACGAATCATGTAGATGTGATATGTCACAAAGATAGTGGAAAGTCCCAAAAAAACGTACCTTTGTACAACTTTTAAAGGAATACATGACCACAGCAGAAATCTACGCTCAGATTCAGAAAAAAAAGTCGTTTTTATGTATCGGGTTGGACGTTGATCTGAATAAGATTCCGTCTTTTTTATTGGAGAGGGAAGATCCTATTTTCGAATTTAACAAGGCGATTATTGATGCTACTCATCACTTGTGTATAGCCTACAAACCCAATACTGCATTTTATGAAGCCTATGGGGTTGATGGTTGGAGATCTCTGAAAAAAACAGTTGATTACCTCAACCTTCATCATCCAGCCATTTTTACTATTGCTGACGCTAAAAGAGGTGATATTGGTAATACCGCATCGATGTATGCCAAGGCGTTTTTTGAAGATATGGGTTTTGACAGTGTTACTGTTGCTCCTTACATGGGTAAAGACTCTGTTGAGCCATTTTTGACTTTTCACAACAAACACACCGTTTTACTTGCACTAACTTCTAACCAAGGGGCATATGATTTTCAGGTTAAAAAAGTAGATCATCAGGAATTGTATAAAGAAGTGTTGACTGTTTCTAAAGTGTGGAAGAATTCCAAAAATCTAATGTACGTTATTGGTGCAACCAAAGCTGAGTATCTAACAGAGATTAGAAAAATTATCCCCAGTGCATTCCTACTTGTACCGGGTGTTGGTGCTCAAGGAGGAAATCTCAGAGAGGTTTGTAAATATGGAATGAACAATCAGGTTGGTTTATTAATCAACTCTTCTCGCGGGATCATCTATGCGTCTAATAGAGAGGATTTTGCTGAAGAGGCAGCAAAAAAAGCTTCTGAATTACAGAGAGAAATGCAAGAAATTCTGAGATAAGTGCAAATTGATGAAATCGATTATACCCTAAACATTAAACGTCCGCCTAAAAGGATTATCAGCCTTGTTCCAAGTCAAACTGAATTACTCTTTGATCTTGGTCTTGAAAACAAAATTGTAGGGGTAACAAAGTTCTGTGTACATCCGTACCGTGCAAGACAAAGAAAAACAATTGTGGGTGGTACCAAGAATATCAAAGTTCAAAAAATAATAGACTTAAATCCCGATATTATTCTATGTAATAAAGAAGAGAATACCAAAGATATTGTTGAAATGTGTTCGCAGATTTGCCCTGTTCATGTTTCAGAAATTTACACCTTAGAAGATACTTTAAAATTGACTCAGGAATATGGAAATTTATTTGACAAGCAAGTTGAAGCCTCTACTATAGTTGATACACTTAAATTTAAAATTAAAGATTTTCAATCTTACATCAAGGATAAAAAACCGCTAAAAGTAGTGTACTTCATCTGGAGAAATCCCTGGATGGTAGCCGGGCATACCACTTTTATTCATCATCTGCTTGAGATGAATAAATACCAGAATATCTATCAATCTAGAGAACGCTATCCAAAAGTTGAACTAAAAAAAATAAAGATAGAAAGCGATCTTGATTTGATTTTTCTTTCTTCTGAGCCTTATCCTTTCAAAAAAGAATATGCTCTGGAAATCAATCGGTTTACCCCACATGCAACAACAGTTTTTGTTGATGGTGAGATGTTTAGTTGGCATGGGAGCAGATTACTGAAAGCCTTTGACTATTTTAAAGAGCTGAGAGAAAGGTTAGGATAGCTATTTTACAATACTGGCAAAGGTAATCTTCCGTACAGGATCATAAATTTTTAAGACCCTTTCTTTTTATCATAGCCATAGGGACAATGTTTACAACCACTTTGACAGCAATAACCTCTTTTTAGATGGTAAACCTCAGTAAAAACCTTGTATCCTTGTTCGTTGAGGTAAAAATCTTCTTCTGTGAGTTCTACTCGTTTGTTGTACATCCCTGCAAAAATATCACATATTAGTAAGAAACTCCTAACCCAGCGATGGAATTATTTAAGGCACTAAAAAGAACTCATGTTGACTTTTTGTTTTGGACCGAAAATATATTAACATTTGACCAGATAATGCACTTTTTTTGGGATTATAGCGGTGCTTCGATCAAAAAGGTAACAACACACGGGTGAGTTTCAACCATTTTTTGAGAAGTAGAAAAAGTCAAGATAAGTTGATAAAAAAGACGTTGTTGCAATAACGTCTATCAGGTTATTTTTCTGCTTGGTCCTCAGGAGGATAATCAGATAATATTTCTTTGACGAATGTGTTCACCCTTTTTTCTTTTTTCTTTGGATTTTTCATTCTCATGGCACCAGAACCAATTCCCTGCCATATCAATTCATTTTTATTTTTATCGATAATATCTATAAACAATGTTCCTTCGGTATATTGGTTTACTCTAATATTTTGATTCATTCCTAACCAAGGATGATATCCCCATCCCCAACCAAAATTGTTGTTGTTATTAATGCTCACACGTTCTCTAGATTTGGTGAAAATACTCACTAAAAAATCAGGATTAGAGGATTTTGTATATCCTTTGGCGACTAATTCTTTTTCAATTGCTCTCATAATTCTCTTTTTATCAAGGTCAGAGATTTTTGCTTTGTCAATTCCTTTTTTATAAAATGCAAAAGTTTTGTACGTTTTGAATTCAGCTTTAGTATCATAATCTGAAGTTACTCTCACAGAGCTACAGGACGACAGGACTATTAGCAAAAGGAGTGGATATAATTTTAAGAGTTTCATAATCTGATCGTCTATATATTGTTAAGTAATCTCTTGTTCACTTTATTTGGAAGCGTCACTTTTAACCTCTTTTCTCTTGTCATGGCGCGCTTGATAGCAAATATGGCTTCGTCATTTCTTGCCCAACTTCTTCTTGCTATTCCGTTGTGAACATCCCAAAAGAGCATCGATTTTAGCTTTTTTGAGGTTTTCTTACTACCATCAAGAAGCATGCCAAAACCACCATTGATCACCTCTCCCCATCCAACTCCTCCTCCGTTGTGAATGGATACCCATGTAGCACCACGAAAGCTATCTCCTATGACATTGTGAATGGCCATGTCTGCGGTAAATCTAGAGCCATCATAGATATTTGAAGTTTCTCTGTAGGGTGAATCTGTTCCTGAAACATCGTGATGATCTCTCCCCAAGATCACCGGACCAATTTCACCTCTTTTGATGGCTTTATTGAATGCCTCAGCAATTTCAATTCTTCCTTGGGCATCTGCATACAAGATCCTTGCTTGTGAACCGACTACAAGTTTATTTTCCTGAGCTCCTTGAATCCATTGGATATTATCGGCCATTTGTTGCTGAATTTCTGACGGAGAGTTTCTCTTAATTTCTTCTAGTACCTCACAGGCGATCTGGTCTGTTCTTTTTAGATCTTCTGGATTTCCAGAGGCACATACCCATCGAAAAGGACCAAAGCCATAATCAAAACACATGGGTCCCATGATATCTTGTACATAGCTAGGGTAGCGAAAATCTCTTCCATTTTCCGCCATAATATCAGCTCCCGCTCTACTTGCTTCCAATAAAAACGCATTTCCATAATCAAAGAAATATGTTCCTTTTGCAGTGTGGTTGTTAACCGCTGCCGCATGACGCCTTAAAGATTCCTTTACTTTCTCTCTGAACAGTTTAGGATCTTCCGACATCATCTGATTCGATGCTTCAAAAGACATGTCTACGGGATAATATCCACCAGCCCAAGGGTTATGTAAAGATGTTTGATCCGATCCAAGATCGATGTGTATGTGCTCCTTATCAAACACCTCCCATACCTCTACCACGTTTCCTAAATAAGCTAGAGAGACCGTTTCTAGATTTTCCTTGGCTCTTCGAACTCGAGTGACTAATTGATTGATATCGGTAATTTTCTCATCAATCCATTGCTGATCAAGGCGAATTTGGGTGATTTTGGGATTTACTTCAGCACATACAGTGATACATCCTGCGATACTTCCTGCTTTGGGTTGTGCTCCACTCATACCTCCGAGCCCAGCAGTTACAAACAAGTTTCCCTTGGGAGATTTTCCAATTTTTCTAAATCCATTTAATACAGTAATAGTGGTTCCGTGTACAATGCCTTGAGGACCGATATACATATAACTCCCCGCAGTCATTTGACCATATTGTGTAACACCTAATGCATTAAATTTTTCCCAATCATCTGATGAGGAATAGTTAGGAATCATCATTCCATTGGTCACGACCACTCTCGGTGCGTTTTTATTGGAAGGAAACAATCCCATGGGATGCCCCGAATACATGACCAATGTTTGCTTGTCATTCATTTCAGACAAGTATTTCATCGTTAGCAGGTATTGTGCCCAATTTTGGAAAACACCCCCATTTCCACCATAAGTAATCAATTCATGTGGATGTTGAGCAACTGTGTGATCAAGATTATTTTGAATCATGAGCATGATGGCTTTTGCCTGAGCAGACTTCCCAGGATATTCATCAATGGGTCGTGCGTACATTTCGTAATCTGGACGAAATCGATACATATAAATTCTCCCATAACATTCTAATTCCTCCCTAAATTCAGGTAGGAGTTCAGTATGATGTTTTGGATCAAAATAACGCAGTGCATTCTGCAATGCCAGCACCTTCTCATCATTACTTAAAATTTCTTTTCGCTTTGGTGCATGATTGATGGATTCGTCATACTTTTTTTTTGCGGGCAAAACATCTGGAATGCCTTGTTTGATTTGCTCTTGGAAGGTCATGAATTCATTTTCTTTAATCTCAAACAAAGATATTTATTTTTTGAATGGATTTGTTTTTATCACTTCAAAAAAAACAACTGTTTTTTGAAAATTTCATAAATTGCAAACCTAAATTCAGCCTTTTTTTACGAATGGAACAAATTACTCCTTACAAACCCAAACACAAAGTAAGAATTGTCACTGCAGCTTCTCTTTTTGATGGTCATGATGCGGCAATTAACATTATGAGAAGGATTATTCAGGCTACCGGTGTAGAAGTCATTCACTTGGGTCACGACCGCAGTGTTGAAGAGGTTGTCCATTGTGCCATTCAAGAGGATGTGAATGCCATAGCAATAACCTCTTACCAAGGCGGACATAACGAGTATTTTAAGTACATGTATGATCTTTTACAAGAAAAAGGAGCAGGTCATATCAATATTTTTGGCGGTGGTGGTGGTGTGATTCTTCCCAAAGAAATCAAAGATTTAATGGATTATGGAATTACACGAATCTACTCTCCCGACGATGGTCGGAAAATGGGGCTGCAAGGGATGATCAATGATTTAGTTCAGCGATCTGATTTTGCTATTGGAGATGTCTTAAATGGTGAAGTGGATCAGTTGATGAATGCTATGCATCTCAAACTTACTGAGTCAAAAAAAATTGATCTAACACCCAGTATCGCACGTATTATTTCATCCGCGGAAAACTTCCCTGAGATAGCCAGTGAGGCTTTAGATAGCATACACAGAAAAAATAAAACATCAACAACACCAGTATTGGGAATTACTGGAACAGGTGGTGCAGGGAAATCGAGTTTAGTGGATGAGTTAGTTAGGAGATTTTTAATTGATTTCCCTAAAAAAACTGTTGGACTAATTTCTGTAGATCCGTCAAAGAGAAAAACTGGCGGGGCTCTACTTGGTGATCGTATTCGGATGAACGCTATTAACAGCCCTAGGGTTTACATGCGTTCTCTAGCCACACGTCAATCTAATTTGGCATTATCAAAATATGTTCATGAAGCCGTAGAAGTTCTCAAGGCTGCCGAATTTGATTTAATTATTTTAGAAACTTCAGGAATTGGCCAGTCTGATACTGAAATCATTGAACATTCTGACATTTCTCTGTATGTGATGACTCCCGAGTTTGGCGCTGCCACACAACTTGAAAAGATTGATATGTTGGACTTTGCCAATTTGGTGGCTGTTAATAAATTTGATAAACGTGGAGCTTTAGATGCATTGCGTGATGTGAAAAAACAGTACATGCGCAACAATAACCTTTGGGATGTTCACATGGATGATTTGCCTGTTTATGGCACCATTGCATCACAGTTTAATGACCCTGGTATGAATGGTTTGTACAAGGCTATCATGGATCAATTAGTTGAAAAAACCCATGCAGATCTGACATCTTCCTTTGAGATCACCAAAGAGATGTCTGAAAAGATTTTTGTAATTCCACCAGCTAGGACACGCTATTTATCAGAAATTGCCGAAAACAACAGAGCCTATGACCAGCGAGTAGATGCACAGGTGAATATCGCTCAAACACTCTATGGAGTACTTAAGACAATGGAATCTGTCACCCATACTCAATTACAGCTAACGAAGTTTGGTATAGAAGAAGACAATCTTCGCAGAGCAACAAATGACGAAAACCAAAATTTTTTGACCTTACTATTGGCAGAGTTTGATCGTGTTAAAATGAATCTGGACCCTTACTACTGGGAAGTAATCTTAAGCTGGAAGGATAAGATTCAACGTTATAAAGATCCTGTTTATACTTTTAAAGTAAGAGATAAGGAAATCAATATTAATACACATACTCAGTCTTTATCACATTCAGATATTCCAAAAGTGGCCTTACCCAAGTATAAAGCTTGGGGTGATCTTCTAAGATGGAACGCACAAGAGAATGTCCCAGGAGAATTTCCATTTGCTTCTGGACTGTATCCCTTTAAAAGAACTGGTGAGGACCCTACCCGAATGTTTGCTGGTGAAGGTGGACCAGAGCGAACCAATAGGCGTTTTCATTATGTGAGTTTGGGAATGGATGCCAAGCGTCTTTCTACTGCTTTTGATAGTGTTACGCTTTATGGTCATGATCCAGGTTATCGACCAGATATTTATGGGAAAATAGGAAACGCTGGTGTCTCCATCTGCTGTTTAAATGATGCCAAAAAATTGTACTCTGGTTTTGATTTGAGTCATCCAATGACTTCAGTGAGTATGACGATTAATGGTCCAGCTCCAATATTGCTAGGATTTTTTATGAATGCCGTAATCGATCAAAACTGTGAAAAATACATCACAGAAAACAACCTAGAGCAACAGGTAGAAACCAAACTACAGGAAGTTTATGACCACAATGGTTTTGAACGGCCTACCTATCAGGGAGCACTCCCTGAAGGAAACAATGGTCTAGGATTGATGCTATTGGGCTTAACGGGTGACCAAGTGCTACCTTCAGATGTTTATAAGAAAATCAAAGCTCAGACTTTGTCGCAAGTTCGCGGGACCGTACAAGCAGATATTTTAAAGGAGGATCAAGCACAAAATACTTGTATTTTTTCTACGGAGTTTGCACTGAGATTAATGGGTGATGTGCAGGAATATTTTATTGAAAAACAAGTGAGAAACTTTTACTCAGTTTCTATCTCGGGTTATCACATTGCTGAGGCTGGTGCCAATCCAATCACGCAATTGGCATTTACCCTAGCCAATGGGTTTACGTATGTAGAATACTACTTATCAAGAGGAATGGATATCAATAAATTTGGTACTAACCTGTCTTTCTTTTTCTCCAATGGGATTGATCCTGAGTATGCGGTTATCGGACGCGTTGCTCGTAAAATATGGGCTAAAGCGCTTAAATATAAATATAAGGCCGATTCTAGAGCGCAAATGTTAAAGTATCATATTCAAACTTCTGGACGCTCGTTACACGCTCAAGAAATTGATTTTAATGACATTAGAACTACGCTACAAGCACTATACGCCATCTATGACAATTGCAATTCTTTGCACACGAATGCTTATGATGAAGCCATTACAACACCCACAGAAGAGTCGGTGCGACGAGCTATGGCCATTCAGTTAATTATCAATAAAGAATTAGGATTGACAAAGAATGAAAATCCAATTCAGGGTTCATTTATTATTGAAGAGTTAACAGACTTGGTTGAGGAAGCTGTGTTATTAGAATTTGATAGAATCACAGAACGCGGAGGTGTTTTAGGTGCTATGGAGACTATGTATCAACGGTCAAAAATTCAAGAGGAAAGTCTGTATTACGAAACACTGAAGCACACAAGAGAATTTCCTATTGTTGGTGTAAACACTTTCTTAAGCTCAAAAGGCTCTCCGACGATACAGCCAGCAGAAGTGATTCGAGCTACTGAAGGTGAAAAGAAATTTCAAATCAGAACTAAAGAAGACCTTCATAAGGTAAATAAAGATAAGGTAACAGAGCAGCTAAGACTTGTTAAGCAAGCAGCTATCCAAAATAAAAATATCTTTGAAAAATTGATGGAAGCCACTAAGGTTTGTTCGCTTGGGCAGATTACCTCAGCACTTTTTGAGGTGGGTGGCCAGTATCGACGAAATATGTAAGCATAGAATATTTCTTAATAGAAGAGTCTTTTTTACTCATTTTAAATGAGTTATCTAGCATCCACTTAGGCATATTTAGGGCTTGCAGATTTTCTCACGGATTCATAAGTCTAAATTTTGGATTTGTCTCTATCCTTAGAACTTTTTTAGTATAGCTATTAGCATGATCGATTAGTAGATTGGTAAAAATCCTAGATTGATACCAATTTTTGAATAATGCACAAAAAATAGCATATTGTTTTGCTATTTTTTCAAGTTTTACTAGATTCATTACAAAGAAGATACAAGCAATCCAACTTTC
>CAXRAW010000026.1:0-18107 GCA_964228785.1 Flavobacteriaceae bacterium
ACATAACTCATTAACTGTTTTACCAGACTGGTAAAGCGAAACTATGGTTTGTTTAAATTCTGTGTTGTAAACTTTTTTTGTCATAATTCTTTAAGTGATTTTGCTCACTAAAATTCGTACCAACAAAACTAGACAATCCAAATTGTCTCAGCGCATTGAACCTTCAAACGCATATCGCTTTCCCTAAGGAAGCTAGACCTAGAATAGATTACCAGTCAAAATTACTGCTGCTGGGCTCGTGTTTTTCTAAACATATCGGAGATCAACTGTCTTATTTTAAATTTCAAGTTGTTCAAAATCCGTTGGGTATTTTATTTCATCCTAAAGCCATTGAAAGATTGATTACTAGCGCAATCAGCAAAAAAGAATATGGTGAAAAGGATATTTTTATGCACAACGAACGTTGGCATTCTTTTGATGCCCATTCTGAGCTAAGTGCCCTTTCAAAAAACAACGTCCTAAGCAATCTGAATTTGGCAATCGAGAAAACAGGGAATCAGCTTGTTCAAGCAACTCATCTTATCATTACTTTAGGAACTGCCTGGGTTTACAGGCATATTGAATCGGATAGGATTGTTGCAAATTGCCACAAGGTTCCTAATAAACATTTTTTAAAAGAGTTGCTTTCTGTGGATGCAATTACGGAAAGTTTGTCGGCTATCATTGCTCTAGTTAGTAATATAAATCCCAAGGTAACTATTATTTTTACCGTATCACCTGTGCGGCATCTAAAGGAGGGGGTTGTTGAAAATCTGCGAAGCAAATCCCACTTGATTACTGGTCTCCATCGGGTTATAGATGCGGAAGACCATGTGTTTTATTTTCCGAGTTATGAACTGATGATGGATGAGCTTCGAGATTATCGATTTTATGCTGGAGATATGATTCATCCAAATGAAACTGCGATTCAATATATCTGGAATACGTTTGAGAGGGTTTGGATTTCAAAATTGGAATTAGCAATAATGAGTCAGGTAGATGCAGTTCAAAAACGATTGAATCACACGCCTTTTCACCCAAAATCTGAGGAACATCGGCTGTTTTTGGAAAGACTTTCTGAAGATATTAAATCTCTTGAGCAACGCTTACCTTTAGCTTCTTTTGAAAAACAAACATTATAACCACTGTCCGTTGAAACATTTTATAAATAATCATCGAGTGTGAGTCACTTTTATCCAATCTTCAATCGCTAAGAGATCATTGAGTACCTTACAATTAGTGTCAAAAACAAATACTTAAAACTCAAAAAAAGCCCTTTGTCAAGGTGGCAAAGGGCTTTAACTGTGTATAAAATAATCTTACAACAAGTTAGTTACATCATACCTGGCATTCCACCACCCATTGGAGGCATTCCGCCACCGCCAGCAGGCGTATCTTCTTTAATATCTACCAAGGCGCATTCTGTGGTTAAGATCATTCCTGCAACTGAAGCTGCATTTTCTAGAGCAACTCTGGTCACCTTTTTGGGGTCAATAATTCCAGCTTCTAACATATCTACGTATTCATCTGACTTGGCATCATAGCCAAAACCTTTCTTACCTTCCAGAACTTTATTGATAACAACAGATCCTTCACCACCTGCATTCTCAACAATAGTTCTTAACGGAGACTCAATTGCTCTGTTTACAATCTGTACTCCCGTAGTTTCATCAAGATTATCTGTTGCTATTTTTTCCAATACCTTTTTAGCCCTAACGAGAGCAACTCCACCACCAGCAACAATGCCTTCCTCTACAGCAGCTCGGGTAGCGTGCAAAGCATCATCTACACGATCTTTCTTTTCTTTCATTTCAACTTCAGAAGCAGCACCTACATACAAGACTGCCACTCCACCAGCTAATTTCGCGAGGCGTTCTTGGAGTTTTTCTTTGTCATAGTCAGAAGTAGTTGTTTCAATTTGAGCTTTAATCTGGTTCACTCTAGCCTTAATCGCATCCTGATCTCCATTTCCATTCACAATAGTAGTGTTGTCTTTGTCAATGGTTACTGTCTCAGCTGTTCCCAACAAATCCAATGTTGCATTTTCAAGTGAAAAACCTCTCTCCTCAGAAATAACAGTTCCATTGGTAAGGATGGCAATATCTTCCAACATGGCCTTTCTTCGATCACCAAAACCAGGAGCCTTCACCGCGGCAATTTTTAGTCCTCCTCTTAGTTTATTCACTACGAGAGTAGCTAAAGCCTGACCCTCCACGTCTTCAGCAATAATTAGTAAAGGTCTTCCAGACTGAGCAACAGGTTCTAAAATGGGAAGAATTTCTTGAAGATTAGAAATCTTCTTGTCAAACAAAAGAATGTAGGGATTTTCTAAATCAGCAATCATTTTATCAGCATCAGTTACAAAATAAGGTGACAAATACCCTCTATCAAACTGCATTCCTTCAACTACATCAACGTAGGTGTCTGTTCCTTTGGCTTCTTCAACGGTAATTACCCCTTCCTTGCCTACCTTTCCAAATGCAGTAGCAATTAATTCTCCAATAGTACTATCGTTGTTGGATGAAATAGAAGCGACTTGTTGAATTTTTTCTGAAGCATCACCAACTTTCTGAGCCTGTTTTTCAAGGTCGGCAGTGATAGCATTTACAGCCTTATCAATACCTCTTTTCAAATCCATAGGATTTGCTCCAGCTGCAACATTCTTTAGCCCTTCTTTTACAATTGCTTGTGCCAAAACAGTGGCAGTTGTAGTACCGTCACCGGCTAAATCATTCGTTTTTGAAGCTACTTCTTTCACCATTTGAGCACCCATGTTCTCGAGTTCATCCTCTAGCTCAATTTCTTTGGCCACAGAAACTCCATCTTTAGTGACAGTTGGAGCTCCAAATGATTTGGAGATAATTACGTTTCTTCCTTTTGGTCCTAGCGTTACTTTAACTGCATTCGCCAGAGCATCAACTCCTTTTTTGAGTCCGTCTCTAGCATCTACATCAAATTTTATGTCTTTTGCCATTTTGATTCGTTTTTAGTATTAAATTATTGCTAAGATGTCGCTTTCACGCATCATTAAATAGTCTTTTCCTTCTAACTTCAATTCTGTACCAGCATACTTGCCATACAAAATGTTGTCACCAACATTTACAGTTAAAGGTTCATCTTTTTTACCGGTGCCAATGGCAACCACGATCCCTTTTTGTGGTTTTTCCTTTGCAGTATCTGGAATAATAATCCCTGAAGCGGTAGTTGTTTCGGCTGCAGCAGGTTCTACGAGAACTCTATCTGCTAAAGGTTGGATGTTTAATCCCATATTCATAATGTTTTTAGTTTTAATTTAAATTCTGGATTCAGAGTAGTCAGAAATTATGCCAATGAATTGAAACTGTCATATTTTCAAGATAACCAATACTAGTTTAGGATTCTCATAAAAAAAATGCCAACATGTCATTTGTTAGTATTTTTGTAGTCCTTTACTTTTTATTCAGAGTCGTTAGTTGTCGGGGGCAACTCTTTGTTAGGTGATGGAGCTGGAACAGTATTCACTTCATTTAGAGTGTTATCAATGTTAATTCCTTTATCATTTTCCCTTGGAATCGCGAAGTTTGCAAGTAAAATTAGAGCAAACATCGCAATGGCTAATGTCCATGTCGTCCTATCTAAAAAGTTATTTGTGCTCTGTACACCTCCTATGGAAGAGCCTCCACCACCGAAAGTGGAAGACAATCCACCTCCTTTGGGGTTCTGAACCATTACGATTAAAATTAACGCAATTGCAATGATTAAGATCAATATTAAAAAGATTGTGTAGCTAGTCATATTGCATTCTTTTGTAAAACTTTTATGCTTTTGATTTGGTCAGCAAAGAAACCACTTTTTTCTGGATATTTCAAACTTAATATCTCGTAGGCTTTTATGGCTTTTGCATATTTTTTTTGCTCTAGATAGACCTTAGCCAATGTTTGGGTTGTTAAAGAATTGTCCATCGTATCTTTAGTGAGCTTCACCACCATTTTTTCTCCTTTTTCTAGTGGGGAAATTTTAGGATTATTTTTAATAAATTGATCTATTATATCAGATTTACTCAATGATTTTTCTTTCTCTCTGGCAATAGGCTTTTTCGCTGATAGTTGTAACCATTCGTTAAAAGAATAAACCTCTCTAGAGGTAAAGCGGATGGGTTTCCCCATATTTAATTCATTTCTGGCTCCCCCGATAACATCTTCCGTAATAACAGGAATTTCTTCCAAAATCATAGTAGAAATTTGCTGATGGATATTTTCACGGGGTTCAGTCTGTGAAGAAGTAATAAAATCAAATAAGACGGATCTGTCGGTTGTGTAGGCTGCGGTAATTTTTAATTCGTTATTGTATCGGAAGCTGTCCTGATTCTTCAAACTTCTTAGATAAAGCGCTCTTGCAGATTGAAAGTATGGAAACTTTTTAATGATAGATCTTAAGTCAGAAACTTGCTCATCTTTTATAAGCTCTGGATGAGAGAGTAATGTAGTATATGTTTTTACATCGATTACCATTTTGCAATAGAGGCGTTAAAAATATCTTGAATAATACGCTCTAGGATTTCTTCTAGTGCTGCATCTAAAACACCCCCAGTGAGTTGTGCGTTAGCATCAAAATCTGAGTAAAAAGAAAATTGTTTTTCGAAGTCATCTTCCTCTTTTAACCGATTGTAAAAACGAACATTTACTGTAATCGTCAGTCGGTTTTGAGCTGCAGTTTGTTGGGCAGTAGCTGCCATTGGATTTACCCTGTATTGGGTAATTTCCCCTTCAAAACGAAGGTCACCATTATTGTTTACAAGCTCTAGATTGGTCTGGCGTAAAAATAAACCCTGCATGTCTTGAGTGAAGCGCTGACTCAAAGTCGGTTCTATCAGTGCTGCTTGATTGGGAAAAAAATCAACTTGAATTGTTTTGGCATCACCTACGTTTCCTGTGTTGAGTTTGTAAATTCCACAGGAGTACATAGCTAATAGTACAACAAAATAGACACTAAGTTTTAATTTTTCTTTCATAAAGTTAGGGTATTATAAATCGTATTGCTTGATTTTTCTGTACAAAGTTCGTTCCGAAATACCCAGTTCTTTGGCTGCCAATTTTCTTTTCTTATATTTCTTCAGCGATCTTTTGATCATTTCAACTTCTTTTTCTTGTAGAGATAGGTTTTCATCTTCTTCTATGGTTTCTATAAAATCATAAGTGTCTTGCGAGGATTGTTGAGGAATTTGCAATACTTCAACGGGATGAGTCATGTCGTTTTGATCGTGATAAATTTTTTGAATCAATTGATGATTTTCAGCTTGCACCTCTTCAGAATTCCCATTTTGCATCAAATCAAGAGTGAGCTTTTTCAAATCATTAATGTCGTTACGCATATCAAACAAAATCTTGTACATGATATCTCTTTCCGTGGCAAAATCATTTTGACTTGATGTTTGACCGATAACAGCTGGCAGTTGCCCAGAATAATCGGGTAAATACTGGCTCAATTTTTCTGCGGTAATTGCCCTATTCTCCTCTACCACAGAAATCTGCTCTGCGATATTTCGCAGTTGACGGATGTTGCCTGGGAAACGGTAATGTAGAAGTAAATTTGTAGCATTTTCATCTAGACGTATAGTAGGCATTCTATATTTTTGGGCAAAATCTGCTGCAAACTTTCTAAATAACAGATGAATATCCCCATTGCGCTCTCTTAAAGGAGGGAGGGAGATTTCTATGGTACTCAAGCGATAATACAAGTCCTCTCTAAACTTTTCTTTAGCAATTGCATTTTGCATTTGAATATTAGTTGCAGCAACAATTCTCACGTTGGTTTTTTGAACTTGTGATGATCCCACCTTTATAAACTCACCGTTTTCTAGTACACGGAGTAGTCGAACCTGAGTGGTCAGAGGAAGCTCACCAACTTCATCCAAGAAGATAGTTCCCCCATCAGCAACTTCAAAATATCCTTTACGAGAAGAAGTAGCTCCTGTAAATGCTCCTTTTTCATGACCAAATAACTCACTATCTATGGTACCCTCTGGAATAGCACCACAGTTTACTGCAATGTATTTTGCATGTTTTCTATGTGATAGCGAATGAATGATTTTCGGAATATTTTCCTTACCAACGCCACTTTCACCAGTTACCAATACAGAGATATCAGTGGGTGCAACCCGGGTAGCCTTTTCCAAGGCTCTATTGAGTTGCGTATTATTACCAATGATTCCAAATCGTTGTTTAATAGCTTGTAAGTTTTCCATAATGCAATACTAATTGTTATCAGAATAGTTTATTGCTGTTCCCAATAAGGTGGTGGAGGTACAATTTTCAATTTTCACATGAACAAAATCTCCCATCCTATAGTGTTCTTTGGGGAATACAACAACAGTATTCTGCGTATTACGTCCTTTCCAATGCAAATCAGATTTTTTTGATGTTCCCTCTATTAATACTTCCTGTATTTGCCCTACCTGTTCTTTCGCTCTGTATAAACTGTGTTGTTGCTGTAAATTGATAATTTCCTGTAATCGACGTTTTTTAACTGCAAGAGGAACAGTATCTTCCATTTTTTTAGCGGCAAGAGTACCGGGCCTTTCAGAATATGCAAACATAAAACCGAAGCTATACTTTATATGTTCCATTAATTCCAGTGTATCTTGATGATCCTGCTCTGTTTCGCCACAGAATCCAGCAATCATGTCTTGACTTAGCGCCATTTCCGGAATGATTTCATATATTTTATTGACTAAACGTATATATTCCTCTCGAGTATGTTGTCGATTCATTAGCTTAAGCATCCTGTTACTTCCACTTTGTACAGGAAGATGTATATACTTACAGATATTTTTGTGTTTAGCCATCACATGAATCACATCCAAAGTCATATCTTGTGGGTTAGATGTAGAGAAACGAAAGCGCATTTTTGGAAATTCAATAGCACACATATCCAGTAGTTGGGCAAAATCGACCGCTGTTGCTCGTGCCAATTCAGATGCTTTTTTGAAATCTTTTTTCAGACCACCACCATACCACAAATAACTATCTACATTTTGACCTAACAACGTAATTTCTTTATAATTTTTCTCCTTCATAGAGCGAATTTCTTCTATGATGCTTCTTGGATCGCGACTTCGTTCTCGACCTCTAGTGAAAGGGACTACGCAGAATGTGCACATATTATCGCACCCGCGCGTAATAGAAACAAACGCTGAGACACCATAAGAATTTAACCGTACTGGCGAAACATCTCCATAGGTTTCATCTTTAGACAAGATGACATTTACTGCATCGCGTCCAGCATCAACTTCCTTAATTAATTGAGGGAGGTCACGGTAAGCATCTGGACCAACAACAAGGTCAACTATTTTTTCTTCTTCTAGAAACTTTTCTTTCAGACGCTCTGCCATACAACCTAAAACACCAACCTTCATCCTAGGGTTGTATTTTTTTGCATGATCATATTTTTTCAACCGATTTCGGACAGTAGTTTCTGCTTTCTCTCGAATAGAGCACGTATTGACCAACACTAAATCAGCATCTTTTAGATCTTGGGTGGTGTTATAACCTTCATTTGAGAGTATGGACGCTACAATTTCGCTGTCATTCATATTCATTTGACAACCATAACTCTCTATGTAAAGTTTTTTAATATTACCTTCCTTATGATCAGTAATCAGGGCTTTCCCCTGAATTTTCTCATCAATAACTCTCTCAGTATGTTTCACTCGTTTAAATTGATACTAACTAACTATTTAATATTTGATTACTTCCTTTTGTTGAGGTATTGAACTTTGTGTAAACAATTCCTTTAGAAAACTAATATTCAAAATGCAGTCAAAGATACCACCAAAATAGGAAAAATATGACAAATTGACAGCTAAAAATAAATTCTTTAAAGAAATTCTGTAAAATATATAGTACCTCGATTAGTTTAGACCATTTTTAATTGATTTTTTATGCTGCATTTCTGTACTTTTCAATAGGTTTCTGGTTAATGCCTTGATGGTTTTTGTTATGATATCGTTCTAACCATCTTTTAATGCCAATGTATAAGCTTATTCCATCACTTTCTGGGTTCAAGTAAATATGCTGGTACTTAATCGTTCTCCAAAATCTTTCAATATAGATATTGTCTAATGCACGTCCTTGGCCATCCATACTGATTTTTATACCTTTTGAAGATATCATCCCTGAATCTTTCCACGAAGTAGCCCGTTACAATTACGGCTATCGTCTTGTTCTAAAAAAGTTATGGGCAATATACGACATTGATACTTTTACTGGGCAAGTAAACCATAAACGACGCCTTCGCTTTGATTGGCAAGATGCTTTTAAGTTAATGATTGCTGAGCGATTGAATGATCCCTGTTCCAAGCGTCAAAGTTCATTCACTCAAAACGATTATACAGGTATTTGCGATAGGCAAATCCCCCTACATCATCTGTATCGTTGTTTAGATATCTTGGCAGAGGAACAAGAGTTTTTAAAGGCGCATCCTTTTAAAGTGCAACAAACGCTGTTTAGTCAACAATTAGATGTGGTTTTTTATGATGTGACCACGCTATATTTTGAGAGTCAAAAAGAACAAGAAGGAAGTCTGCGCCAAAAAGGCTATGGTAAAGATGGTAAAGCACATAAGATACAAGTGGTTTTAGGCGTGTTGATTGATAAGATGCGTAACCCGATCATCTGTCAAATCTACCAAGGCAATACCTATGAAGGAAAGACCATGTTAGATGCTTTAGAAACTTTAAAGAAGCAATACCAGATAGACCAAAGCAATCAAGAGTTTATCCTACAAACACCAGGACTGGATTATATTATAGGCGACCGAATCAAAAATCTTCCTAAAAAAATCATGGCAGTACTGTTAGATACAACAAAACGTACCGCTTTAGATGCTAGTGGACAACTTACCTACACAGAGATGAACTATAAAGGAAGACGTATCATTTGTACCTATTCTGAAAAAAGAGCCAATAAGGATACCTTTGAGCGTGAAAAACCTATTGCAAAGGCTCAAAAATGGGTGGACAACCCTTCACAATACAAACAGTCAAAAACAAAAGGAGCGGCAAGGTACATCATCGCCAATAGCGATACTCCTGAGATCAACCTAGAGGTTACTGAACTGTTAGAAAAATACAAAGACCTATGGCAAGTAGAGAGAACTTTTAGAACACTCAAAAGTCAATTAGCTATACGCCCCATGTTCTATTGGACTAACAAACGTATCATGGGTCATATAGCGATGTGCTTTGTTGCCTTTACCTTTTTAAACGATCTTAGAAACAAAGTAAAGACCTTAAGCGAGAGGCAAATCATCAAAACGCTTGATCGTATGCAGCTATCAGCGATACAGAGTGGCGGTGATTCAGAGGAGGTGGTGTACATGAGGTCAAAATAACTGATAATCAAACTGTTGTATCTAAATCTCTAAAAATCGTAGTGCCAAAGGATATCACTTCGCAAAAAGACTATAAATCAGTACTTTATATAAAAAAGTAGTGCGCCGATAAAAAATCAACTAACTTATATACACATAGTTAACACTCTGAACTGTCAAACTCAAGAAAAAGACCCTTTCCATTGGCAGAGGGATTTTTCAAAAAAGAACAATAAACTATCCCGACGCAAGTATCGTGTTTTCGACGCAAGAGTTGAGGAATACAAAATTTTTTGGAGCATAAGGTTAAAATTGGTTAGAACCTTGAATTGAACTCAAGAATCATAATTAACTTTATTTTACATAATTTTTTAAATTATTCTCATAAATAAC
Organism: Flavobacteriaceae bacterium; assembly: GCA_964228785.1. Taxonomy (GTDB): domain Bacteria; phylum Bacteroidota; class Bacteroidia; order Flavobacteriales; family Flavobacteriaceae; genus Polaribacter. Next base: position 9,721 of record CAXRAW010000026.1, read on the forward strand.
GTCTTTTTAACCATATTTTTTATGAAATTTTTAATATTTCAGAGTATTTTTAAATTTCATCTAAAAATATTACCTTTGCAAGATCGTAATATATTCTTATATGCCAAATATTATTGCTTCTCACACTTCCAAACAAAGTGATAAAGAGCAAACTCAACAGCTTTCATTTCAGGACTTTAAGAATGAAGTTTTGAGTGATTACAAAATTGCTCGTATCAGCAGAGAATGCAGTTTACTAGGTCGTAGAGAAGTACTTACAGGGAAAGCAAAATTTGGAATATTTGGCGGAGGGAAAGAAGTCCCTCAATTGGCCATGGCCAAAGCATTTCAAAAAGGGGATTTTAGATCGGGTTATTATCGAGATCAAACTTTTATGATGGCGTTGGGCGAACTTTCCGCTCAGCAGTTTTTTGCGGGATTATATGCACATACAGATATCAAGGCAGATCCCATGTCGGCAGGTCGTCAAATGGGTGGGCATTTTGCCACTCATTCGCTGGACGAGAATGGGCAATGGAAAAATCTCACTCTACAATACAATTCAAGTTCAGATATTTCTCCTACTGCTGCTCAGATGCCTCGATTGGTAGGGTTGGCTCAGGCTTCCAAAATTTTTAGACACCTTAAAGAAGTAGAAAACGCACATTTGTTTTCTAATAATGGCAACGAAGTTGCATGGGGTACCATAGGCAACGCAAGTACCAGCGAGGGTGTATTTTTTGAGGCCATCAATGCTGCAGGAGTGATGCAAATTCCAATGGTAACAAGTATATGGGATGATGAATATGGAATTTCTGTTCATGCAAAACACCAAACTACTAAAGAGAGTATCTCTGAAATTTTGAAAGGTTTCCAAAGAGAAAATGGTACCGACGGATACGAAATTTTTGTGGTGAACGGTTGGGATTACGTTCAGCTAATAGATACCTATGCCAGAGCATCAAAAATAGCTAGAGAAGACCACATTCCTGTCTTGATTCACGTCAAAGAACTAACACAACCTCAAGGACACTCAACTTCAGGATCACACGAAAGATATAAATCTCCAAAGCGCCTACAATGGGAGAGAGAACACGACTGTATTGAAAAAATGCGTCAGTGGATCTTAGACTTTGAATTAGAAGATACACACGGTAATATATTGCGTTTTGTTGAATCTGAAGAAGAACTGCTAGCAATAGACAAAGCAGCTAAGAAAGAGGTAAGTGAAGCCAAAAGAAACGCTTGGAATGCATTTTTAGGCGATATTAAAACTCAAATTAATGATCTTACCACCATTTTAGAAATGCTCTCTAAAAAAAGTTCTAATGGAATTTTTATCCGCAAGACCAAGAACGATCTTACAAATCTTGTTGAGCCTATCAAAAAAGATGTGATTTCTGCTGCAAGAAAAGTGTTGCGCTATGTGAAGGACGAAGACATGGTAGAAAAATTAGAGTTGCAAAACTTTATCAAAACCGCAATAGAAACAGCACACGAAAAGTACTCAGCTCACTTAATTAGTGAACATTCGGATTCTGCATTAAATATTGGTGAAAATCGACCTCAATATTCCAAAGACGCTCAACTTGTAGATGCAAGAATTGTTATGAGAGATAATTTTGATGCCATCCTTTCAAAATACAAGAATGTACTCATCTTTGGAGAGGATTCTGGGCAAATAGGCGACGTTAATCAAGGACTTGAAGGATTACAAGAAAAGTATGGAGAATGGAGAATTTCAGATACAGGAATTCGAGAAGCCACTATTTTAGGTCAGGGTATAGGGCTGTCAATGAGAGGATTACGTCCCATAGCAGAAATTCAATACTTAGATTATCTCTTGTACGCACTGCAAATCATGAGTGACGATTTAGCAACTGTTCGATATCGAACTTACAGCAAACAAAAAGCTCCTTTGATTGTTAGAACCCGAGGACATCGGCTAGAAGGAATCTGGCATTCTGGCTCTCCTATGGGAGGAATTATTCATCACCTACGTGGAATTCATGTACTTGTTCCAAGAAATATGACAAAAGCGGCAGGCTTTTATAACACGCTACTAAAAGGAGATGATCCTGCTCTAGTAATAGAATGCTTAAATGGGTATCGACTAAAAGAGAAGCTCCCTACAAATTTAGGAGACTTTACTACACCCATTGGTATTGCAGAAGTGATCAAAGAAGGCAGAGATATCACAGTGCTTTCCTATGGATCCACTTTGCGTTTGGTAGAAGAGGCTGCCAGAGACTTAGCGCAAGTTGGAATTGAAGTTGAAATAATTGATGCTCAGAGTTTATTACCTTTTGACCGTACACATATTACCGTAAAATCCATTGTCAGCACCAATCGTTTTCTTGTAGTTGATGAGGATGTACCAGGCGGTGCCTCTGCTTATCTGCTTCAAGAGGTACTAGAAAATCAGAACGCCTATCAATACTTAGATAGTCAACCAGCAACCCTAACTGCCAAGGCACACAGACCTGCCTATGGAACAGACGGAGATTATTTTTCAAAACCCTCCACTGAAGATATCTTTGAGAAAATTTATGAAATGATGCACGAAGCAGAACCTCGTAAATTTAAAAGTCTCTATTAGGGCAACTTCAACCAACCAAGGACTATTTTACACACTCAATCCTCTATGATTTCAACAGTTGATTTCCTACAGCACATTGTAAGCATTGTTTTTTATCGCAGTAGTTATTCTTGAGTTCGATTAATGACTGAGAATCAAAAGCATGATGTACCGCAACACCAAGTGTTTTAAATTTGGTTGTTATCGTGTTTTTTTCAGGAGGAATAGCCTCCAGTAAAGTCATTAATTGGTGCACATTTCTTTGTCCTGTAGCTTTTTGATATGCAAATTGAAGCGGTATGATGGTATTAATAATCAATAAGTTAATAAAAGACCGTGTTAATTTTTTATGTGTACGATTTGACTTCTTCAACAGCGTGTAATGCGTCTTCCAAAATTCATCTACTTCAATATCAAAAATAGTATAGAAATCTAGAGCTGCCTTACATTGTAATAGGCTACCAAAAAGGTTTTGTGATTTTGAGTAAAGACTCCCTAGCTGTGCTAAGCGAACGGTGGGAAAGTTAGAAGGCCGCATTCTAAAAAACTGAAACTGATTGTTCCTCATGGGTTTTAAACTCAACTTCTTCTTTAAATACGCATACTCTTGCTTGAGTCGATTCGGATAATTCTCATCAAAATGACCCTGAAGAAATCCTGCCTGTCCAAACAATAACGCCTGTAACGATTCACCGTCGTGAGCTACCTTTCTCAAATCAGAAAATGAAATCGATTGTGCTAGTTGAAGGAAAGCATCACCATTTTTATTCAGTCCAAAATTCTTAGCAAGCAGCATAAATAAAACGGCATCCCAATTGTTGTACGATGATTCAAGAAGCCCTTCTATTAGCTTAGATTTTCGCTCCAAACGCTCAACAAACAAGCGCTCCATCCAACTATTCCATATAAAAAGTTCTATCTCTTTAATTTGTGATTCACAAGGAATCCATCGTTCCTGAGTTCTAGTCAGCTTTTGATAATTTCTCAACAGGTCTCTGGAGACAATGCTGTTTAATACGAGGGTAGGGAGTTGTTGATTGTTCTTCATAAAAATCTCTGAATCGTCCTCCCAAACCACATGTAAAATAACAGCATCATAGTTTTCATCAACTTCATGCCGATGAAGATACCAATCAGAGGATTTTAGGTGTATCTCTACATTTCCAGCCCATAACTGACCAGAAATCCGAATCTTTGCATTAAAAAAATCAGGCCCCGTATCATAATTATGGATTCCAGGGTGAACAATCTGTAAAACCTCCTGTTTTGTTGTTTTTAATGCAGTACGATCAAATAATTGAAACTTCCATAGATACTGTATAAAATCCTCTTTCATAAAAGATAATTTCTCTCAATTTACAAAAAATCTTGGATTTAAACTCTGTAATACTAAAAATCAGTGAAGCTTATGCCTTTCCATTTTAGGGCGTTTCCCTGCGGGTTGCGCTATCTGCCATATCTTTTTTGCCTTATCAGGACAAAAAAGGATGCCGCTGCTATCGATGATATTGCTAACACAGCCTTCAAAATATCTTTCACAAAGAAAGTGACCTACGAATTTCAGATATTGATGATGGCCTTAACAAAAGAGATTCCATTGTATTAGGATGGGATGATACGAGTGATTTAGCCTTTAGAACTAAACTGTAAATTACTGTTTTATAGCACATTCATTTTTTTGTATCTTTATAATGATTCTTTGTGTTTAGTGAAGTCTACAAAAAGAAATGATTTAAAAATAACTATCACATAAAAAAGTGATCATATCATGAATTTACTCAACAGCTTATATCAGGCTTTCTTATCAGCAAACACAAAAAAACAGATTGAAAAAATAATCCTTTACATTGCTTTGTTGGGGTTTTTTATTCACCTCTCACTGATTTACCTGATTAAGTTTGATTTGATTCATTTTCTTTCAGCGTCTGATCTGCTCAAGAATCCTATTTCTGCCATTTATACCCCGTTTTCCTTTATTCTTGTATATGAAGTTTACTTGTTAATTTACTACTTACCAAAGTCGTTTACGACCTATATCACAAAACAGTACGAAATCATTACCTTAATCATTATCAGGAAGTTATTCAAAGATTTGTCTGCCATTGAATTGTCTTCAGACTTGCTTAATATTTTGAACTGGTTCAGTATTAAAGAGGATTTGCAATTCACCTACGATATTTTAGCATCGGTGTTACTCTTTTATTTGATTTTCCACTTTCAAAAGCAGGGTAAGCAAAAACCGTTACATGAAACCAAAGACAAAGTGAGCGTGGAGAAATTTATCCGAAGAAAAAAGATTATTGCTGTTATTCTGATTCCTATTTTTTTTGCAATGGGATTAATGACATTTTTTAGCTGGATACCTAGTATTTCACTTTCTTCCGTGGACTTCTCTGGTTTTGGTACAATTAACAATCTATTCTTTGATGAATTCTTTACTGTTTTAATTTTAGTTGATGTGGTCCTCTTGTTGATTTCTTTTTTCTACACAGATAAGTTTCACAAAATAATACGAAACTCTGGTTTTGTAGTTTCCACAATTTTAATTCGTATGTCTTTTGGTGTAGGCAGATTAGAGAGTACTTTTTTAATCCTTATTGCTGTTCTTTTTGGATTGGCAATTATCCTTATTCATAACAAATACGAGAAGATAGCGTTGTTTAAAGGCTAGATGTAATTTGAACTTTATTGTTTACATAAAGTGCTGTTTTGCTGGAAAATCTCCAAGAGTATTTTTTCAAAATTCTAAACATCCACCGCATGATTAAGGAATTATCATTCCATATCTACAATTTTATCGATAACGGTTCCCTGTTCTCCAAGGCGTATTATTTTAAAAATTGTCCTAACTATCAGTCCAGGACGGCTGACAAGCCTGCCAATTTTGGCAACATTTTGATCTCTAGACCAAATTAAGGTCGCTTGCTGTTCTTCAGGAGTACGAGAGAGTATTTTTGCAAAACCCCATGCACCATCCCTAGCGAGTTGCATGCTAAAATCAATTAGAAAATCGTCGATATGACCTGTCCATTGTAGTATTTTTTTTAGCGTAGGCCAGATTTCTGATAAGTCTTGTTCCACATCAGCAACAAGGGAGGAAAGAATATCGTTAATCTTATCAAAATCATCCTTTAGACTTTGTATGTCTTTCCCTTCCATTACCTTGGCAGCAGCAATCCCCAAGTCGAGGTTGATGTGGGCATTCATCCCTATTAACAGGTGTTGTAAAACAATAGGGCAATATTTTTTTGACAACTGAAATGCCTGCATCCATGATAAGGTCACAAGTTCATGCTCTTGATAAGCCCTGTAAGCCGAGATATAGCGATTGGCAAAAATAACATCCAAGCTCTCCATTCGAGGAGCATCGTCAAAAAAGCCATCATCAATTCCGTCCTTTACTTTCTGAGTCACCTTTTTATACAACGCAGCAAAATACCCTAGTGGACTATACTGCTCCTTTGATTCTTGGACGATCTGATCCAATGCTGAGAGAACCTCGTCTATGGTAGTTATTTCATTCAACTTGTAATCTGAAATAGAATACCTAAAGGTATGAAGAATGTCTAAAACAATTTGATGGATAAATACCTGTTTTTTGAGGGTAGAATCACGTGTCTTTTAAGGAGCAATTTTCTGTGCTTTTTTAAGCAAAACTAGATATTCTCTCGTATTAAGCTGCTAGTCATTCAACTTCAACACTGCCATAAATGCTTGTTGTGGGATCTCTACGTTACCCACCTGGCGCATGCGTTTTTTCCCTTTTTTTTGTTTTTCTAAAAGCTTGCGCTTTCGAGAAATATCACCTCCATAACATTTGGCAGTAACATCTTTACGCAGTGCTTTTACCGTTTCTCTGGCAATAATCTTAGCTCCGATAGCTGCTTGAATAGGGATATCAAATTGTTGTCTTGGGATAAGTTCTTTTAGTTTTTCACAGATTCGCTTTCCAATGGTATAGGCATTATCGGCGTGGAGTAAGGCCGAGAGTGCATCTACTGACTGTCCATTTAACAACATATCCACACGAACCAATTTTGACTTGCGCATTCCAATTGGATGATAATCAAAAGAAGCGTAGCCTTTAGAAACTGTTTTTAGCCTATCATAAAAGTCGAATACAATCTCTGCAAGTGGCATATCAAAGATAAGCTCTACTCTTACAGGTGTTAAATAAGTTTGATTGACAATCTGCCCTCTTTTTTCTATACACAAGCTCATTACCTGACCTACAAAATCGGATTTTGTGATAATTGATGCTTTGATATAGGGCTCTTCCACACGGTCTAACTTGGAAGGGTCTGGGAGGTCGGATGGATTGTTGACCGTCACAATCTCGTCAGCTTCCCTTTTTGTGTATGCGTAATATGAAACGTTAGGAACTGTTGTAATCACCGTCATGTTAAACTCGCGTTCTAAGCGTTCCTGGATGATTTCCATATGCAGCATCCCTAGGAATCCACAGCGGAAACCAAATCCTAATGCTGCTGAACTTTCAGGTTGAAATACCAATGAGGCGTCGTTTAGTTGTAATTTCTCCATAGAAGCCCGCAATTCTTCGTAATCTTCTGTATCTACAGGGTAAATTCCAGCAAATACCATGGGCTTTACATCTTCAAACCCTTCAATGCTATCTTGAGTAGCTTCTTTAGCATCGGTGATGGTATCTCCTACTTTGACTTCTTTGGCTGTTTTGATTCCTGTGATTAAATACCCTACATCTCCTGTTTTAATCTCTTGTTTTATCACCTGACTGAGCTTTAATGTTCCAACTTCGTCGGCACTATATTCTTTGTTGGTAGCCATGAACTTGATACGCTGGTTCTTTTTTATAGAGCCATCGATCACTCTAAAATAGGTCTCTATGCCTCGATAGGAGTTGTAAACAGAATCAAAGATCAAAGCTTTGAGGGGAGCCTCTGGATTTCCCTTAGGAGCGGGAATCCTTTTAATAATTGCCTCTAAAATCTTCTCTACTCCAAAACCTGTTTTTCCGCTGGCGGGAATCACATCTTCTGCATGACAACCCAATAAATCGACGATATCGTCTGTTACTTCTTCAGGATTTGCAGAGGGTAGATCTACTTTATTGAGTACGGGGATAATCTCTAAATCATTTTCTAATGCCAGATAAAGGTTGGAAATGGTTTGTGCCTGAATGCTTTGCGCAGCATCAACAATTAGGAGTGCTCCTTCGCAAGCGGCAATAGAGCGGGAAACCTCATAGGAAAAATCTACATGCCCAGGGGTATCGATTAAGTTTAAGATGTATTCTTGACCCTCGTACTCGTACTCCATCTGAATAGCATGGGATTTGATTGTGATTCCACGTTCACGCTCTAAATCCATATTGTCCAGCAACTGATCTTGTTTTTCACGTTCAGAAACAGCACCTGTGTAATCTAACAATCGATCTGCCAACGTGCTTTTACCATGATCGATATGTGCGATGATACAAAAGTTTCTAATGTTCTTCATTTGTGACATTACTCGAGTTTGCAAATATAGGGGTTGAGTTACAAAGTTGACCAGTTTAAGAGAGTCAAAATAAAAAGTTTTCCGTCTTTGACTAATGCTTGTTTTGATGTAAAAGGTTTATGCAAAATTAATGACATCTGCTATTTAAAATCTCAGATTTAATGAATAGATTCTTGAGCACATCTGAATATCATGCTAACTCAATCTTATAATTGGATTGTCTAGTTTTGTTGGTACGAATTTTAGTGAGCAAAATCACTTAAAGAATTATGACAAAAAAAGTTTACAACACAGAATTTAAACAAACCATAGTTTCGCTTTACCAGTCTGGTAAAACAGTTAATGAGTTATG
>CAXRAW010000027.1:0-6531 GCA_964228785.1 Flavobacteriaceae bacterium
CAGCAACTGTTTTACCTTTTTTGAATATGGGAGTCTAAATGCCGCGTTAGGGATGGCAGCGGCATCCTTTTTTGTCCTGAACAGGCAAAAAAGATATAGCGGAGAGCCCGACCGCTAGGGAACGCCCAAAAAATAGCAACCTAAGAAAATATCGGGATGGTAGATTTTGTCGTATGTGGTGCAATCTACATCTGATGTCCGAAAAATACAGCGTTCATTAGCAGTTTATTGGTACCGTACCAAAAAGCCCTAAAATTGGTGTTGTCTGTAAATACAATCACCCTGCCTTTTCCTTGGCGTTGTACTTTAAAAGGAACTGAATTTTTAATCGCCTTCATGTTCTCCTTGGAGATGTATCCACTTAACAACGGATTTTGTGTGTACTGTATAGGATTGTTGTAGCTCTTCTTATCGGGTTGTATAAAAACTGTGGTATTTCTAAACAGGGCAATTTGATCGTTCTTATAACCAAAATTTACGGGATGTGAACGGTCTATTGTTGCTTCAAAAATAGCACCACCAATTCCCTGCGCCCCCATGAGTTTGGAGCGGTCTTCAAAGGAAACATTCACCACAGTATCTAAGGTTGCCTTGTTAAAGTCCATCGTGATCAATTGGTGATTTTTTAACCAGTTGGCAGCATTTCTATATCCGATTAAAATTCCCCCATTTTGGACATAGGTTTTGAGCTGCTCAGCCGATTTTTTATCCATACTGCTGCTATTGGGAGCAATAACTACCGTGTATTTACTCAAGTCCACACGATTAAAATAGCTCATGTCTATCTTGGTAAGGTGCATCTCAAATCGTTGGTCGAACAGATGCCAAATTTCACCCGCATCATTGCCAAAGATCCCTCCGCCAACGAGCATCGCCACTTTTGGCTTGGTGATGTTTCTAAAATTGTTACTTCCTAGGTCTATTCCATCATTCAGACCCGTGTTTACTCCATATATTTTTAAGTGAGCATCTTCTGATACGGTTACAAGAAAATCATACAGCTGAGCGGCATTGAACTTCTGATTTTGCACTGGAATAAAAATCGTTCCATAATCGTAGGAGATTCCACCGTTGCTAAAATTTTTCATCGATACTTTGGCCCGCAATCCTTTTTGCAGCACTGCATTTAACGCCTTTGGAGCATAGTACTCATTCCAAGGCATGAGGTAGCCAATATCGCTTTTAAAACTTACCATTCCTTGCATGGGTTTTAACTCTTTAATCTCGTCTCCTGCTTTGTTTAAAGACACATCTTCTAGGTAATCTACACCAAAAGAATGATTAAAAGACCATGCAGATACATCATAAAACAAACTATCTTGGAATGTTGTTCTACGATCGAACATCACTTTTACCAAACGCTGATTTTTCTGATTCATAGGAATCAGATAGCTATATCCTTTTTTAAATACTTTTCCGTTGCTGGTAAAATCAGATTTCAGCTCGTGAATTCTCACTTTGTGACGTTGTAAAACTTCTGCCAAGTGATAGGCTTTTGCAGCATCTTTGGCATCACCAAACACAATGGCTTTGGCTTTGGAAGCCTCTGCTCTCGCTTGTCGGTAAAAATCTTGTTGATAGGCTAGAATTTTAGCACGCATGCTTTTTGCCGCAGCCAAGGTGGACATGGCTGCTGTATATTGATTTCGAATGGTAAAAGGAAAGGTAAGCAGACCGTTGCTAGTCTCTTGGGCATGCCCCCTAGAACTTCCCTGTTCGAATAAGATTCCAATTCCTCCGTTAATATCTGGAAACGTGGATCCCTTTCCATAGTAAAAATCGTCAAAGCTTTCTTCAGAATAATATTGTGAGCCTATACGGTCTAGAGCTTTTGCATGATAGGTGGCTATTTCTTTGGTCAATTCTTGGTTCATTGCTGGTGTAAGCGGATGTGTTCTACTCTGAATCCCTGGCTGAAAAAAGAAAGTGGAATTGGATCCCATTTCATGATGGTCTGTTAAAATATTGGGGAGCCATTGGTGGAAAGTTTCAATTCTTGCCTTTGATTCGGGTAGTTGCACAGGCAGCCAATCTCTGTTCATATCAAACCAGTAGTGATTGGTTCTTCCTCTAGGCCAAACCTCGGTATATTCTCGGTCGTTTGGATCGGGATTGATCAACTTGCTCTTGTTGGTATTTACCCAATATGCAAAACGTTGTAAACCATCGGGATTCAACGACGGATCAAATAAAATAATCGTATTCCTTAGCAAATCATTAGTGTCTGAAGTGGTAGAAGCTGCCAGATAATATGCTGCTGCCAAAGCGGCATTAGAACCACTCGGCTCATTCCCATGAATAGAAAATCCTTGATATACCACAATAGGATCTTTACTCACGTCTATAGAAGCATCATTGGTCGCCTTTAGATGTCGCTCTCGAATCTGATCCAATCGACTGTGATTTTCGGGCGTTGTAATCGTTAACAGCAATAAAGGCCTTCCCTCGTATGTCTTTCCACGATTTTCTATAGAGATACGGTCAGAAGCTTTCGCCAAAGCCCTCATGTACGCTACCAGTTTGTCATGTGTCACATGCCACTCCCCTACTTCATGGCCAATCACCTCTTTTGGAGTAGGAATGTTCGTATTGTATCGCTCGTTATCTGGTATGTAGTAGCTCAGGTCTAATTGCTGAGCTGTAGTAGAAAAAGTCGTTAAAAAAATTGCTAGGATGACAGTGAGATTTCTCATATTGAATTTCAATTTAGTACAAACAAATATACTAAATCACAATTAGAGACCTATCCAACAAAATTTCTCATCTCAAGAAGATGCACACATAATCAGATGTGGGCGTTCCCACAGCCTGCGCTGAGCCTGCCCGAAGTGGTCGGGCTCTCCGCTCTATCTTTTTTGCCTTTGGAGGACAAAAAAGGATGCCGCTGCCATCCCTAACGCGGCATTCGGAGAGCTATTTAAAATTCAATTTCTTTTGCTAATTATTTACACCGTGATAAAAACCTCTGTCATCTGTAACATCAGCAGCATCTTTGAGAGCTTGGAAGATTTTTACCGTGAGATTTTTTCTCTGCTGAGCCAGTTGATTTCTATTGGTCTCATAATTTGGAAGCGGAGTTGGAGCTTCCTTTTTTGTAACGACAAAAGCAAATACTCCTCTGGTGCCATCTACCCTAGTATAAAGCTGATTTTCTTTGGCATAATACATCGCACCAACCGCCTTTGCATCTAGTCCTACTCCAGGAATAGAAGGCGATTTTAAGGTGATATCCTTCATATTCTTAACGCTTACATTATTGGCTGTAGCAATATCGTTTAAAGTAGCTCCTGTCATTTTCTCCATAATGCGTTGTGCCTTCTTTTCATTCATAAGCAACGGGCGTACCTTATTCATTGCTTTTGCAGGTCTCTGCAATCCTTTCTCAGACTTTCCCGTAAGCAATACAACTAGGTGCCCTTTGTCAATGTCAAATCTTTCAAAATCCCCTACTTCAGTATCTTGATCAAAAGCCCAAGTAACCACCTTTCTGTTATTCCCTGAAGTTCCTGGTAGTCTATCATCCAATACTTTTAAACCAATGGCTGGTTTGGTGATGTAATTGTTTTCCCTGGCAGTATCGTAAAAGTTACTGTTTTCCTTAGAGACTGCCATAACAAATGTTTCGACTTCCTGAAAGACATTACTTTCAGTTTCCTTAGACGGAATAATCTCCTTACCAAAAGTAACCAGCTGATATACACTTTGTTTGTTTGTTTGCTCGTCTATGCGAATGATATGGAATCCAAAGGCCGACTTTACCACCCCAACATCGCCTTTCTTATTATCAAAAATATACCTTGCGTAATCTAAATCAAAACCACCTCCAAACGCTTGTGCATGCGTCGCCCATCCAATATCTCCTCCTTTGCCTTTGCTGCCATCGGTATTGATCTCATCAGCAACAGCTGCAAATTTTTTCTTGTTTCTTCTTACCAATCTATAGATACTATCTGCAGATTTTTTGGCTTGCTCTTCAGTTTTTTTGGTAGAAGCCTTGGCAGCTTGTGATCCGACAAAGGGAATCAGAATATGGCTTGACTTTACGGAGTCGGGTCTTTTTAAAAGTTGAGTCACCTTGGTTAACCTGTAAAACTTTCCTTCTTCATAAGGCCCAAAAACGTCTCCTTTTTTGCTCTTTAACAACTCCTCTGTAATGACAGCAGGCAATTGAGCCTTCATTTTTAATTCTTGTTTATAAGGGAGATCAGATTCATTTTCATCAAAAAAATCTTGATCATCAGTCGAATTTTTAAATCCAATATACGTGTCTCTTTCATCAGTTCTGTCTTCGATAAGAGAAGCAACTGTATTTTTAATGGCATCTTTATCTTCTTGTGTCGCTTTTACATCAAACTTTACGTAAGAGATGTCTCTAGACGCTTCTACTTGAAAGTCTTTCGCTTTTTTGTTGATATAGGACTCTACTTCTTTCTTATCTACCCTTACGAGACTATCTGGAATTGTGGTGTAGGGAATGTATACAAAGTCTGCACTGATATTGGTATTTTCCTCTTCATACTGGTATCGTCCTTCACTAAGTGAGGCTCCCAACCCAGCATTGACGAGGTTGTTATACGTATCTCTTTTAAGATTCACACCAATATCATACCTAAATCTATCCCATGCTTTTCGGAGTGTTTGATCTTCTTGTTCTTTAAGATCTAACAAAAAAAACTTCAACTTATCCTCATCAAATTGTCCAAGCTCATTTTTAAATTCAGTGGACCTTTGAACGTATGGATGGTTCACCAAGGCGTTCCAAACATCATTTTCTCCTATGGTAATTCCTGCTTTCTCTAACTGACTGGTGTATATCTTTTCTCTTAGAAGGCTTTCCCATACCGTCTTTGCTGCCTGCATGTCGGAATTCCCGCTATTAGAATTCGTTTTGTAATTATCGAGGGCTTTTGCATATTCTTCTCTTGAAATCTTTTCTCCATCTACCTCTGCAACGGTATTCACTTTAGACGAACTAAAAAAGTCTTCTAATGTTGACGGATCTAATACAAACGCAAACAGTGCCAGTCCGACTACAACAATTAGAAATATAGATTTTTCTCTAATTTTTGATAAAATTGCCATAAGAGTTCATTATTTTATTTTGAGTGGGCGAAGATACAATTTGCCAGTTAAATAAACAACCAGTAAAAGTGGTTCTTAAATCCGCAAGTATAATTCTTGCATATAAAAACTAGGTTTTGTAAAGATTACCAATAAAATCCTAGAAATAAATATTAGGTATTAACTTTGGATTGAAACTTAAAATACGCACACTAAGTTTTATCATTATACTGAAGAAATTACTAATATTTGTTCTAAGTATTGACATATATACTCTAAGAACACCGAACCGTTTGCGTGTTATAGATTTGGTGTTTTTTTATGCAAAAAGGGTCAGTTGAAAAACTACTGGCTTTTAATTTTTTTGAGTACAATATTTATGGATATCATTAAGGTGTCTTACAGCTTTATCTGAAACCGCGTTATCAATTTTAAATGTAATATACCTAGTATACCTAGATCGGTCGTCTGGCCATTTGTATCCGATTGATATTTCGGGAGGTGCGAACCTCTCAATTAGTTTAAAACGTGCTACGTGCCTTCCTTTTAGGTTGTAAGCTTCTCTTACTTCTTGGATATTCTTACATTCTTGAATTCCAACTTTACAAGGTAATATTTTGCCTTCGAGTAAGTGGATAGCAGAATAAAAGGCTACTGTTACCACCCAATCGAAATATACCTTTTCATTATTTAGCTTTTCAGCTAAAAATTTGTTTCTTTCTCCGTGTGTAAATTTTTTGGATTTGTGCATTTTTACTCAAACTCTTCTGAGTATTGATATCCGTCGTTGCGAAGTAGAGCAATATCCATATCATTGGATCCGATTATTCCCATATCTAAGTCCTTATGAAATAGATCATCAAAAACTCTTTTTACTTCGAATATCTTTTGATATGAGGTATCGACGAAATTATCGTTTAAAAGCAAATTATTTTCAACAGCAATAATAACCTTTGGATTCTCATGAAAAATATCCATATGAAATGATTTAACATCAAAACCATTTTCCCTGATATGCTTTATCACTAGGCTCGTAAGGATATATATCTGATTAGCTTTTTGAGTCAATTCTTCAAACTGACTTCTTACTAGCCTCTCAATTAATTCTTCTTTTCCAAATTTTTCTCCAGCATTAAATCCTTCAGTAAAAGCTTCTGCAACCACATCAACTGGATAATAGTTGTTAGTTGCTTTAACTTTTACTACATGTTCATGAGTCTTTAAATAGTTTTGAAACGATTGGTTTCCTGACTTATTTAGAGCATCCATTGATTATTTAAGTTTTGTAATTTATCACAACAAATATATGTAAATTCTCCTATTAAGCGAACGGGTGCACGACAAATTTCCCTTTAAGCAGCATTTTGACATAATTTTGTGATTTGATTCCATTGATTGCTTTTACAAGCTACCCTAAGCTGTACCATTTGTTGTAATCCTCTTTTAGTCCATCGTTGTCCTGAGAGTTTG
>CAXRAW010000028.1:0-20049 GCA_964228785.1 Flavobacteriaceae bacterium
TTTAATCCACTCTCAGATTGCAGAGCAGCAAACAAAAAAACATGCTTTTTATCACGCTTAATAACTTCAATCACAGTTTGATTGCAAAGATGACAAATGCCGTCAAAAAGAATAATTTTTTTACCTTTTGGTAAGTGAATATTTTGAATTGCCATACGCTTTAACAAAGGTAAAGTTTAAAATGTTAAAAATGGGTGTAACAATTTATTTTCAGATCCGTCTAATGCTCGAGATAAATTAAATAATAAGCGATAAATAGCTTTGTTTTAACATAATATTAGAATCCCTGATAGTAGTTATTATCTACTTTTACACCAAATTAACCAACGCAAATGATTCAGATAAAAAACCTTCACAAATCCTATCCCATAGGGAAAGATAGTTTACATGTCTTAAAAGGAATAGATCTGCACATTAAAGAAGGTGAATTTGTTTCTATTATGGGTTCTTCGGGTTCTGGAAAATCTACCCTGTTAAACATTGTTGGACTGCTAGACAATTACGATGCTGGTGAATACTATCTTAACAATCAATTAATTCAGAGGTTAAACGAAAGAAAAGCTGCCATACTAAGAAATAAATTTTTAGGCTTTGTCTTTCAATCTTTTAATCTCATTTCTTACAAGACAGCACTAGAAAATGTTGCATTGCCACTATATTACGCGGGATTAGGAAGAAGAGAACGTCAAAAAATAGCGCTAGATTATCTAGACAAGGTAGGTTTAAAAGACTGGGCTAAGCACTTGCCAAATGAGCTTTCTGGAGGTCAAAAACAACGAGTTGCCATTGCAAGAGCATTGGTAACAAAACCCAAGGTAGTTTTGGCAGACGAGCCCACAGGAGCTTTGGATTCTACAACTACAGACTCTGTCATGGATTTGTTAAAAGATATCAATGATGAGGGAATGACCGTTTTTGTCATTACCCACGAAGAAGAGGTCGCCGCTCAAACCAAAAGAATTGTGCGTTTAAAAGATGGGATTATTATCAGTGATACGGCTGATACCTCTGTTGAAGCTAAAGCTAAAATGGTGTAGCGATGTTTGATAGAGATCTCTGGAGCGAAATATTCAACAGTATCAAAAAAAACAAACTGAGGACTTTTCTCACAGGCTTTTCTGTAGCTTGGGGAATTTTTATTTTAGTACTTCTTCTAGCCTCAGTCAACGGAATGAAAAATGGATTTACAGCTCAGTTTAACGATGATGCTACCAACGCTATTTTTATCACACCTGCCATTACAACAATGCCCTACGATGGATTAGAAGAGGGTAGAAGAGTAAAGTTTACAAACCAAGACGTAGAATACATAAAAGCCAACTTTAAAGATGAAGTTGAATACATCACCCCTAGATATAGGAAGGGGGTAAACGTCTCATATAAAAAAGAAACAGGCTCTTATTCTTTAAGAGCAGTAGCACCAGATCACAAAGAAATAGAAAAGAGTATCATACAGAGTGGACGATATATCAATATAAACGATATAGAGTCTAAACTTAAAGTTGTGGTGATTGGTAGAAAAGTTCGAGAAGATATCTTTGGAACTGAAGACCCGTTGGGAAAGACCATTGTAATGAATAACTCAACTTTTCGAGTGATAGGGGTTTTTGTAGATGAAGGGAATGATAGAGAAGAACGTTATATATACGCTCCTGTAACAACAATACAGCGTTTATACAGCAATACAGACGAAATCAATCAGATTGCTCTTACGTATAACCCAAAATTCACCTTTGCAGAGGCAATCAATTTTTCTGACGTATTAGAGATTTTAATGAAGAGAAAACATAGAATACACCCAGAAGACCAAGGTGCATTATATTTGAATAACAGTGCAAGAGGCTTTTCAGATATTTCCAATTTCACAAATTTGCTCACATGGGTTAGTATTGGCGTTGGAATTTTAATCTTGCTAGCTGGAATTGTAGGAATTGGTAATATCCTCGTATTTATTATCAAAGAGAGGACCAAAGAAATTGGGATTCGAAAAGCTCTGGGAGCTAGACCATCACAAGTTGTTAATTTGGTGATTTTAGAATCTATTTTTATTACCTCCTTATCGGGAGCAATAGGGATGTTTTTTGCTATGCTCATCATTAGTATTGTTGGTCCATACATAGATGTTCCAGCATTTTCAAACCCTTCGGTGAAGATATCTACAATTGCCATCGCCACGGTTATTTTAATTATCTCAGGAATTTTAGCAGGATTATTGCCTGCTGTAAGAGCAGCAAGTGTAAAACCAATTATAGCCTTAAGAGCAGGATAGTTATGAAGTTAATAGATATCGATTTATGGCGTGAGGTATATAACACACTCACAAAAAATATACTCAGAACCATACTCACTACTCTGGGCGTCTTGTTTGCCGTAATGATCTTGATTTTACTCTTGGGAACAACAACAGGGATGAAAAATGGTTTTGATAAACTATTTAAAGGAACAGCTACAAATAGCCTTTTTATGTGGGGACAAAGCACAGGAAAGCCATACAAAGGCTTTGAAAGAGGCAGAAGAATATCGTTTACCTTCGATGATGTAAAACTTATCAAGAATGAGGTCAAAGAAATTGATGTCCTATCACCAAGAATTCAACTAGGTAATTTCAGAGGGACTGTCACCGTTACTCGAAATGGGCAGTCTAGTGGCTCCAGTGTATATGGTGATTTTCCGTCCATAGATAAAATTTCAAAAAAGAATTTGGTAGAGGGAAGATTTATGAACCAAGATGATATTGATAAAAGAAGAAAAATATGTGTGATTGGTAGTGATACCTATAAACTACTATTTAAGACGGATGAAGACCCTATTGGAGGTTATGTGAAAATCAATGGTGTTTATTTTCAAGTAGTTGGGGTTTATAAAAAGGAAAAAGGAGTTGACTTTGATGGTGAAAATTCAGTATTTGTTCCATTTACAACCTTCCAAAAGGCTTTTAATAGTGGAGAAAGAATTGGCTGGATGGCTATTTCTGTAAAGAGCAATTATTCTGTAGCTCCCGTCCTTGCAAAAATTAAAAAGCTACTCAAAACTAAGTACAACATACACCCAGATGATTCTAGAGCGATTGGTTCTTTTGATCTATCACAAATTTTTGTGGGGATTAATGCCTTTACGATAGTCTTACAAGGATTCTCATTTTTTATTGGAATTTTTACATTACTCGCAGGAGTCATCGCAATCAGTAATATTTTATTAATTACTGTAAAAGAACGAACCAAAGAAATTGGAATTCGAAGAGCGATAGGAGCCACACCAAAGATGATAAAAAAACAAATTATTTTTGAAGCTGTTGCACTCACAATTTTCTCAGGACTGCTAGGTTTTTCCATATCAGTAGGAATCCTACATATCCTAGACGTGAAATTCAGTGGATCAGATTTTCCATTTATCAACCCCACTGTAAGTTTTGTGCAATTAATATTTTCATTTGCTTTAATGCTAGGGTTGAGCCTTTTAGTAGGGTTAATTCCAGCGAGAAGAGCGCTAAAAATAAGACCAATAGAAGCCTTAAGAGACGAATAAAAACAGTAAATAATGAAGAAAAAAATTATCATTTCCATACTAACGTTAGTTGGATTAGCAACCGTTATTGCAATCGCAAAAGTGAATAAATCGAATAGTAAACCTCCACAAATTTTTAAAACAGAAAATCTTAAAAAGCAAAATATTGTTAATAAAGTTGTAGCCACAGGGAAGGTAATCCCCAACGAAGAAATTGAAATTAAACCTCAAATCACAGGGATTATAGACAAAATTTTTCTAGAGGAAGGCACAAAAGTAAAAAAAGGAGATTTAATCGCCAGAGTTCGAGTTGTTCCCAACGAGCAGTCGTTGATTAGTGCAAAAGGACGTGTGGATAACGCAAAAATTCGGCTTAAAAACGCTCAAATTTCTTATAACAGAAATAAAGCACTCTATGAAAAGCAAGTACTTGCAGCGCAAGATTTTGAAAACATTGAGTTAACCTATCAACAGGCCCAACAAGAATTGATTAATGCTGAAAATGATTATCAAATCATTAAAAGCGGTTCGTCTGGAGCAGGTGGCTTTGCCAATACCGATATTAGAGCGCAAATTTCTGGAACCATCTTAGAAATTCCTGTCAAAGAAGGAGATCAAGTGATTCAAAGTAACAATTTTAATGCAGGAACAACCATTGCCTCTATTGCAGACATGAGTAAAATGATTTTTGAGGGAAAGGTAGATGAAGCCGAGGTTGGAAAGCTCAAATTAGGAATGAATTTAGACATTGTTATAGGTGCTATCGAAAATCAAGTATTTCAAGCGGGTCTGAATTTTATCGCTCCCAAAGGAATTGAGGAAAGTGGAGCGGTTCAGTTTAAAGTAAAGGGAGATCTTAGCTTAGGAGGAGATCAGTATATCAGAGCTAATTATAGTGCGAATGCTTCTATTATCATTCAGAAGAGAGATAGTGTTTTCTCTATTAGAGAAGCTTTACTGCAATACAATAAAGATTCTAAGCAGCCCTATGTTGAGGTTGAAAAAGAAGATGGTTCTTTTGAAGATAGAGATGTTGAACTTGGTGTTTCAGATGGGATACATGTAGAGATTATCTCTGGACTGAAAGAAGATGAAAACATTAAAGTATGGAACAAGGAATCTAAAAAAGAAGAAGATGAAGAATAAAGCGGTTCTATCAACATTGTAATATCAAATATTTTAAAGCATATCTATTTTGGTTAACTTGGATAAGAATTAAAAAACCTAAAAAGAGGTGGAATTTTTAAAAATTCCACCTCTTTTTAGTCTTGCCCTTTTCATGTAGTATAACCTAAGTCCATACTACCATATCAGGCGATAGTATAAATTTACACGCATCTATAAGCTATGATTTATAGATGAATGACTTCATCATAGGCATCAGCAACTGCTTCCATCACTGCCTCACTCATTGTAGGGTGAGGGTGTATTGTTTTTAAAACTTCATGCCCTGTAGTTTCTAGCTTTCTACCTAGAACAGCTTCTGCTATCATATCGGTAACACCGGCTCCAATCATATGGCATCCTAACCACTCTCCGTATGTTGCATCAAAGATCACTTTGACAAATCCGTCTGGAGTACCTGCGGCCTTTGCCTTTCCCGATGCCGAAAAAGGAAATTTTCCAATTTTGAGCTCATATCCTGCTGCTTTTGCTTGATCTTCTGTCATTCCCACAGAGGCAATCTCTGGATTTGCATAGGTACAGCCAGGGATATTTCCGTAGTCGATCGCTTCGGTATGCAGTCCAGCAATCTTTTCTACGCAGGTAATCCCCTCTGCAGAAGCTACATGTGCTAGCGCAGGTCCTGGTGTAACATCTCCAATTGCATAATACCCTGGAATATTGGTTTGATAGTAATCATTCACTAGAATCTTATCTCTGTCGGTGATAATCCCTATGTCTTCCAAACCAATATTTTCAATATTGGTTTTAATTCCAACAGCAGATAATAAAATATCCGCTTCCAAGACTACCTCGCCCTTTTTGGTTTTTACAGTTGCTTTCACTCCTTTTCCAGATGTGTCAACAGACTCAACAGAGGAACTTGTCATGATATTAATACCTGCCTTTTTAAATGAGCGTTCAAATTGCTTGGAGATGTCTTTGTCCTCTACAGGAACAATATTGGGTTGAAACTCAACAATAGTCACTTCTGTACCCATAGTGTTGTAAAACGAAGCAAACTCAACACCGATAGCACCAGACCCCACTACAATCATAGATTTTGGTTGATTTGGTAGTGTCATCGCTTGTCGATATCCAATCACTTTTGTTCCGTCTTGTGGAAGATTTGGTAATTCCCTAGAGCGCGCACCAGTTGCAATAATAATATGATCTGCAGTATATTCCGTAGTTGTTCCGTCATTACTGGTAACATCCACTTTTTTTCCTGTTTTGATCTTACCAAAGCCTTCAATCACATCAATCTTATTTTTTTTCATCAAAAACTGAACTCCTTTACTCATACCTTCTGCAACACCACGACTTCTTTTGATAACGGCTTCAAAATCCTTGTCAATGGTTGCTGCTTTTAACCCGTATTCATCAACATGTTTTAAATATTCATATACCTGAGCACTCTTTAGTAGAGCTTTCGTAGGAATACATCCCCAGTTTAAGCAAACACCCCCTAAGCTTTCTTTTTCTACCACCGCAGTTTTAAATCCCAATTGCGAAGCTCTAATGGCAGTTACATAACCTCCGGGGCCACTACCTACTACTATTATGTCGTATTTCATGATTTTATATTTAATCGTTTAAAGTTGAAAAGTTAATATGCAAAGCATACGTCTTCAAATGTTTAAGTTATTTTAAATTACATCCTCTCGGGAACCTGAATTCCTAACATGTGGAAAGCTGATTTTATGACTTCAGCTACTTTTTTTGATAGTTGAACTCTAAATATTTTTTTCTTTTTGTTTTCTTCTCCTAAAATAGAAACGTTTTGATAAAAGGAGTTAAATTCTTTTACCAAATCGTATGTGTAATTGGCAATTAACGCGGGTGAATACTGATGGGCTGCTTGCTGAATAGTTTCAGGATACACCTGTAACTGCTTGATGAGTTCCTTTTCTTTTTGATGTAAATCTATATCAGAAACTTCTGTTGAACTATCAAATATGGCTTTTCTAAGAATGGACTGTATTCTTGCATATGTATATTGAATAAACGGCCCAGTATTTCCTTGAAAATCGACAGAGGCTTTCGGATCAAATAATATTCGTTTCTTTGGATCTACTTTTAGAATAAAATACTTTAGCGCTCCTAGTCCAATCACTCGATATAGTTTGTTTTTCTCCTCTTCAGAATACCCGTCTAGTTTCCCCAGTTCTTGTGAAATCTGTTGAGCGGTATTCGACATTTCAAGGATCAGATCATCCGCATCAACAACAGTACCTTCTCTGGACTTCATTTTTCCTGACGGAAGATCTACCATTCCATAGCTCAAATGATATAATTTCTCTGCCCAGGAGAAGCCTAGTTTTTTCAAAATTAAAAACAATACCTTAAAATGATAGTCTTGTTCATTTCCAACGGTATAGACCATTCCGTTGATATCTGAATAATCTTTTACACGTTGAATGGCAGTTCCAATGTCTTGTGTCATGTAAACAGCTGTTCCGTCGGAACGTAAAACTAGTTTTTCATCCAAACCTTCACTAGTGAGGTCGCACCAAACGGAACCATCCTCTTTTTTGTAGAAGACTCCTTTTGTAAGCCCCTCTTCAATCACATCTTTTCCTAGCAGATACGTCTCACTTTCGTAATAGAGTTGATCAAAGTCAACTCCTAAGTCTCTGTAGGTCATATCAAAACCATCATAAACCCAACCGTTCATCATTTTCCAAAGATCAACTGTTGCTGGATCTCCAGATTCCCATTTTCGAAGCATCTCTTGAGCTTCAATGAGTGATGGAGCTTGCTTTTTAGCATCGTCCTCTGGAATTCCTTTAGACATGAGGTCTGCAATATCCTTTTTGTACTCTTTGTCAAATCTTACATAGTAATTTCCAACTAATTTATCGCCTTTTAGTCCCGACGACTTTGGAGTTTCTCCATTTCCATATCGTTTCCACGCGAGCATTGATTTGCAGATGTGAATTCCTCTATCGTTGATAATCTGTGTTTTATAGACTTTTTTACCTGAGGCTTTGAGAATTTCAGCAACAGAATATCCTAGTAAATTGTTTCTTACGTGTCCTAAGTGAAGAGGTTTATTGGTGTTGGGCGAAGAGTACTCGACGATCACAACGTCATCTTCTCCTTTAACAAGACCATAAGACCCTTGATGAAAAATACGATTGAAAGAGTGCAAGTAAAAGACATCAGAAATGACCAAGTTCAGAAATCCTTTCACCACGTTGAAGGACGTAATTTCTTTTACATGCTCTGCCAAATAATTACCAAGAACGTGTCCTATCTGCTCGGGATTTCCTTTTCTATAGCGCAACATGGGAAAGATTACGATGGTCATGTCGCCTTCAAAATCTTTTCGTGTTGCTTGAAATTCAACTTCAGGAAGCTCGGTTTCAAATAAGTGAGAAAACCCCTCTTTTACATGGATCTCAAGAATGGCTTGAATGCTCATGGAATGCTGTAAAAATGATGTGCAAATTTACAGAATTTTAAAAGAGTAATTAGAATCTAATTTTGAAAAAAATGAACTTAAAACGGCGTTTTTTATCAGATGGTTGAGGTACTGCCCTCAGTTTGGTTAATCTACTTGTGAGGATTTTATCAAGCTAATTTTGAGTGAGCGATCACTGATTGCTTCTAGCTCAATACCTTCTTTTTTGAAAATAATTCTAAACTCTTTTGAAAGTGTTTTTAGAAATTCCCGTTCAATATCATTTTTTTCCTGCTCTACACAGTACATTTTTGTTGTGAATATTCTGCTGAAACTGATTGTATGATTCGTTTCTGATAATTCATAGTTACCATTGTAGCTGTTGCAACCAGAATTACCAGAAACTTTACTTGTTGATCTGTCTATATTGAAAGTCAGTCCTTTGCCAGATACATCATTGGTATTTAGCATACTTATTTTGAAGGAACCTTCAAATTTGATGTTTGAGGATACTTCTTTTGAAGTCTTGCAAGCGCCAACGCTCAGTATGCAGGTTAAAATGGATACAATGATTTTCATAATAGACATCTTTCACTATTCTTATTATCGAACGTCATTTAGAAAGAATAATTTTCTTGTATGTAGAGACGGTCCTTTGATTTAGCTTTACGATATAAATTCCGTTGTTTATGGAAGACAGATCAATTTCATTATTAACTGCTGATAATATTCCCTCTTTAACCGTTTTACCTAAAATTGAGATAATTTTGTAATTGAGGCTATTGCTGGTCATATTGGTTACATTCAAAATACCTGTACTTGGGTTTGGAAAAATTCTCAATGAAGCTTTCAGAGAGACTTCATCCTCAGCGCTTAATGTAAGCATGTTTAGAGTAGTGGCACCTGTATCTGATGGGTCTAACCACTGTCCAAAGTTATTATCATTCCAAGAAACTGCAAAACGGCCATACACATCAAATCCTCCATTATCGTTAACTCCAGAGCATGCAGCGTTTCCACCAGCCAATTGTCCTATTATTCGACCGTTGTCGTCAAAAAGTGCAGAACCAGAAGAACCTCCTTCGGTCACTCCTAAATCCCATCCGTTACCATCGCCAAAGCCACTACCGCTGATCGCCCAAGATTGAACAGAACCACCGGTACCAATATTTACTGCTCCTTGAAGAGGAGAGTCGTCATCTCGACAAACTTTCATGATATCTCCACTAGGATGATGAATTCCCATAGTTTTGTTGGGTGTGTTATCCGTCCTGTCCCATCCAGCCCATTCCAAATCCCAATCTGATCCCAGACCTCCATCTAACTGTAAAAGTTTTACATCAGAGTTTAAGTTACTAGCGAGAACAGTTGCTCCACTGGTAGTTTGATTGATTGTTGCATTGGTACTATTTTGTGTTGAAGCACATACAGGGTTTGGACTTATCCAGTTAAAACGAAACGCCCATGTGCTGTGAGAACCAGAATTACAATGATTCGCTGTTAAAAAATAGGGAGCTTTATCGTTATTTGTGTTGTTGATTAACTGACCAGAACAGACAAATCCGTTTAGTATAATAAAGGCCACCGAATGTTTTAAACGATCTTTGAGGCTGTCAAGGTCTGAACCGATGCTACAATCAACATCCAAATTACAATTTCCTGAGTCATTTAATGCTTTTGATATTACTTCAGAGTCTGTAGCCATTCTGTAGCCATGTACCACCTTTCCAATGTTAAGTCTTCCTTCTCCTCTAACATTTTTGGGTTCGTAATATTCTATCCAGATATTATCTCCTTCAACTACCCAAGTACCAAGCATTTCGTCTTCTCGATTAAAGACATTAGTGTAGGCTCCCAAAAGGTCGGTTCTATCGTTGTTATATAAATACACAGATGCTCCCGTTGGAACTTTATAGGTATTAAAAATAAAGTTCAGTGTTTTAGCACCAGATGAGATAATATTAATTCTCCAAATTCTATCTCCGTTTGGTAGTTCGTCCCATGTTCCTGAGTCGTCTATGCCTAAATCTACGTTAAACTCGTATCCAAAACGCCAAGGTTTTGACCTGTCTAGATCATTCATGGCGTCTTCTTTTTGAATTGCAATCATATCCACAGGTTGCATTTGTATGCTCGTAGAACTTTTCAAGTTTTTTTGAGACCACGATAAGGGCTCACCCTTGTTGGTAATTTGTGCTTCTGTAAGTGTAAATATACACACGAGCAAGAAAGTAGTTGAGTAATATTTCTTCATAATTATACGGTTAAACTACAAATTTAGGTGTTTTAATTTTGTATGGATTTTTGATGGTTTTGTATTCTACTTAAGAAGCAACCATATCTTTTATCCAATCAAAAATAGAACATTCATTTTTTTTAACAAGCCGTTGCTAATTTTTATTAGTTTATTTAACAATGGTTAAAATCATAGCCGCTTATAAGTATGCTATGTTTGATGTATCTGGTGCTACCTTATATTGGAAAAATCAATAAAGTTTGTGGATTGAGAACAATTCGTCTATTTTTGGTACTGTTAATGAAATATAAATTGAATAATAGCGAAAAACCCTTGCGTGAATTTTGGGGAAAACACTCAGATTTGGAACAGTATTCAAAAACTTGGCATGAAACTGCAAAAAATTCTAATTGGAATTTTCCAAACCAAGTTTAGAGAAATATATATCAATCCAAGTACATTAAAAATAGCAGCCTCAGGGAATTACTGCACAAATAGAAAGAAAAATTTCACAATTTGTTACGCCTATTTTGATGGGAATTACTACTTTAACATCATTTAACAATTAAACTGAATATTCTCTCAATGGCAACACAAAGCAAATTAGCAAAAATCAATTTATACGATAAGTTCAACGCAGCTTTTGTGAGTCTAATCACTCCTGAAATGGCAGAGTTGAATCGTGTGAGAAATCAGAATTCCTACTCATCAAAGCCTACTTTTGAACGCCCTTTTGATATGCCACTAGAATTTATTTCCATAGATGGGGTAAACATTAGAATGGCTAAATCTGTAATCGACAAAGAAAAAGAGACAATCGTGCTGTTATCAGCTTTTCCACACAGTATTGTTGCTTATTCACCTATTTGGGAAGAACTCAAATCCAAATACAACCTTTATGCTTACGATTTGCCTGGCTTCGGAGCGAGTGAAACAAAACCCGAATACATGTCGTTTGAATTTCAAGGAACATTTTTAGATGCTTTTCTAAGGCATTTCTGTATTGAGCAATCTCATATTGTGGCTCCCGATGTGGGAATGCCATCAGCTCTTAGCTATCTCATTAACCACCAACATAAAATCAAGTCCTTAATGATAGGCGACGGTCCTGCTGCCTTACCCACGTTAGAACCAAGTATTATGAAAAAAATGGTACATTCCAGTTTTTGGAGATGTATGTTTGTTATAGCGGGGAGTGGTGCTTTGACTGAATCTGCAAAGAATTTGGGAAATGTAAGATATGTTCCCAATAAATATGAAATTTCCGACTATAAGAAATCCCACTATGGTAAAGTAGCAAATAACATGAAGTGGTTTAAGAAGTATCCCGAGGGTGTGAAAAAAATTGATCAAAACTTAGATAATATAAAAGTTCCTACTAAGATATTTTGGGGAGAACACGAGGCCATTCTACATACCAAAAATGCAGAGAATCTTCATAACAGATTACTAAATAGCGAGCTAGAAATATTTGATAATTGTGGACATTTTGTTTATCAGGACGATTATAAGAGGTTTATTAGTTTGATTCAATCTTGGGTTGAGAAGCACAAATAAGACAGTGCATTCTGATGCTGTAGTTCTAGAGATCAAACTCAGATATTAGACAGTCAGTATTATTTGGACGTGTAAAACAATAAAAACCAGAGTAACTACTCTGGTTTTTATGTAATTGGCTTTTTCAAAACAACTTCCCCACCACAGTTGTCAAACTAAATTTGATAGTCATGGCTGATGATTTATGTTAATATGTTCTTAAAACCGTAAAAATAATGCCATAAAAAGATAGCTTAGCTTGTATACTTCTGCTAAAAAAGAGAGTTCTTATTTTCTATAGTGGATTGAGATTCTATAGTTATGAAGCAGTTTAAAAAAGTCAAATGATTGTCTACACGATACTGCTTTTTCTTTTCAATTTAGAAGAGAACTATTCGATAGCCAATTTCAAAGCCAAAAATGTTGTAGCCGTCGTTTGGTTCTTGGGTGTCAAAGTTTGAAATATGTCCTGCTTGACTTCCCAAGT
The DNA here is from genome assembly GCA_964228785.1 of Flavobacteriaceae bacterium. Taxonomy (GTDB): domain Bacteria; phylum Bacteroidota; class Bacteroidia; order Flavobacteriales; family Flavobacteriaceae; genus Polaribacter. The sequence continues at coordinate 12,334 of CAXRAW010000028.1, forward strand.
ACAATTCTGAAGATTTGAATGAATAGACTACTCCGATGGATAGGTTTTCAATAAAGGTAAATCCTTTTGCCAACCGCTCAGATTCTTTGTCGATATATCCAGCACCCAGCCCCAGAGTCGTTTCAAAAAATAACAGCTTTAAAAGTTGTATTCTCCATTGAAACCCTAACTCAAACATGTACAGACCAATCGACTTTTCACTTGTAAACCAATCTCTTAACTCTTCAAAATTAGGGATGTCTGCAGTAATGAATGAGGGATTTAACAGTTGATGTTTCGCTGCTTGTACTTGCGGTTGTACGATTAGATTCAAATCCCATTTTTCCCCCTTTCTTAGTAAATAGAAGAGCTGTGCTTTTAAGGTATTAGTCCTGTAATCATAATCCCTGTCTTTAAACAACAGATTGTTCTGTTGGGCACGATTAAAAACAATACCGATCATTTTTAGCTTTTTGTCTGAGGTCTCCTTTTTCTGACCTGAGGTTAAAAAGGGAACATAAAAGAGTATGAAGACAAATAATCTATACAAATTGCTTTGAAACATGGATTGCTTTTCTACTTTCTGCGTAATCGTAGAACCCTTCACCAGATTTCACACCTAGCTTTCCAGCTCTAACCATGTTTACCAGAAGTGGGCATGGAGCATACTTGGGGTTTTTAAATCCGTTGTACATCACTTCAAGAATAGATAAACAAACATCTAATCCAATAAAATCAGCCAGTTGTAGTGGTCCCATAGGATGTGCCATTCCTAATTTCATGACTGTGTCAATTTCGGCAACACCTGCGACATTATTATACAAGGTTTCTATGGACTCATTAATCATAGGCATTAAGATTCTGTTGGCAACAAAACCAGGATAATCGTTTACCTCAACAGGAGTTTTATTGATTTTTTGAGCTAGATCCACAGTAAAATTCATGACTTTATCAGAAGTGTTGTATCCTCGTATAATTTCAACCAGTTTCATTAGAGGCACAGGATTCATAAAGTGCATGCCAATAACCAATTCGGATCTATTTGTTGCCGCTGCAATTTGTGTAATGGAGATAGATGAAGTGTTAGTTGCTAGTATAGTGTCATCTGGACATACCTTGTCTAGCTCTTGAAATATGTTTATTTTTAGTTCTAAGTCCTCGGTAGCAGCTTCAACGACTAGATTTGCATATTGAGTTCCCTCTTTGATAGAAGTATAGGTGGTGATGTTTGCTAGTGTTTTCTCTTTACCGGCCTTAGTAATTTTTTCTTTGGCCACCATTCGGTCTAAATTTTTTGAAATGGTCGCTAAGCCTCTATCTAAAGCTGCTTGAGAAATATCGATTAACTGAACGTTGTAATTGAATTGTGCAAAGGTATGGGCTATTCCGTTGCCCATAGTTCCAGCACCAATCACTGCGATGTTTTTCATTTGTGATTTGGGTTTGTTCTTTATTGTTTAATTTTTGAAACAATCTATAATTTGTCGTGCTACGCGCAGTGCCTCAGTTCCATGGTCTAGGGTAACTACGGGCATGGTGTCGTTTTCAATAGCATCTGCAAAGGTCTCTAGCTCATCTAAAATGGCATTGTTAGGAACTACTTCGGGATTGTCAAAGTAGATTTGCTTTTTGACACCTTCAGCATTTTGGAGAATCATCGCAAATTCGTCGGGATGTTCTGGTGCATCTTTCATACGAACTATCTCCGATTTCTTCTCTAGGAAATCAACAGAGATATAGGCATCTTTCTGGAAAAAACGCGCTTTTCTCATATTTTTCATTGATATTCTACTCGCCGTTAGGTTTGCAACACAGCCGTTCTCAAACACAATTCTTGCGTTGGCGATGTCTGGAGTCTCTGAGATGACGGAAACGCCACTTGCATGAACATCTACCACTGGAGAATTCACAACATTAAGGATAATATCTATATCGTGAATCATAAGATCCAGTACAACAGGGACATCGGTACCTCGTGGGTTAAATTCTGCTAGTCGGTGTGATTCAATAAACATGGGGTTGCTAATCATGTCTTTTGCAGCAGTAAACGCAGGGTTAAATCGCTCTACATGTCCCACTTGTCCATGAACGTGTTTTTGGCTTGCCAATGTTTTAATTGCTTCTGCTTCGATCACCGTATTGGTGATTGGTTTTTCTATAAAGATGTGGCATCCTTTTTCAATGGCCATTTTTGCACATTCAAAATGGGATAGGGTAGGGGTAACGATATCAATGACATCTACAGCATCGATTAGCTCTTTAACAGAATTAAAATAGGTGTACCCAAATTCATCGGCTACTTTTTTTGTATTTTCTGCAGAGGGATCATAGAACCCTACGAGTTCGTAACGCTGAGATTGTTGTAATAATTTAAGGTGAATTTTTCCTAAGTGCCCTGCTCCTAACACCCCTGCTTTTAGCATATCGTTTGAATTTTAGAACATTGATTTCTCAACGAGAACAAAGATACAATTTTGTAGGAATTCTAAGGGATTTATGCTACTTTTAAAATGTGATAACTATTTGAGAATTGAGAAATACTTCTAAACATCAAGGACTTAGAAATCAGCTTGCTAAAAGTCTAGAAGGGAAAGGTATTTCGGATCAAAAGGTGTTGGATGCCATTCGAAAAGTTCCTCGACATTTATTTATTGATTCATCTTTTGTAGATCATGCATACCAAGATAAAGCGTTTCCTATTGCAGCAGGACAAACGATCTCTCAACCCTATACCGTTGCCTTTCAATCGCAAGTGCTTGGGATCCGCCAAGGAGACAAGGTTCTTGAAATTGGGACTGGGTCTGGTTATCAAACAGCTGTCTTAGTTGCCTTGCAAGCTGAGGTGTATTCTATTGAAAGGCAGCATGAGCTATTTAAAAAAACCTCGTTGTTTCTCCCCAAAATTGGGTATCGGCCAAAGAAATTAATTTTTGGAGATGGCTATAAAGGTTTTCCAGAGAAAGCACCATTTGACAAGGTGATTGTAACGGCAGGTGCACCATATATTCCCAAAGCGTTAATGGCACAATTGAAGGTAGGAGGGAAGTTGCTTATTCCAGTAGGAGATGAAACGCAGACGATGACATTGCTCATTAGAACGTCTCCCAAAAAGTTTGAAAAACACGAACTTGGTGATTTTACTTTTGTACCAATGTTGCAAAAGAAGAATTAATTGTGTGATAGGACTAGTGGTCTGCTCTTTTCCATAGGACTGTTCTGCCGATAAGAGAAAAACCAATATACCCACGGAGTTTTAGGGTACTGTTATCGAGTAATTTAATGTAGCATTTATACTCTTTACCATTTTTGGGATCCAGAATGGTTCCGCCATTCCATTCATCATTGTCTTTTGTGAGTCCAGAGAGAATATCCATTCCCAGAATAGGCTTATTTTTTTTCTCTCCTCTGCATTTAAGGCAGGTGGCATCCCTCCGTATAGGATCGGTGATTTCTATGATTTTAGCGTAGGCTTTTCCGTTCTTTTGATAAATTTCAATGACAGACTCAACCTTGTTGGTTTCTTCATCAAAAGAATGCCATTTTCCAAAAATGGATTGAGCGTTACCAGAGATAGTCGCCAATAGAAAAAAGACAAATGAGAAGATCCAATTTTTAGTCATCGTTAGCATCAGAATTTTCGTTCCATTTTCCTTGAACTCGTAACACTTGTTCTATGATGTCTCTTACACAACCGTCGCCTCCTTTTCTGTCGGAAATGTATTTTGCTGTTCTCTGAACTTCTGAAGCGGCATCGTTTGGGCAACAGGGGAGTCCAACCAATTTCATCACTGGGATATCAGGGAGATCGTCACCCATATAGAGGATCTGTTTAGGGGGTATATTGTAGTGTTCTAGTAGTTCTTGATATGGTTGTATTTTGTTTTGAGCGCTTAGGAAAATGTCTTTGATTCCTAAATTTTTTAAACGTATTCTCACTCCTTCATTTTTACCACCAGAAATAATGCAGATGTGAAATCCCATATCTACGGCGGTTTTTAAAGCATAGCCATCTTTGATATTCATTTGTCGTACTAACTCACCGTCTGGCATGATTGTCACTAGGCCATTGGTTAAAACACCATCTACATCAAAGATGAACATACGAATCTCTGCCAGGTATTGTTTATAGCTTTTTTCCATGGTTCTGTATTGATGTTGTTAGCAGATGATATATTTCTTTGTATGATTCTTCCAACAAATGTACGTGATTTTGGATGGTTGGTAGGTCATTTCTTTTTGCAGGACCTGTCTGTGCATCGTTGGGCGAAAGGTACTGCACCTTTTGAGCTGTTTCTTGAATTAGTGGAAGTAGCATTTGAAAAGGGATGTTGTAGCAATCGCAGATTTGCTTGGCTATTTCGTACATGTGATTGGTGAAATTATTGGCAAATACGGCTGCAACATGTAGATGATTTCTTTGTACGGATGAAATTGGGTAGGCGATACTTCCTAGACATTCTGAAAGAAATCGCAAGAGTTTTTCGTCTTGTTGTTCTTCAAATTCGATACAAATGGGAATTTTTGGAAAATCGACTGGTTTTTCTTTTGAAAAGGATTGCAAGGGATAAAATACTCCTTTTCTGTAGGGGTTTTTTAACTCCCGAATGCTGGTTGTACCAGATGTATGAACTACCAAGGGACATTTAACATTCTTTGATACTTTGGCAATGGCATGGTCTGAGACAGCAAGAATAGCCACATTGAATGTGTTGAGTTCATGTGGTTGACGAGAATCGAACTGTATGACATTCAGTTGATCTTTTTTGATGAGTTGTTGATATAGGTGAACACCTACATTGCCCTTTCCTACAATAGCTACCGAAATCATAGCACGAAGATATTGAAATTATCTGGGGGGATACTAGACGTTGAATGTTGAATTTTCTGATCTCTGTTTCTTATACCATTTTAGTTGCCTTATTTGCTATCGGAAATTGTGTTATTGAACTAAAGGGTTTCTTTTGAGCTGCGTAAGCGATAGCAGCGGCATCCTTTTTTGTCCTGATAAGGTAAAAAAGATATAGCGGATAGCGCGACCCGAAGGGATACGCCCAAAAAACGCACATCATGGGTTTGGATGATTTTTTGATGAGATAGGGGAACTACTAGGAATGACTTTTTTATCTTTATACTTGTAAAATTAAACGCTAGATATTATGAGTGATCAACAATTAGGGATTAACACCATTTGCGTGCATACGGGAGAGGTGCCGGATACACAATTTAAAGGGGCTGTTTCTCCTGTTTTTATGGCAACTTCGTATGCTTTTGACGGGGTGGATGTGAAGCGTTATCCTAGATATTTTAACACCCCTAATCAAGAAGCACTAAACAAAAAAATTGCTGCCCTTGAACATACGGAAGATGCGCTAATATTTAGTTCTGGAATGGCAGCGATTAGCTCTGCGTTGATGGCTTTTTTAAAAAAGGGAGATCATGTGATCTTACAACAGGTGATTTATGGAGGGACTTACAATTTTGTGGCTAGAGAGTTTGAGAAATACGGTATTGAATATTCTTATACTGAGAGTAGTGCCATTGATGATTTTAAGGTGTTGATACGACCTTACACAAAGATTATTTATATTGAAACTCCTTCTAATCCTCTGTTGGGCGTCACGGATATTAGGGCCGTGGTGAAGCTAGCAAAAGATCACGGTATAATGACCATGATTGATAATACTTTTGCCTCGCCCATTAATCAGACTCCTGCTGATTTTGGAATTGATGTGGTTGTTCATTCGGCGACCAAGTATATGGCTGGGCATTCTGATATCTCTGCTGGCGTGGTGGCTGCGTCTAAAATACACATAGCTGAGATATGGGAAACTTCGCGAAATTTTGGAGGAAATCTAAGCGATTTTATGGTTTGGATGCTAGAGAGAAGTTTGAAAACTTTGAATATAAGGGTTAAAGAGCAGACCAAAAATGCGCTGGTGATTGCGGAGTATTTAGAGCGACATGAGGATATAGATCGTGTTTATTATCCTGGACTTGCGTCGCATCCAGACCATGAATTGGCAGCAACGCAGATGAAGGGATTTGGAGCGATGATGGCTTTTGAATTGAAAGCGGGAATTGATGCGATGGAATTTCAAAATACGCTACAACTGATTAAGCCATCGATGAGTTTGGCAGGATTGGAGAGTACTACGGTGAGTCCAGCACAAACAACTCATGCATCGCTCACCGAGGAAGAGCGTCTAGAACGAGGGATTACTCAGGGGTTGATTCGTTTTTCTACGGGGATTGAAGAGCCTAAGGATCTAATTGCAGACATGGAACAAGCTATTAGAAGAACTAAAAAGGCGCTTGTATGAAATTGGATATCCTTGCTTTTGGTGCGCATCCTGATGATGTGGAATTGGGTTGTGCTGCTACCATGGCTAAAGAAATAGCTTTGGGTAAGAAAGTTGGAATTGTAGATCTAACGCAAGGAGAGCTTGGAACTCGTGGTTCTGCTGAATTAAGAATGGAAGAGGCCGCCAAGGCTGCTGACATCTTGGGTGTTTCTGTACGAGAAAATTTAGGCTTTGCAGACGGGTTTTTTAGGAATGATAAAGTGCACCAGTTAGAGGTTGTTAAAATACTCAGAAAATACCAACCAGAAATTGTTTTATGCAATGCTGTTGACGATCGTCATATTGATCATGGTAAAGGGAGTCAGTTAGTTTCTGATGCTTGTTTTTTAAGTGGTTTACAAAAGATTTGGACAGAACTCCACGGGGTTGAACAGGAGCGATGGCGACCAAAACAGGTCTATCACTACATACAATGGAAAAGTCTAACGCCTGATTTTGTAGTAGATGTAACAGGTTTTATGGAATCTAAGATTGCCGCTGTGATGGCTTACAGTTCTCAATTCTACCACCCTAATAGTACAGCACTAGAAACACCTATATCAAGCAAAAATTTTATTGACAGCGTTCGCTATAGAGCAAGAGACCTAGGGCGTTTGATTGGAACAGCGCATGCAGAGGGTTTTACTGTAGAGCGATGTATCGCAGTGAATTCTCTGGAGCACTTAAAGTAAAAGGATGGTGATATTCTTAAAATGGTGTTTTAAGTTTTTCAACTTTAGATTTCTTGATTGGTGTTGAATGAATTAATTTCTGTTAAATCTTTGGATATGATTTATCATCTGCATACATTGGAAATTATGAATCTTGTTTGTATATTTGCCGCGCGTTAAATGAAACTGGTACGGTCTTTAACATCTGTGGTCTAGTTCCTTTCTGCGTTTAGCACTCATAAAGTTCTTTTTAGATAAAAAATATGTGAGCAAAGTGATGTCCGTGCTCGTCAAAATATTGTTTTTGTAGTGTACTTTTACAGTGCATAGACAAAAATTATAGTACAAAGTGGTACTACGTTGCAATATCTAAAGAAATTAAAATACAGGTCGCGTAGCTCAGCTGGATAGAGCATCTGCCTTCTAAGCAGACGGTCATAGGTTCGAATCCTATCGCGATCACATTGATAATAAAGCATTTACATAAATATTGTAAGTGCTTTTTTGTTTATTGTAACACATTTGTTACACAATTGGCAGTTTAAGAAGGTTTGTGCAATAATGCTGTATAAGGTAATTTAATATAAAATATAACTTATATTGATGATCAGTAAGTTATAAAATAAGAGTACAAATAGGGTACATGATGGTGCTTTGAGTGAAACAATCAATAAAAATTACTTCATTTCGTTATGGTTGATGTTTCAGTCATTCGGCTAGTATTT
>CAXRAW010000029.1:0-10347 GCA_964228785.1 Flavobacteriaceae bacterium
TATTTTTTACGATTTTGTCGCTCGAAATAGATATCAATGGTTTGGAAAAAAAGACGCTTGTATGGTCCCTACTCCAGAGTTAAAGGCTAAGTTTTTACAAAGTTGATCTTACGCATGCGCAGGCTTTGTGGTGTAACTTCAAGATATTCATCGTCTTTAATATACTCCATGCACTCTTCTAATGAGAAATCTATTTTTGGAGCAATTTTTACACCGTCATCAGATCCCGACGCACGTACGTTGGTTAGTTTTTTCCCTTTGATTAAATTCACCGCCATATCTTCTTGCTTAGAATTCTCTCCTACCACTTGTCCTTTATAGATTTCTTGGTTTGGATCGATAAAAAATTTTCCTCGGTCTTGTAATCTATCGATGGCATAGGCAGTTGCTTTTCCAGATTCAGAGGAAACGATAGCTCCGTTTACAACATCTGAAAATTCTCCTTTATAGACATCATATCCTCGAAGCCTGTGATTGATCATCGCTTCTCCTTGTGTGGCTGTTAATAGTTTATTGCGTAATCCTATTAATCCTCGTGAAGGGATGTCAAACTCCAAGTGCTGTAGGTCTCCTTTGGGTTCCATGACAAATAAGTCTCCTTTGCGCATGGTAACAAGATTAATGGCTTTACTTGCTAGCGCTTCGGGCACGTCAATGACTAGTGTTTCGTAAGGTTCATGCTTTTCCCCATCGACTTCTTTTAAAATCACTTGAGGCCTTCCTACTTGGAGTTCGTAGCCTTCTCTACGCATGGTTTCTATGAGTACCGAGAGGTGTAATATTCCGCGTCCAAATACATTGAACTTGTCTTCTGTATCTGTTTCATCGACACGAAGTGCCAGATTTTTTTCCATTTCTTTGAACAGTCGATCACGTAAATGACGTGAAGTCACGAACTTTCCTTCTTTCCCAAAAAATGGGGAGTTGTTAATGGTGAATAGCATACTCATTGTAGGCTTATCCACTTCTATCCTTGGCAGTGGTTCTGGGTGTTCTAGGTCGGCGATGGTATCTCCAATCTCAAATCCTTCTATTCCTGTAATGGCACAGAGATCTCCACTTCTAGCGCTGGTCACTTTTGCCTTGCCCATCCCTTCGAAAACGTGCAATTCTTTGATGCGAACTTTTTTGGTTGTTCCGTCCGATTTACAGAGCGTATAGTCTTTGTTTTCTTGGAGATCTCCTCTAAAAATACGACCAATGGCTATTCTTCCTGTGAAGGATGAAAAATCCAATGCTGTTACTTGCATTTGTGAGGTTCCTGTTCTGTAGGGTGCTTCTGGGATGTTTTCTATTACTGCGTCTAACAGAGGGATAATATTGGTAGTTGGCTCTCGCCAATCGTCACTCATCCAGCCATTTTTTGCGGAACCGTAGATGGTGGTAAAGTCTAGTTGTTCTTCGGTGGCGTCTAGGGCAAACATGAGGTCAAAGACTTTTTCATGAACTAGATCGGGGGTACAATTTTCTTTATCGACTTTGTTGACTACAACAATGGGAGTTAACCCTAATTCTAGGGCTTTTCCTAGTACAAATCGTGTCTGTGGCATGGGTCCTTCAAAGGCGTCTACTAATAATAAAACGCCATCTGCCATTTTTAATACTCGCTCTACCTCTCCGCCAAAATCGGCATGACCTGGGGTGTCTATGACATTAATTTTTACGTTTTTGTAGTTGACTGAAACATTTTTAGAAAGAATGGTAATTCCTCTTTCTCGTTCTAGATCGTTATTGTCTAGTAATAGATTGGAGCGTTCTTTACGATCGTCTAGGATTTTGGCTTGGTCTATGATCTTATCGACTAGGGTGGTCTTCCCGTGATCTACGTGAGCGATGATGGCAATATTTCTGATAGATTGCATATTTTCTTTTTTTGAAGTGGCAAAAGTAGCTATTTATCGCACTTTTAGCACTACGAAACGTTGTTAAAATGTGATATTGCTCCATGAAATTCTCACAAGGGGATTTGGTCTGATAGGGGTCAATGCTTTAAATGAAACACTAAAAGTGTCTTTAATGCTGCGTTAGTGATGGCAGCGACATACTTTTTTGGGCTTGCAGTCAATCTCTAAAGGTTGATTTTATAACGGATTTTGTGGTGTAGAATCTGGCAAGAAATGGTCATTGGACAAAAAAGATACAGCGGACAGCGCGACCCAAAGGGGAACGCCCAAAAAGAATACAATTGAATTGACGAACTACAAATTGTTTTTGTGTGTCTAAGCTAAAGTGCTAAAAGCTCTTCTACAACATCGCGTGTGTTTGACAGCCTGGGAACTTTGTGCTGACCTCCTATTTTTCCGCGTTGTTTTAGCCACCTGTAAAACAAGCCTTTTTTTGCTTGGTGTACTTTGGGGATGGCTAGCGTCATGTTGTTATAGCGCTTTGCTTCATAGTCTGAGTTAATAGACTTTAGGGCGTTGTCTAGCAGCACGGTAAAGTCTTCTAACTTTTTGGGGGCTTGTGAAAATTCGATAATCCACTCGTGTCTGCCTTTGGATTTACCCTCCATATAGATGGGTCCCACAGTGTAATCGATAATCGTGGTATTGGTTTGTAAACAGGCGATTTTTAGGGCTTCTTCTGCATTTTCTATCATTAATTCCTCTCCAAAGGTATTGATGTAGTGTTTGGTTCTTCCGGTGATGCGAATGCGATAGGGATCTAAAGAGGTGAACTTTACGGTATCGCCAATTAGATATCGCCATAGGCCTCCGTTGGTGGTAATGACAACAGCGTAGTTGGTATGTTTTTCTACTTGAGAAAGTGGAATCGCTTTTGAATTTTCTCCGCAGTAGGTGTTCATGGGGATGAATTCGTAGAATATTCCATAGTCTAGCATGAGTAACAGATCTAGGGAGTTATTTTGGTCTTGGAGTGCAAAAAATCCCTCGGACGCATTGTAGGTCTCGTAGTATTTAAAATCTTCTTTAGGAATGATTTTTTTGAACTGTTCTCGGTATGGATTAAAGTTGACTCCCCCATGGAAATAGACTTCTAGGTTGGGCCATACTTCTAGCATATGATTTTTTCCTGTCTTTTCTAATATCTTGTTAAGCAGTACTAACATCCATGAAGGAACTCCAACTAAACTGGTAATGTTTTCATGGATTGTTTCATTAATGATGGCCTCTATTTTGGTTTCCCATTCGCTCATTAATGCTGTTTCTTGTTTGGGAGCTGAGCTAAAATCGGCCCAAAACGGCATATTTTCGATCATAATGGCTGAGAGATCTCCAAAATAGGTGTTGTTATCTTCATAGATGGTAGAGCTCCCTCCCAAGCGAAGTCCTTTGCCGTTAAAGAGTTCAGCATTTTCATTGTTGTTAATGTAGAGACATAGCATGTCTTTTCCTGCTTTAAAGTGACAGTATTCTATGGCTTCATCACTCACTGGAATAAACTTACTTTTAGCGTTGGTTGTTCCGCTTGACTTAGCAAACCATTTGATTTTTGTGGGCCAAAAGAGGTGCTGCTCTCCTCTACGACAGCGATCTATTAGAGGTTCTATACTCTCGTATTGTTGAATGGGAACTTGCGCTGCAAAGTCCTCATAAGAGCGAATAAGAGAAAAATGGTGTTGCTCGCCAAATTCAGTGCTTTTTGCAAATTGAATCAGACGCATCAGTAATTCGTTTTGAACATCAATAGGATATTTGATAAAAAGTTCCATTTGATGCTTTCTCTTCTTTAGAAACCACGAGATGATTGTATTAACAAACGGAATAGTCATATCTCTAAACTAAGGTTACTGAGTTGATTTTTTCTCGTAATTTTGTTGAGCGCATACGAGAGTTGTTAAAAATAGAAAATTATTTTACATGCAGTATCAAGGAGTTTTAAAAAAAATGGCTACTGAAAATGGAGCCCAAGTTCAGTATTATTTGGAAATGGATACCGACTTTTTACATATGAATCAACTGCTGAATACAACATTGGAGTTATCTTTTAAAAAATTTGAATGTCTTCATTGTCATTTAGATACTCCGGTATATCGACAGGGATTTTGTAAGTCTTGCTTTTTTGAAACGCCTAGAGCTGGTGACTGGGTTATGAGACCTGAGCTAAGTACTGCTCATTTGGATCGAGAAGATCGTGATTTAGCATACGAAAAAGCAATGCAAATCCAACCACATATTGTGTATTTAGCAAATTCTAGCAATGTAAAAGTAGGTGTGACTCGAAAACATCAGGTTCCTACTAGATGGATTGATCAGGGGGCTCATGAGGCTATTGAAATTGTGGAAGTCCCTAATCGGTATCTGGCGGGTATTACTGAAGTGGCTCTAAAAAAACACGTAGCAGATAAGACAAACTGGAGAACGATGTTAAAGAATGAGATAAAAGATGAAAACTTGGTTCAATGGCGAGAGCGCCTAAAACCTTATATCCCCGAAGAAGTACAGGATTATTATATGGAACATCATACTGAAACACAGCTATACTTTCCTGTAGAACAGTATCCTGAAAAACCCAAGAGTCTTAACATCCTTAAGGCAGGAACCTACAAAGGGAAGTTGGTTGGCATTAAAGGGCAATATCTCATTTTTGAAGATCAGACCGTGTTTAATGTTAGATCTAATGAAGGCATTGTCATCACTATTACTATTCATTCATCATCCTAAATTCAGCATATGATGCTCTGCTTGCTGTAGCATCTTTTATCATTTTTACAAAGAAGGAATGTTTTATCAAACTATTGATTTTAACAGGGTCTCAGAAGAACTTCAGAATTTTAATGTTGTTGCCCATCACTTCGAGTCACTGTAATAAAACACGCTGCTGTTCCTCTACAATCATTCCAGATCATCATTGGTACGAGACTTCAAAACTCCTGTTTTGCAGAACTGGTCGAGTTTATCGAAATGTGTTTCAGGATCAGAGCGAGTGTATTTAAGGAAAACCGCAACGTAACTGAAGACAAGGAATGCTATATGATTGATAATCAAGCGTCCATTTAAAAATACATCCTACCCCTTGACATTTATGGGGAATTTAAAATTTCACCATTTTAAGGGATTGTCAGAACCAACATCGGATATTAAATTCGTATTGTAATGTAGTATTTCTTTATAGCTACGTTTCACATAACAATACGTTAATTTTAGTTTGGAGATAATCATCACCGATAGTGGCGAAGCCCTGTGAATTTCACAAAATAATTTGATTTTACACAATCTTAAATGTTAAGTTTAACACCTTGCAACATATTGCTCAAAAATTCTAGCAATATGTAGAAGGAAGTGAGAAAGCCCTTAACCATCGACCAGTCTTTGATTTTAATATAAAGGAGTTTTTATCAAAATTCAAACCCATAGCTTTCAAATAATCGCAATACGTTCGACTTTGACAAAACATATTTCCTTGCTTAAATACAAGGATGATCATCACTAAATATCAAATTGATTTAGTTGATCGAGATAAAGGTCTTTAAAGACATCAAAAAACATCATCAATATTTTACTTATGATTCACAATACTTTAAGTTTCCTCGCGGAGCAAGTAAATAAGTATCTAGATAGAGGTTTAAGTAGCGCTAGCGATATCGTTGAAATAGGTTCTCTAAAGCAAAGTGATGGAAGTCCATCCTTTGACAAACTGGGAATGACCCTAGTAGCTATTGATCGAGAAACAACAATTCCTACTGGTTACGATCTGAAGGAGGTAAACGCAAGTAAGGTGATCAAGCAAAAAAGACCGTTGTGTTTGAATCTTAAAGTACTAATGTCCTCCAACTTTGAGAGCAGTTATGAAGATGCATTAAAATACCTCAGTGAAGTGATTACTTTTTTTCACACGAATAACGTATTTACACATGAAAATTCACCCACTTTAGACAAAAACATCCAAAAACTCATTATAGAAATTAATCCTAACGATACAGATGATATGTATCACTTTTGGAGTATGGCTGGGATTAGCTACTTACCCTCCATTATTTACCGCGTGAGAATGGTCGCTTTTGGAAGCCTAGCGTCGGAAGCACTACCAGCAATGACAGGAATGCAATCTGTATGATAAACATATTCACCTTAACTCTTTAATTATTTAATAGGGTTATCCAGTTAAGTCGCATAGACTCTTTGATAATTTTATCAGAAGCTCTATGAATGTTGAGTTAAGGCTTAAAATGATCAAATTTTTGAAAGCTAAATTTATCACTCATTATCAGTTTTTTAAGAACTAAGTGGGTAGCCCAGTTATTTAATACGAAATCTTAAAAAAAGAGTTACAAAAAAATAACTAGTAATATATTGAGTAATTTACACAAAAAATTAGTTTTAGTTCAATCATGGCAAATCAATCAATTCCCTTTACAAAAATGTCTCCCACAAAGAACAGACCGTTGTTCGTGGGAAATATATTACAAAAAATAGTGGTGCAACATTGGTATTACAGGGATAATAAATGTACTGATATTGAACTCATCCCAACAGATCGCACACAAAAAGTATTTAAAAAATATGGATTAAAAATAAAATCTTTTGGAAATCAATATCATATCATATCATTAAAAGAGTTGAGTACAGATATCATCAGTCAAATGTCACAAGAGACGTTGGAATTTTACATGAAGTTGAAAAATCCATACTTCACCAATTTTACAGCTTTGTTAAAGAAACAACATCCCAGATCTCATTATTTTTTTAAACAGGAGTCCCAAGGAGTAGTACAGGAAGAGGTAGTTGTAGTGAGTACTATTTTTGAATGGACTTTCGACATGATCGAATCCATAACCGAATTAAAGCTTTATGATGCTGATGGTAATGAATTAAAAACCATTAATTTAGTAGATAATAACGGCTCTTATCATGTATCCATTGATATGCATCCTTACAAAATAGGAATGTATTCTCTTACAAGTTCGGATCTCAAGATTAAAGTATTTCTTTTAAAGGCAGCCAATATCCCCTCAATTTCATCCCTTTTCGGACTGTTAGAACTCAATTTGAATGGTAATAACGCAAGTGTCACCATGGAACAATTACAATTCTATCCTAGAAAAATCCGTTGGCAGTATGATCTTTATAAGAGCAATCCATATTTAGATTATGAGGATACATTAGATGATACGAGTTCAGATGCTTCTGATAACTCAATTACCTGGGATAATTCTCAAAATATCATACCTGAAGTTTCTCCAAAAAACATAAGGAGTACTTTGGATGGCAGTTGGGGGGACAGCGGTGCTTATGCCTCTGAAAGCATCACTACAGGGGAAGATGCCTTTGTCAGTGGTATAATAGCCTCCAATGAAAAAGAACAAGCCATGGGTTTCTCTACAAACAATACCCCTACATATCATTACAACGAAATGTATGTTGGACTCTTATTTGGAGCTGATGGAACTCTTGCAATTATTGAAAATGGACACGGTACAGCTACTAATACAAGCTATGAACAAGGAGATGCTTTTTGCATTATAAAAGTAGGCTCTTGGGCCTATTATGAGAAAAACGGGCAGATTCTTGGGAGATTTAGCAACGCTATTAACCAAAATTTAAGCTTTTTAATTGCCATTAAAAGCGGAGATGCCGGTTTTTCAGATGTCTATCTCTACGACTTCTCCTCAGAATTGCCCGAGATACAGTTTACCAAAACCAATACCTCTGAAAAAACAGCATATCAAAGTGAGCGCTGGCTTCCATACAAACAGCGTCCTGGGAGAGTGGTAACGCTAAAACTTACAAAAACTTCAAATGACGAAGAACTCACTTTTCCATTGCGTAATCCTTCAGCCATGGAGTTAAAAAATCAGATTGACATCAACATATAATATGTCATTCCTTTTTCTTTGATCAATCGGTAAGACTAAAAAGAAGTCTTTCCAAAGAACAACATACTTAAAACGTATGTACAGAGCAGTTATCTAAAACTATTGAGTAAAAAGAATACTGCAATTATTTATTGTAATCTATTAATTAATTTAAATATTGTATTTATGAGCAATTATCAAACACCTGGGGTGTATGTAGAGGAAATCTCCACATTAGCCCCTTCCGTAGCGGCAGTATCTACTGCCATTCCAGCCTTTATTGGATTGACCGAAAAGGCTGAAAGAGAAACCACAAACGATCTTGAGCTAGTTCCTACCAAAGTCAATAGCATCAACGATTATGTAAAGTACTTTGGAGAAGGAAAAAATGAGACTTTTACCATAACGGTAAATGATACCAGGGACGGCAGCGGCGGTGGGAATCTGCGAAGCAGAGATATATCGGTAGCTTTATCAACTCCCTCTCAAAATTTTATGTATGCAAGTATGCAACTGTACTTCGCAAATGGTGGAGGACCCTGCTATATAATTTCAGTAGGAGACTACACTGATATTAGTAGCTCTGATCTTTATACCAAATTAAAAGGAGGATTGGATACATTAGCGGCAGAAGATGAACCTACCTTAATTATATTTCCAGATGCTTATGAGTTATCAGACCTAACGATCTACAATGATGCTTTGACACAGTGTAATGAGCTACAGGATCGATTTGCCATTATGGATGTTAAAACAAATGTTAGTAATTCAGGCAGTGATGCATCTACATTTCGCGGAGGAGTAACTCAATATTTACAGTATGGAGCTGCCTATTATCCAGATGTAAACACAAATCTAGTATACTCATATGATGAAGCTTCTCAAATAATTACACATAATGTTGATGGTAATGAAACGGATCTTACTCTCAGCAGTTTAAAAGCTTCAGATAAACCGCTTTATAATGCGATTGTTGAAAAAATCGCTACGTTTAAGATGACTGTACCTTCAAGTGGCGCTGTTGCAGGGGTATATGCCCAGACAGACAGAGATCGTGGTGTTTGGAAAGCGCCTGCTAATATAGCCCTAAATAACGTGGTAGCCCCAGCAGTTAAAATTACCGATGCGACTCAAGCAAGTCTTAATATTGACGCTGATGCAGGAAAATCTATCAATGCCATCCGATCGTTTACAGGGAAGGGTACCTTGGTATGGGGTGCACGTACACTAGACGGCAATAGCAACGAGTGGCGTTATATACAAGTAAGAAGACTCTTTAATTATGTAGAAGAATCCATTAAGAAAAGTACGTCTTGGGCAATATTTGAAGCCAACGATGCCAATACCCATATTCGTGTAAAAGCACAGATAGAAAGTTTCTTAACAGGCATTTGGAGAGCTGGAGGACTCGTAGGAGCCAGTGCAGCTCAAGCATTCTTTGTAAACGTAGGTCTAGGAAGTACCGTGACCCCACAAGATGTTTTGGAAGGTAAGATGAATGTAGAAATTGGATTGGCGGCTTCTAGACCTGCAGAATTCATTATCCTTAAATTTTCTCATTTTATACAACAGTCTTAAAAATTTTAGCAATCATAAAAAATAAATAATTATGTCAACTTTAACAAATACAGTAGCTCCAGAAAATGGAGCATCAGTCACCGATACCACATTTTACCCAGTTGCTGTTTTTCACTTCAAAGTCACCATTGGAGACCATGAAGGGGTGTTTACTGAGGTAAGCGGATTAAACTCTAGCGTCGATGTTATTGAGTACCGCCATGGAATGAGTAAAGGACAAGTTTACAAAATGCCTGGAATCACTAACCAAGAAGATGTTACTCTAAAAAAAGGAGTATTTAAGACAGACTTACATCTTTACGAATGGTTTGCAACTTCCAATATGCAAACTGCTGAACGAAGAGATATCACCATTTCGCTGTTAGATGAAGCTAGTGAGCCCGTGATGACATGGCAGGTAACCAACTGCTTTGTAAAAGGTTTTACAGGACCCGATCTAAATGCAAGTTCCAATGAAATGGCTGTAGAGTCTGTGGAATTGGCTCATGAAGGAATTACAATTGTAAGTTAACCCCGAGAACAATAGCCTTTAACTCGTAGTATGTCATGGGAAAATCTTATGCATACTACGGGTTTTGCTAGGAAAGTAATTTTTGTCATAAACTCATCGGTAATGAGTACTACTAATTACAAAAAAATCATCACTTCTTTAATTTTCCTTGACCTTATAAATAACTCAGACACTTTTACAGCTCAAGCTTAGAAAATCAATGTTAAATTTTATGATATGTTAGATCAATTTATGTCAATTTACAATCATCCACCATCAGGATTTCATTTTAGTGTTGTATTTGAACCAGTCCCTACAGAACTAGGGGTCCCTATACCTCCCCTACCTAATGACTGGATGTTTCAAGAAGTAAATGGTTTAGATTATACCTTATCGTCAGAACCTTACAAGGAAGGAGGGGAAAACAGGTACGTACATCATTTACCTACTCATTATGAGTATTCAGATTTAGAATTAAAGCGAGGACTAGTTGCCTTATCTGCACTTAGTTATCTTAATCGTG
>CAXRAW010000030.1:0-33241 GCA_964228785.1 Flavobacteriaceae bacterium
AAATATTTTGTCCGCTGTAATCTAATTTTGTAACTGTTTTTTCCATGATTGTCGTATTTATATGATATTGATGGAAAGATAAACACTTAACTTTGGGTTAGATATTACAAACATAAGGGCTAACGCAGCATTCAAAACAACCAATTGATCAAATGACAAACCTAACAGACAATTTTCTTAGATCATACCATCCAACTTTAGTAAAAAAGAAGGAAATCCTATGAATAAGACATAAATGACATCCCAATTTATCTGCCCAGTGGAATCACAATAGAATTAGAAAACTTTCTCTTAATCCCTAGCAATGCTCTGTCGGCCTCCAACTTCGTCTTATAAGAACCTACCTGAATTTTCCATTCAGGCTGTCTGTAAACTAGATACGTTTTAACCTCTGGATATTCAATTCTAAACTCTGCCCCTATCTTTTTAGCTTCCACTTCAAAACCATTGTAAAGCTGAATTCGATACCCGTATCCAAACGTTTTATTAAACTCTTTTTTCTTATTGATTAGTTCTTCAATAAGTCGATTGTCTGTTTTCTCTTCTTGAGCCAAAACTTCATAACTAGAGACCATGAAAAATCCAAAACAGAAAAAAATAATCAGTAATTTTCGCATGCCACAGGTTTTGGACAAATGTACTAAGTTCCTTCTAATTTTCAAGACAAAACGAATTCTGGAAAAAGAAACTATAATTTCAATAGAGAACAGGTGCAAGTTGAACTTTACTTTAACGTTTTTTGAGTGTTTTCTGCATCAAAATCATGTGTTAACCTTATTCAGAAAGTTAAAAAAAGTTGATTTTAGGGGTTTGACAGTGAGTTTATCATGAAAATAGACTTCAAAATCTTCCAAAATATAATATAGATATGACTAAATTTTCTAATCCTTATTTTGATATGAATTATTGAGTTCTTACTTAACAATATTACAAATACGTTAACAAAAAATAAAACCTCTTTTTTGGCTTATTTGGTAAAATTTTGAGACTTAAATTGAGCTTAGTTTATTGATCTAAATAACACCGTTGATTATTGTGAATAATTTTATATATAAATTCAATAAAAGTAAGGGATTAGGGGTGTTTATGTTAATAGAAATTAAACGCCTTTTTGGTCCTCTTTTACGCGCTCTTTTAAGAGTAAAAATTTAGTTTTATTTAGAACTGTTATAAATTATAATTTTACGCTTTATTTTGAATTTAAAAATAAGTTATAAGTACTACTTTTGTGCAACAATTTGGGTTGGTTTTTTATTCTCAAATTTAACGCAAATTTTCAGTAAAAGAAACTCTAAATTACAGCTTGTAAATATGAAAAGTGTAGCACTACACAAACCATTAGCCAAAGTACTCTTTAAAAGTTCCTTATTTCTTTTTTTATTTTCATTCAACTTCAATTTGTTAGCTCAAGATGCAGTGGACGAAACACGTCAAAAATCAGGTAGAAAAATCTTCAAACAATTGTGTTCTTCCTGCCACGCACTCAACAAAAAGAAAATTGGACCTGCACTCGGGGGTGTGGAAGAGAGAAGAGAAAACGCTTGGCTCAAGGCTTGGATAAAAAACAATGCTCAGTTAAGAGCCTCTGGAGACAGAGACGCTATTGCCGTTTTCAACGAGTACAATGGTTCTGTAATGTCTGCTTTTCCACAACTCAGTGACGAGCAAATTGACAATATTCTTTACTATACCACCGTCGGTGAGTTGGATAAGAAACCAGTTGTTGATGAGAATATCGCAACGCAAGAAGTTTCTGCACAATCACCCAACTGGTTAATATGGTTATTGGCTGGAGCTATTGTAGCACTATTCTTAGTGATTGCAGCCTTGTTAAAAACAATCAGCGAACTTAAAGGGGCACCCAAAACACCAGGTTTATGGGGGAATACATTAGAGTTATGGGAGGGTCTCAAGAAAAATACATTCCTACACGTTGTAGGAACTATCTGCCTCCTATTCCTCATCGCATACGTAGGTTTTGGGGCATTGTTTAGCGTGGGAGTAGATCAAGGATATCAACCTATTCAACCCATCGCTTTCTCACACAAAATTCATGCAGGAGAGAATAAAATTGACTGCCAATATTGTCATTCATCAGCAAAACACAGTAAGCATTCAGGAATTCCTTCAGTAAACGTATGTATGAATTGTCACAAGGGAATTGCAGAAGTTGCAAGTGAAACCAAAATGGATGGATATTCAACAGAACAGTTAAATGCAGAGATTCAGAAAGTATATGACGCAGCAGGTTGGGACCCAGAAAAATTTGAATACACAGGAGAAGAGAAGCCAGTCAAATGGATTCGCATCCACAATCTGCCAGACTTCGCTTATTTCAATCACTCACAACACGTTACCGTTGGCGGATTAGAATGTAAAGAATGTCATGGACCAGTAGAGACAATGCACGAGCTATATCAGTACTCACCTCTTACAATGGGATGGTGTATCGACTGCCATAGAGAAACAAATGTAGATTTGAAGGGAAATGAGTATTACGAAAAGGTTCACCAACAATTGGCAGAGAAATATGAAGTAGATCAAGTGACAGCAGCACAACTGGGAGGATTAGAATGTGGCAAGTGTCATTATTAAAAAACTGAAAAAACTAAAAGATTGAAAACAGTCCCAAAAAATGTTTTTCAATCTTTTGACGATAATATAGTAAACAAATAAAATGACTTCAAACAAAAAATACTGGCAAAGTGTAGTTGAGATCGACAACCCCTCTATTGTAGAAACACTGAGCAAGAGTGAGTTTGTAGAAGAAATTCCTACAGATGAATTTTTAGGAGATAAAGAAACACTTGAAAATTCATCAACATCAAGAAGAGATTTTTTAAAATATGTTGGGTTCACAACCGCAGCAGCGACCTTAGCCGCTTGTGAAGGTCCAGTTAAAAAATCTATTCCTTACGTTGTTAAACCGGACGATACTATCCTAGGTGTTGCAGATTGGTTTGCAAGTTCTATTGCAGACGGTCAAGATTTTGCTAATATTTTAGTAAAAACTAGAGAAGGTCGCCCCATCCTAGTTATGCCAAATAAAGAAGCGGGGGGAACGACCAATGCTAGAGTTCAAGCTTCTGTTTTATCCCTTTATGACGAACAGCTTCGTTTAAAAGAGCCCAGAAAAGGTGAAAACACCATTACATGGACCACTGCACATAATGAAATAGGAAAGACACTAAAAGCATTAAGAAATGCAAATGAACCCGTGGTGCTGCTAACAGGAACCTTAGCAAGTCCGTCTACAACACAGATTATTTCAGAATTTATTGAAGCATATCCAAATGTAAAGCATGTGGTATATGATGCTATTTCTGAACACGGATCAGCAGAAGCCTATCAAGCTATGTATGGAAACAGAGCCATCCCAAATTATCATTTTGATAGGGCACAAACCATCGTCTCATTTGGAGCTGATTTTCTTGGAGACTGGCATGGAGGATTCGAAAAGGGATACGCAGCGAGCAGAAACCCCAATAATCAGATGTCTTACCATGTGCAGTTTGAAGCTAATATGTCCTTAACAGGAGCTAACGCAGACAAACGTGTGGTCACTAAAGAATCTGACCAGGTGTTTGCACTAATCAGCTTATACAACACCATCACAGGAGCCAATCTATCATCAAAACCTACTCCTGTAGATACACAAGTAAAAGAAGTCGCTGCTGCATTAAGGAAGTCAGGATCAAAAGGTGTAGTAGTTACTGGATCTAACGACAAAAATGTGCAGCTGATTGCCTATGCAATCAACGAAGTATTGCAAAGTGAGGTTTTTGATCCTTCTAACCCTTTACACATCAGAAAAGGAAATGACAACGAGTTAGCTGAAGTCATAGCGGATATTAAATTTGGTACCGTTAAAGGACTCATCACATACAATGTTGATCCAATTTACAATACCTCGCAAGGATTCGACTTAGCAACAGCCATAAAAAAGCTAAAATTATCCGTGGCAATGTCTGTTCAAGACAATGATACCGCTACTATTTCAGACTACGCGTTACCCATTTCCCACTACTTAGAATCATGGGGTGATGTATCTATGATTGCTGGTCGTTTTGGACTAATGCAACCAACCATTCAAACCCTGTTTAACACATCACAGTTACAAGACATCCTTTTAAAATGG
This sequence comes from Flavobacteriaceae bacterium, assembly GCA_964228785.1. GTDB lineage: Bacteria > Bacteroidota > Bacteroidia > Flavobacteriales > Flavobacteriaceae > Polaribacter. Next base: position 4,139 of record CAXRAW010000030.1, read on the forward strand.
TCTGGAAACAATATATCATACTATGATTATCTGAGAGACTACTGGACAAATAATATTTTGAAAGGACAATCGTGGAATCAAGCATTACACGATGGATTCTTTAACAGAGAGGAAACACCATCTGTGACGAAAACAACGATCAACCTGAATGCAGCTGCTAATGCGCTTCTTAGTTCAGGAAAACAAGAAGGTTTTGAGTTAAATCTATACTCTACAATAGCACTAGGAGACGGAAATCAGGCTAATAACCCATGGCTACAAGAACTTCCTGATCCCATCACACGAGCCGCATGGGATAACTATCTCTTGATGTCAATTGCTGATGCACGAAAGCTCAAATTTGAAAATCCTGTTAAAGACAATGGTGCGATCAATGGAAACTATGCGAAAGTTACTTTCAATGGCACGACCTTAGAAAAAGTTCCTGTGTTGATACAGCCAGGTCAAGCTCCAGGATCAGTAGGACTAGCATTGGGATACGGGAGGAAGACCAACTTAAAAAAAGACATGCAGGTGGGAGTTAATGCTTTCCCCCTCTATGCGAATAGGCAACACGTACAATATGGTGTGACTGTAGAAAGAATCTCCGAACCAATACACAAGTTTGCCTGTATGCAAGTGCAAAAAACCATAGCTGGTCGCCATGATATTTTAAAAGAAGTCTCTCTTAAAGATTACAATGATCCTTCCAAAGATCCTAAACATTCATGGAATCAATCAGCAATGGTATCTTACGACCATAAAGAGGTAGAGGCTAAAACCATTGATCTATGGGATGCTCACAACAGAGAAATTGGACATCATTTTAATTTGTCTATTGATCTAAACTCCTGTACTGGTTGTGGAGCTTGTATCGTTGCTTGTCATGCAGAAAATAATGTCCCAGTAGTTGGAAAGAAAGAAATGAGAGTAGGAAGAGATATGCACTGGTTGCGTATCGATCGTTATTACTCTTCTGGTATTGAAGAAAAATACAAGGGAGTTTACAACGAAGAGCCCACTTCACAATCCATTAGAGAGTTTGCTAAGGACAGCTTAGGATTGGGAGATGCAGCCATGTATAAAGTTTTAGAAGAGGAAGCAGAAAACCCATCAGTAACCTTCCAACCAATGATGTGTCAGCACTGTAATCACGCTCCCTGTGAAACAGTATGTCCTGTGGGAGCCACCACACATGGTCGCCAAGGTCAGAATCAAATGACTTATAATCGATGTGTGGGAACAAGATACTGTGCGAATAACTGCCCATACAGAGTTCGTCGTTTTAACTGGTTTAACTATGCAGAAAACAATGAGTTTGACTTCAATATGAACAACGAATACGGGAAAATGGTATTAAATCCAGACGTTGTAGTGCGCTCAAGAGGTGTCATGGAAAAATGCTCCATGTGTATTCAAATGACTCAAGCAACCATACTAAAGGCTAAGAAGGAAGGAAGGAAGATTGAGGCAGGAGAGTTTTCTACTGCTTGCTCAAGTGCATGTACTACAGAGGCGTTGGTGTTCGGAGACGTGAATAATAAAGAAGAGGAAGTTACAAAGCTGGTAGAAGATAAGAGAGCTTTTCACGTGTTAGATTACATCCAGACAAAACCCAATGTTGTTTACCAGGTAAAGGTGAGAAATACGAACGAAAGTTAGAAAGAGATAAAAAATGAAGTGGTAATAGTATCAGAGTACAATTTTGAAATATGCAACTTTAAACATAAAAATAAACTAAGTAATTACATATGTCTCATTACGAAGCACCCATTAGGGAACCCTTAATACTAGGTGAGAAAAGTTATCACGACATAACAGAAGATATTGCGAGGCCGATAGAAGGAAAAGCGAATAAAAACTGGTATATAGCTTTTTACATTTCTTTAGCAGCCATGCTATGGGGATTTGGTTGTATCTTTTACACTGTGGGAACAGGCATTGGTGTTTGGGGATTAAATAAAAACATTGGTTGGGCATGGGATATTACCAATTTTGTATGGTGGGTAGGTATCGGTCACGCAGGGACATTAATCTCTGCAGTACTTTTATTATTTCGTCAGAAGTGGAGAATGGCGATCAATCGATCCGCAGAAGCGATGACTATCTTTGCGGTCTTCCAAGCAGGACTGTTCCCCATTATTCACATGGGACGTCCGTGGAATGGCTATTGGGTATTGCCTATTCCTAATCAATTCGGACCTTTGTGGGTGAACTTTAACTCACCCTTATTGTGGGATGTGTTTGCAATATCTACCTATTTATCGGTATCCCTCGTATTCTGGTGGACAGGGTTGCTTCCCGACTTTGCTACTATTCGAGATAGAGCCGTAAAGCCTTTTCAAAAAAAGATTTACGCGTTGGTATCTTTTGGCTGGTCTGGTAGAGCCAAAGACTGGCAGCGCTTTGAAGAAGTGTCGCTAGTGCTAGCAGGTTTAGCAACACCATTGGTACTCTCTGTGCATACCATTGTATCAATGGACTTCGCAACGTCGATTAACCCAGGGTGGCACTCAACTATTTTCCCTCCCTATTTCGTTGCAGGAGCGATTTTCTCTGGATTTGCCATGGTGCAAACACTATTGGGTGTAATGCGTAAAGTAACCAACCTAGAATCTTATATTACTCGCTTACATATTGAGTATATGAATGTGGTGATTATTCTTACAGGAGGAATTGTTGCCATTGCCTACTCTACAGAGTTCTTTATTGCCTGGTATACTGGTTCACCTTACGAAGATTACACCTATCTATCGCTAGGAGCGGAAGGAGGTCCTTATGGATGGGCTTTCTGGTCACTGTTAATTTTCAATATTTTTATTCCACAGTTCTTGTGGTTTAAAAAAGTAAGAAGAAGTTTTATTTGGTCTTTCTTAATCTCAATAGCCATAAACATTGGAATGTGGTTTGAACGCTTTGACATTATTGCAATTGTACTAAGTAAAGGACACCTACCATCTACCTGGTGGCGTTTTGAACCAACATTTGTAGATGTGGGTATATTTATTGGAACCATCGGTTTCTTCTTTGTCCTGTTCCTGCTATATGCTAGAACATTCCCGGTAATTCCTACTGCAGAGGTAAAAACAATTTTGAAATCATCGGGAGAGAATTATAAAAAACTAAGAGATACTAATCATGAGTAGTAAAGTAATCCATGCACTGTACAACGATGATGAAGTAGTGCTAAAAGCTGTTAAGAAAGTCAAGGCAGCTCACCACCACATCGAAGAAGTATTCTGTCCATTTCCTGTTCATGGATTAGACAAAGCTATGGGGTTGGCTCCCACGAGAATTGCAATCACCTCATTTATGTACGGACTTGTAGGATTGTCTATAGCAATCTGGTTGACATGGTACACAATGATTAACGATTGGCCACAAGATATTGGAGGAAAACCAAACTCAACTTGGTTTGCCAATATGCCAGCATTTGTTCCTATTATGTTTGAAATGACTGTATTCTTCGCAGCGCACCTCATGGTAATTACCTTTTACCTTAGAAGTAGAATTTGGCCTTTTAAGGAAGCAGAAAATCCTGATCCTAGGACAACAGATGATCACTTTTTAATGGAAATCCCTGTTGGTGAGGATGAAGAAGAGCTTACTGAATTGTTAAAAGAAACAGGTGCTGTAGAAATCAAAGTAGTAGAAGTAGAAGATACTCATGACCACTAAAATTAGATTGAATGAGAACATATATTAAAAATAGTGTAGTATTAGTAATTCTAGTAAGCTTGGCTTCTTGTTCAAACAAGAGACAGAGGCAATTCCAATATATGCCAGATATGTATGTTTCTGTACCCTACGATGCAGATGCATCTGTAAGTTTAACATCAGAGATATCATCAAACCTAAAACCTGTAGAAAAGACCATCGCCAGAGGCTGGGTGCCTTACGAGTATGAAAACTCCAACCAAGGCTACGATTTAGCAAAAGCTGAGCTAAAATCACCGCTAATTAAAGACGAACTCAATCTAGAGAATGGAAAAAAGATGTACGGTATATACTGCGTGAGTTGTCACGGTAAAAAAGGGGACGGAAACGGATGGTTAGTGCAGAAAGAAAAAATAGGAGGTGTCCCTGCCTACAACGATGCAGGAAGAAATATCAACGAAGGAAGCATTTATCACGTGTTAATGTATGGTAAAGGCATCATGGGATCACACTCTTCACAGCTAACCCACAAGGAACGCTGGCAAATAACTCAATATGTTGAAAAGTTGAAAAAGGATTTAAACTAAATTACAAAGAAGAATACTTAAGATATGTATCAATTCTCAGGTAAAATAAAAACATTCTCGTTAGCCCTAATCACTATAGGACTCCTAGCCACAGGCTGGAGCTTCTATAATGGTTTGAGTAAAACTAATGCTGATGCAAAAGCTGCATTAGCTGCTGAACAACACGGTGATCACGGGAATACTGCTAAGAACCACGATGACAGCAGTGCTAAACAAGAAACACATCAAAACGATACCAATGAACAGAATGCAGGAGAAAAGCACCCTGCATCTCACAACCACCACGATACAGGACACAGTGAGGAAGAGAAAATCACTCACAAACTACATCAAATGCACAACAGACCATGGGCTGCGTTGTATGTATCCTTATTATTTTTCCTAGGAATCACTTTATTGGTACTAGCATTCTATGCGGCACAAAGAGTAGCACAGTCTGGATGGTCTATTGTCCTGTTTAGAGTGATGGAAGCCATTACTGCCAATCTAGTACCAACTTCAATTATTATGTTGACTGTTATTGTACTAACAGGAATGCATTTTAATCATTTGTTTACGTGGATGAGCGACGGTGTATTTGATAAATCTAGCCAAAACTTTGATCCTATTGTATATGGTAAGAAATTATGGTTGAACACTCCTGGATGGATTGTACGTGGAATTTTTTACCTGCTCGTATGGAATTTCTACAGGTGGTTTATACGCAAAAACTCTATCGCTGAAGATACTGCAACCGATATTAAGATTTTTAAGAAAAACTATAATGCGTCTGTCGTTTTCTTGGTATTCTTCATGTTTACTGAATCTATGGCTTCATGGGATTGGATTATGGCCTTAGATCCACACTGGTTCTCTACTTTATTTGGCTGGTATGTATTAGCTACCCTCTTGGTAAGCGCTTTAACGACCATTGCTTTTGTAACCATATACTTACGTTCCAAAGGATACCTACCAAAGGTAAATGACAGTCATATTCACGACTTAGCAAAGTTTATGTTTGGGTTCTCTGTATTCTGGACCTACCTTTGGTTTGCCCAGTTTATGCTTATTTGGTATGCCGACATTCCAGAAGAGACCACATATTTTGTATTGAGATTTTCAGAGTATAAAACCCTGTTTCTGAGTATGATTGTGATGAACTTTGTTTTTCCAATACTGTTACTGTTAAATAGCGATTTCAAGAGCCAGCCTTGGTTTGTTCTCATCGGTGGGACCATTATTTTGATAGGCCACTACGTAGATTTATTTATCATGATCATGCCAGGAACAGTCGGTAGTAGCTGGAATTTTGGAATTCCTGAACTTGGAGCGGCACTGTTCTTTTTAGGTATTTTTATTTACACAGTTCTTAGTGCGTTTTCAAAGGTAAATCCAGTACCAGTTGGAAATCCATTTTTAAAAGAAAGTGAACATTTTCACTACTATAACATAGAGCACCATTCATCAACAGAGGAAGACAATCATCATTAATCTAAATTAATTAAGAAGAAAGACTATGCTAGCGTTATTTTATATTTTCATAGCTATTGCAATCGGAGTAAGTTTCTGGCAGATTACCAGAATTATGAACTTCAGGAGTGTAATCGCAAATGATAAGGACAATAACTTTCAAGGAAAAATGTTTGTTGGATTTGCTGTGTTCTTCTATGCAATGATGATCTACTGTCTAATCTGGTTGAACGTTGTAATGCTCCCAGAATCAGCTTCTATAGAAGGAGAACACGACGACACCTTATTTAATATTTCATTTTGGTTGATAGGTATTGTTCAGTTTGTTGTGCAATTTTTAATCTTTTATTTTACTTACAAATACAGAGGTAAACAAGGCTACAAAGCAAAATTCTTCGCAGATAGCCATAAATTAGAATTGATTTGGACGATCGCCCCGGCTGTAGTACTTGTTGTGTTAATTGGTTACGGTTTATGGCAATGGAATAACGTGATGTATGTTGCAAATGACGAAGACCCCATGGAGATTGAAATCTATGCAAAACAGTTTAACTGGCATGCAAGGTATGCGGGAGCGGACAATACCCTAGGTTTAGGAAATGTTAATTTTATCAACATCAATAACAACAATCAGATGGGGGTAGATATGTCTGACGATGCTTCTTTGGACGACAAAGAGGTTACAGAACTTCGCCTGCCAAAAGGAAAAAAAATATTATTTAAATTTCGTTCCCAAGACGTATTACACTCAGCCTATATGCCACACTTTAGGGCGCAAATGAACTGTGTACCAGGGATGGTAACACAGTTTGCATTCACCCCAAAATACACCACTGAAGAAATGCGACAGAACCAAGAAGTCATCGCAAAAACTGACGGTATTAACGAAATTAGAAAGAGAAACGGAGAAGAAGAACGATATGAATTTGACTACATTTTGTTGTGTAACAAGATTTGTGGAGCATCACATTACAATATGCAAATGAAGATTATTGTAGAAGAAGAGGAGGATTTTAATGAATGGCTAGCAAAACAACCCACACTAGCAGAAACATTACAGTAAAAGAAGGAACGATTTAAAAGAGATAGATTATGTCAGAGCACCATCACAAAGAAACATTTGTAACAAAGTATATTTTTAGCCAAGATCATAAAATGATTTCCAAACAGTTTTTGATCACAGGGATGATTATGGGAATCATTGGAGTATTTATGTCGATGTTATTCCGTTTGCAGTTAGCTTGGCCTGAAAAATCATTTTCTATTATTGAAGCATTTCTAGGACCACACCAAACAGATGGGGTAATGAGTCCAGATATTTACCTTGCACTTGTTACCATACACGGTACCATCATGGTATTCTTTGTACTCACAGCAGGTCTAAGTGGTACCTTTTCCAACCTATTAATTCCATTGCAGATTGGAGCACGAGATATGGCATCTGGGTTTCTAAACATGATATCCTACTGGTTGTTCTTTATATCCTCTGTGATTATGGTGGTTTCTTTATTTGTAGAAGCTGGACCAGCCTCTGCAGGATGGACAATTTATCCTCCATTGAGCGCCTTACCGCAAGCCATCCCAGGCTCTGGATTAGGAATGACTCTGTGGTTAGTATCCATGGCAATTTTTATTGCCTCCTCTTTAATTGGTTCATTAAACTACATCGTAACCATCCTAAACTTACGTACCAAAGGAATGAAAATGACAAGACTACCGCTAACCATGTGGGCGTTCTTTATCACAGCCATTATTGGTGTAGTTTCTTTCCCTGTACTACTATCTGCAGCATTATTACTCGTTTTTGATAGAAGTTTTGGTACTTCGTTCTACCTATCAGATATTTTTATTAGTGGTGAAGTCTTACATTACCAAGGAGGGTCACCTGTATTATTTGAGCATTTATTTTGGTTCTTAGGACACCCTGAAGTATATATTGTACTACTTCCAGCACTGGGAATTACCTCAGAAATTATATCAACACACTCGCGAAAACCCATCTTTGGATACCGTGCTATGGTAGGATCCATCATGGCAATTGCCTTCTTGTCAACCATCGTATGGGGACATCACATGTTTATCTCTGGAATGAATCCATTCCTAGGATCGGTATTTACATTCACCACGCTGCTAATTGCAATTCCATCAGCAGTAAAAGCCTTTAATTACATCACCACATTGTGGAAGGGAAATCTCCAGTTAAACCCCGCGATGTTATTCTCCATCGGGCTGGTATCTACATTTGTTACTGGAGGACTAACAGGATTGGTTTTAGGAGATTCTGCATTAGATATTAACATTCATGACACCTACTTTGTAGTGGCACACTTTCACTTGGTGATGGGAGTTTCTGCCATCTTTGGAATGTATGCAGGAATCTACCATTGGTTTCCAAAAATGTATGGTCGCATGATGAATAAGACCATGGGATATTGGCATTTCTGGGTGACTATGATCTCGGCATATGGAGTATTCTTCCCCATGCACTTTATTGGGTTAGCAGGGTTGCCTCGAAGATATTATAGCAATACAGCATTCCCCATGTTTGATGATGTAGCAGATACCAACGTAATTATTACTATGTTCGCGATCATCGGTGGAGTTGCTCAGTTGATTTTCTTAGCTAACTTCTTTATCTCTATATACAGAGGAGCAAAAGCAACTCAGAATCCATGGAAGTCAAATACCATAGAATGGACTACGCCAGTAGAACACCTGCATGGGAACTGGCCAGGGAAAATCCCAGAAGTATACCGATGGGCGTATGATTACAGCAAGAAAGTAGATCCTAAAGATGATGATAGCGACTATCTTGGTGGAAAGGACTTTATCCCACAAACAACACCACTTTACTCAAGCGAAGAACCGTCCTAAAAATACAAAGTATCAATAAAAAGTCTCTCCTATTTGGAGGGATTTTTTGTTTGTTACAAGGTGAACAAATTCTACTATCTTTGTGATATGAATGAGCATCTAAATCCTGAAAATGAGAATTTTTCCAAGGAAGATCTAGACGTCGAAAAAAGGCTAAGACCCCTTTCATTTGACGATTTTACAGGGCAAGAACAAGCTATAGAAAACTTAAAAATTTTCGTAGAAGCTGCCAACCAGCGAGGTGAAGCTTTAGACCATACGCTATTCCACGGACCACCAGGCTTAGGAAAAACCACACTAGCGCACATTTTGGCCAATGAATTAGGAGTTGGAATTAAGGTGACCTCTGGACCTGTTTTAGACAAACCTGGAGATTTGGCAGGTCTATTAACCAATCTTGATGAAAGAGATGTGCTGTTTATAGATGAAATTCATCGTCTAAGTCCCATTGTAGAGGAGTATCTTTATTCGGCTATGGAAGACTATAAGATTGACATAATGATTGAGTCTGGACCGAATGCAAGAACAGTACAGATCAATTTAGAACCCTTTACCTTAATCGGTGCCACAACGAGGTCAGGTTTACTCACTGCACCCATGAGAGCGCGTTTTGGAATTAGCAGTCGTCTGCATTATTACAATACAGAACTCTTGACAACTATCATCCAGCGAAGTGCCCATATTTTAAAAGTCCCCATATCAATGGAAGCTGCTATTGAGATTGCTGGACGCAGTCGGGGAACACCAAGAATTGCCAATGCCCTGCTAAGAAGAGTACGAGACTTTGCTCAGATCAAAGGAGACGGTGCCATCACTATCGGAATTGCCAAGTATGCTCTCAAAGCACTGAATGTTGATGCTCATGGTCTAGATGAAATGGACAATAAAATTTTGGTCACCATTATAGATAAATTTAAAGGGGGGCCAGTGGGCATTAGTACATTGGCAACTGCTGTGGGAGAAAATGGAGAAACTATTGAAGAAGTTTATGAACCATTTTTGATTCAAGAGGGATTTATTATGCGAACTCCAAGAGGAAGAGAAGTCACTGAATTAGCGTACAAACATTTAGGAAGAAGTAAAGGACCTAGCCAAAGCAAACTGTTTTAAATGACTCCCTTTCAAAGAGAAGTGTTGAATAAAGTTCAACACTTCAACAAAAGAAAATATTTAAATGTCAAATAGTTAGTGCAAATTTAGACGAGTGAAAACATTAAAGCGACTTATACCCATTCTTGATTGGTTGCCCAACTACAAAGGCACGCTATTTCTGGGTGATTTAATTGCAGGAGTTACAGTGGCCATTGTTCTTATCCCTCAAGGAATTGCCTATGCTTTAATCGCCGGTTTACCACCTATTTATGGATTGTACTGTGCTCTAGTGCCACAGGTGATCTATGCCATTTTTGGATCATCAAGACAAGTGGCTATTGGACCTGTAGCCATGGACTCTTTGATTGTTGCAACTGGGGTTTCTACGCTTGCTTTAACTGGGTCTGATAGTTATATTTCCATTGCTATTTTACTTGCCTTAGTTGTTGGAACTATTCAGCTTTTATTGGGAATCTTTCGACTGGGATTTGTCGTTAATTTTTTGTCAAAGCCAGTCACTACAGGATTTACATCTGCCGTAGCACTGACCATAGGAATTAATCAATTTAGAAATTTTCTAGGAGTTGAATTTGCGCAAAGTGATCAGATTCAATATGTTCTTGAAGATGTATGGAACAATATTACAGACTATAACGCTCATACGACAATCATTGGACTTGTCTCGGCGTTGACGATTATTACTCTAAGAAAAGTAAACAAAAAGATTCCAAATGCGCTGATTGTTGTTGTACTCGGAATTTTAGTGATCCGTTATTTTGGTATTGTACTTAATGATGTAGATATCGTAAAAGATATCCCTTCTGGACTACCTGAGTTCTCCGTACCAGAATTGGATATAGATCTGATTAGAGAATTACTACCTATAGCATTCACATTAGTTACGGTAGGGTATTTAGAAACCATTTCTATCGGAAAATCTTTGGAAGCAAAACAAGATAAATACCGAATACGTCCCAATCAAGAGTTAATTGCTTTGGGGTTAAGTAATATGGTGGGTTCCCTTTTTAAAGCATATCCTTCTGCATCAAGCTTTTCAAGATCTGCAATCAATCAAGAGACAGGTGGGACTACTGGAATGTCATCCCTAATTTCTGCGGGTATCGTAATGATGACATTACTTTTCCTAACACCACTATTCTATCATCTTCCAAAAACGGTTCTAGCTGCTATTATCATTGTTGCTGTTTTTGGACTGGTAAACATAAAAGAAGCACTATTTTTGTGGAAAGCCAGCCGCATGGATTTTTGGCTTTTGGCAGCAACTTTTTTTTCTACACTATTTTTGGGAATTGAATATGGAATTATGACAGGTGTAGGGCTTTCATTGATTGTTTTAATCTTCAGAACTTCCCGTCCATATACGGTAGAACTGGGAAAAGTTCCCAATTCGAATTTTTACAGAAATAGGGATCGCTTTTCAGATGTTATCATAAAGAATGATATCCTTGTATTCCGTTTTGATGCTCAGCTATTTTATGTGAACGCAGCATATTTCAGAGATCGCTTAGATGAATTAGCTGAGTCCAAGGGAAAACATCTAAAACTTATCGTACTCGATGCTGAAAGTATCAATAGAATGGACAGTACTGGTGTTGAAATGCTCAAAGAGCGCATCAGATATTATCAAAAAAGAGATATTTTATTTTATCTAGCTGGAGTAAAAGGTCCAGTAAGAGACACCCTATTCAGAAGTAAAATTCTAGAGGTCATAGAGATTAATCATTTCTTTATGAGAGTGAATGGCGCTGTTAACTATTTTAAAACAGGTGATCGAGAAAATCAGAAAAAGTATGCCAATTACATACATCAGTCATACGAAAAAATAGAAACATAGATTATGAATATAGAACAGATATATACAGGATGCTTGGCGCAAGGAGCTTACTATATAGAAAGTTGCGGAGAAGTAGCCATCATAGATCCTTTAAGAGAAGTTCAAGACTACATCAATAGAGCTGAGAAAGACGGTGCAACAATAAAATATATTTTTGAAACTCATTTTCATGCCGATTTTGTTAGTGGCCATGTGACACTGGCCGAAAAAACAGGCGCTACCATTGTGTTTGGCCCAAAGGCAGAAACTAAATTCGATTCCTATCAAGCAAAAGACGGGGAGGTTTTTCAACTAGGAAACCTATCGATTACAGTCTTGCATACCCCGGGGCACACTATGGAAAGCACGACCTATTTACTGAAAGACGAACAAGGAAAAGACCACGCGATTTTTAGTGGGGACACCTTGTTTTTAGGGGATGTAGGGCGACCAGATCTAGCTCAAAAAGCAGCCGATGTAACCCAAGAAGATCTAGCAGGAATCTTATTTGATAGTCTACGTTCAAAGATTATGACACTAGCTGATGATGTTATTGTGTACCCAGCTCATGGTGCTGGTTCTGCTTGCGGAAAGAATTTGAGTAAAGAAACCGTAGGCACACTAGGTGAGCAAAAGCAAACGAATTATGCACTTAGAGCCGATATGACCAGAGAAGAGTTCATTCAAGAGGTAACTGACGGATTGCTCCCTCCTCCAGAATACTTCCCTCTCAATGTAAAGCTCAATAAAGATGGGTACAAACCTATAGATCAAGTACTAAAAAAAGGAGGGCAAGCGTTGTCTGTAGAGAAATTTGAATTAATTGCTAATGAGTCAGAGGCCTTAGTCTTGGATGTCCGTCATCAATCAGAATTTATCAAAGGATTCATTCCGCAATCCATTTTTATCGGACTTGGAGGAACTTTTGCTCCTTGGGTGGGTGCGTTAATCAAAGATATTCATCAACCTATCTTGCTAGTGGTTCCCCTTGAGAAAGCAGAAGAAGCAATTACGAGACTATCTCGTGTTGGATTTGATAATGTGTTAGGATTTTTAAAGGGAGGATTTACTTCTTGGACACAGGCAGACAAAGACATAGATACTTTAACCTCAATTTCTGCAGGTGATTTAGAACAAAAAATTGATCATGGAGCCCCAGTGTTTGATGTAAGAAAACCAGGAGAATTTAATGCAGAACATATAGAAAATGTACCGAGTACTCCTCTAGATTTCCTCAATGAATACATTACTGAGTTTCCAAAAGATCGAGATTTTTACTTACATTGTGCTGGAGGATACCGCTCTGTAATTGCAGCTTCTATTTTAAAGGCACGAGGGTTTGATAACGTAATTGATGTTGCAGGAGGTTATGGAGCTATTAAGAAAACAAAAATCAAGAGAACAAAAGGGATTTCTTGTTCTTCAGCTAATTAAGAAGGAGATGAATAAAATAGTACTACTTTTTGCCGTCTTTTTTACAACTATAGCCTGTGATGATTCAAAGCAGCCAGAAAGGATGAAAGACATTACGCAAGAAGATTTTGCTCAACTAAAACCGATCAAATTCAGTTATTGGACGTACGAACTCCCAATGAGGTGAGAAAAGGAGTCATAGAGGGTACTAAGAGGATCAATTTTTATGACAAAGATTTTAAATCCAAAGTGGTAGTTCAATTTAATAAAAATAATCCTTCGTACATTTACTGTGCTGCAGGAGGAAGAAGCAGTTGGGCTTCTTCACTACTTGTAATGGCAGGATTTAAGGATGTGTATAACCTAGAAGGAGGGTATCGCAAGTGGAACAAAAAAACAAAAAAATGACAACAATTCAAATAGAAAACCTCAAATGTCGTGGTTGTGCGGCAACCATCAAAAAGGGAATCTTAGGGATTCATTCCGTAGAGCAGGTTGATATAAACGTAGAAACTTCCGAAGTTCACATTACTTATCAGACAGATGTGATTTCAGAAATCAAAGAAAAGTTATCTAAATTAGGATATCCAGAAAAAGGAAGTAGAAATACGACCGTACACAAAGTAAAGTCCTTTGTTAGTTGTGCAGTTGGTAGGTGGGATACTTAAAAGAACCTTCTTTATTAAGCACTAATTATCCCTTACGGTGAAGATTACTTTTTTGTAGTCACTATCTTGTTTCAGAGCACTTGGACAAGAATGGAGGTCAATACAAAAAGAATCAAAATTACATCTTGAAAGAAACGCTTTGATAGACCTTCAATCCCGTTAGTCAATATAACAGCTATTGGAAAAAAAGCAAATATCAACTCAGAACCATTACGCTCTTTGGTAATGAGTATAAATCCAATAGCAACAATGAAATTTACAATGATTAATACCCAAAAGTTCCTGTAATTTCCACTGATTAAAATGACTTTAGGAGTTTTAAAAAAAATGGATAACATGGTTAATATTCCGATGAAAATGAGAGGTACTGTTATGTAGCTATTGGATGTGTAAAAATTAAAATCGTAGTCGGTATACCAAGTAAAAAGCTGAGTGAAATCGGATATTTTCTCATACCAAAAACAATAGGTTACGTAGCAAAGTAAAGGGGCACTAAAGCCTACCATTGGAATGAAAAAAGTTCTAAGGTTTAACTTTTTAAATAATAAGACAGCACTGTAAATTAGCAACCCAAAAACTAAAGTGAAAGGATCTAGTATAAAAAGCGTACCTAACCAGAGACCACTATCAAAAATCTTCTTAAAGGTATCTTTCGGTGTTCGCAGACTATAAACTCTTCTAAGCATGAATAGAAGAATTACGTTCAAAAGCAGCATTTGACGATCGAATATGACAAAAGGAAAAATTCCAAAAAGTAGGATAAAGAAAAAGAAACCGTAAGAATTGTATAGTGTCAGCTTATTTTTAGCTAAAATAAAATTGAACAACGAAAAGGTCAGCAAATGTAATCCTACGCTCATAAAAACCTCCTCAATAGATTTATTGACAGAAAAATCTGAAAAAAAAGCCATTGTCGCATAGCAAAGGAATAATAAGAAAATAACGATAAAATTTGCAGGGTTAGATTTTCCAAAAAAATTGGCTAGCATGCTTTCTTTTTTTACTTTTGTAGTATAAATATACATAAGTTATGATAGCATTCAATATTTTTACCTGGATCGGAGATTTATTTAAAAATGTGTTGTTTGTCCCTTTTAATGACCTCCGCCTAGAACTTGCAACCCAAGATGGTGGTTGGTGGATATCGAATGCAATCAATGGGATATTTTTATTCATCCTGATTGTTCTATTAGCCTACTGGATGAAAGAGTCTCGTAAGTTCTTAAAAGAAGGTACAGAAGACAGAGCCTCATCCTAGATTTTGGGTAGTAAGAATAAACTTAGGCGTTTCAAAGAAAACGAAACGTTTCCCAATGTGATTCAACCGACAAGAGAAGAGGTTATTGGTAACTTCTCACACAAGGGTAAATGGCACTCTTTCTTTAATAATGATTACCCAATTGTTTTGGAGTTAGGTTGTGGAAAAGGAGAATACACCCTTGCTCTAGCTAGAAAAAATCCCTTTAAGAATTTTATCGGAATTGACATTAAAGGAGCTCGTTTTTGGCGCGGTGCAAAAACAGCTCTAAAAGAAAATCTGACCAATGTCGCATTTATCAGAACTCAAATAGAATTGATCGACCATATCTTTGATCGAGGGGAAGTCGATGAAATCTGGATTACCTTCCCTGATCCACAGATTAAATATAAACGTACAAAACACAGAATGACTAACAAAGAGTTCCTCAAGAAATACCATGGTGTTTTAAAAGAAGGCGGCATCCTTCATCTAAAAACAGATAGCGAATTTATGCATGGTTACACGCTGGGGCTCCTTCATGGTGAGGGGCATGAAGTCCTTCATGCTAGTCACGATATATATAACTTACGATCTTCTCAAGAAGAGGTTACAGAAACCCAGACATTCTACGAACAGCAATACCTAGAGAAAAATAAAGCCATCACTTACATTCAGTTTAGAGTTCGGTACTAACCTTCACATCAAACAATAAGATCTAGATTTTTTGACTTTCGATATTCAGATTATATACCAGTAAATCTAATATGGAAGTTCTTTGGGTTCCTTAAAAGATATTGAAGAATTAAAAATTTCGGAGATGATAGTTCCCACACTTTCAATGGCCTTTTTTAATCTCTCTGGAGTTATGTGATGGTCGTAACCCCCTCGTTTTTCTGAGAAGTTCACTCTCATGAATCCATCTTTAAGATTCCTAAACGAGTAAATACCCGCCTCTATGATTTTGCTATTGTCTGAGCTTTGGCTCATATAGAGATGTGAGTATATCAATAACTGAATGGCTTTTTCAAATTGATAATCTTGAATTTCATCCAAATTGGAAATTTTTAGTTGCTTCAACGCTACCAATCCTGTCTTGTAATCTACCACTCGTGTTGTACCATTGCATTCATCAATCCGATCTACAATTCCTTTGATGACAACAGGGAAGTCAACCCCTTGAACTTGAATGGAAGTTTTTAAATGTTGCTCGGTAGCAAGTATTTTAATCTGATTTCCTTTTTTAAGCAAATCAATTTCAAGATCCAGAAAGCGATGGACATAATTTTGAGCAACCTCAAATACCAAACGATTCATCCCCAAATGGTAATTTCCATTTTTAAAATGCTTAATAAAATATTTTGTGACCAGCGATTCCGTCTTGGTTTTCATTTCTGAAAGGAGTACTATACTCAAGAACCGATCTTTTAACGGGGTATATAACTCATCTAAAGTATCGTGTACAATCGTTCCCAGTGTGTTGGCGGCAATGGTTTCTTCTACCTCCTCAACCTGTTTTAAGCCCAATACACGCTCTTTGTAAAACTCAATAGGACTGTATAGATATCGGGCAATTGCCGAAGGCGAAATTCCCTTTTGAGCATAATGATGTAACTTCTCTATGACATTGGGATGTTTTTGTATATCTCCTAATTTCCTTGTTTCGGTTGTCACCTTTTGAGTGATAGACCGTTGTTGAATATCATTGCGAAGTAGTTCTAGCTGTCTGATAAATCGACTTTTTTCACCGTTGCCATAATCGTCATTTTCAGTATTGTATATAAGGAAGATGTTTTCTGCTCTTTGTAACAACCTAAAAAAGTGATAGGAGAAAATAGCATCTTTTTCGCGATAGGTAGGAAGTCCAAACTGAACCTTTACATCAAAAGGGATAAACGTATTTTGACGACTACCAGAAGGAATAACACCCTCGTTAACAGAGGTGATAATAACATTTTTAAAATCTAAAACACGTGTTTCAAGCATCCCCATAATTTGAAGTCCCTTTAAAGGTTCTCCTCGAAAAGATAACTTTTCAGAAGTAACAATCCTTTTGTAAAATGTGTATAAAGTTTTGATATTCTGAAAATAACCATACTTGCCGTTTAAAGTTTTTAACTGGGTAAATGCCGTGTGAAATCGAAATAAGTATTCCTTCTCTAGAGAAGAAACACCATCTCTACTTTGCTCTATTAGCAAAATGATACGATCTATAAAATTCTCAATACCGATATAAGGCTGAAAAATAGTCAATAAAAACACTCGTATCGTTTCATCTAAAGGTGATAAAAAACAAGTTAAGTCTTCCAATGAGATAAACGATGTATTCTCCCTAGAAATAATTTTCTGAATCTCGGTGATAAAACCTTCGTGTTTTTTAGGTAAAAATTGAAAAATAAGCGGGTTTTTAATCCACCGAAGAACATCCTTGTAATAAAATTCATTTGTTGATGTCTTCTGTAATTTTTCCTGATTGATAAACAGTTGAAATACCGAAGTGATCAAATTTGCCGCGGGAATACTTTTTAAAGGATACCCCATGGTAATATTGAGAGCATCAACCTTATCAGGGATAGAATTGAGAGCAACCGAAAGCAACGATTCATCTCCCAACACCAATGCTGTATCTTGATATTCGTTAAAACTTTCTAAAATCTCCCCTGCATATTTTAACTGTAAAATATGTTTGGCAACACCAATTACTTGAATATTTTTAGGTGTATCGAAGTGAGAACTCATCAGTTTGATATCTCGTTTTTCATAGTATTTCCATCGGGTGGTATAATCCCTAACAAAGCCCCCTGCAGGGTGATTGCTCTCAAAAAATGACCGATCTATATCCCAATATATTGTTGCTGACCCAGCATTTAAAAAAGTTTCAATCAACAGTTCTTCAGCTTTATTTAAAGCATTAAAGCCAATAAAAACAAATTGTGTTGCAGTGTGTCTAGACAGAAAAGACGCTGTTTTCTTTGTGGCTTCTCTGTAAAGCAATCCTTGATATCCTGTTTTTAGCTGAAGCAAATATTCATAGTAGCGATTGTAATAATGCGCCAGTCGCTCCATAAAAATAAAATGATCTTTAATAAATGTCGTTTCCTTAAACTCTCCTTTTACTGACCATTTTCTCATCCGTTGGATATCTCTCAGATAGGTAAAAATATCTTTAGGATTCACTAAATATTGATCTACCTCACTAAAATCTTGTAGGACGACAGAAGCCCAAGAAGAGAAGATGTCAAAACTATCAGGATTCTTCTCTATCTCGCAGTAAACCTTATAAAAGTAAAATAACAGCTGAATGGTATCCCCTTTTTGAATTCCCGAAATATTTTCGATAAAATGTTCGATGGTGACTATTTGTGGGAGAAACCCTTGAGTGAGTTTCTTTTTCAACTCATTTCGTAGAAAAATCCCTGCCCTTTGAGAGGGGAGTATAAAAACACATTCCTCAAAAGAGCCATGAGTTGTCAAAATATCGTCTAATATCTCAGAAATAAAGGACTTCACTCGTTTAAATTTATTCTAATTATTTGACACTTTAATTTCATATTATTGATTTACTAATCTTCATTTGACTAATCTCTCCAAGAGAGACTCGTATAAAGTAAAGGTTTACACTCTAACCATTGAAACTCTCTAGAATTCAAAAGCGAGGATTAAATGTACTGTTTTTTATTACAACAGTTCGTTAAGTTTTGGTTTAAGTTATTGAAAGTCAACAAAATAAGTTAAAAAGATGTGATTAATAATTAGGTCAACTCCTTGATATTCAGTAATTAATAGTTAATTACAAACAGCTATGAATGACGCTATTCAAGGAGAAATCCCAGTATAAAGATCATATAAAAATGATCCTTAACAAAATGAAAACGATCAATCAATGATTATATGATTTTTTAGTAGAAGTCTTTTTGCTTTTTATCGGCATTAAAAGACGTTTGAACTTTCTTCAATTGGATCGTTATGGGAACTTTTTAGAACAATATTACAGGAATCAGTTCAATCAACCTTGCTAAGATAACACACTGGTTGTCGATTCCTAAGTCACAAAGAGAAGCTTTCTCTATCGAATAGATTAAAACCATATATCACAATGAGTTACTACTCAGAAGATGTTTTGACGTGTTTGGGATTAAACCGAACTTGACTAAAAATAAACAGAAAATAAAACAACTCCTGTATGATGGAGCTAGAGCTGCTTGAAAGCTTATTGTATAAAAGTAACTGTTTGATATTCTTTTGTTTGATTATAGCGTGCCCTGAGGTGTTTTGTGATGAACATTTTGTTGTTCATTAACCCTGTAATATCGTTCAGTTCTTGGCATAGGTAAACTACCGCTACTTTTCCTTTTAAATGCTTTTTTAAAGTCTTTTCTGATGACAAATACAACTTTAGAAAAACCCGCTTCAATTGCGTCGAAAATGGAGAAATCGATGATTGTATCTCCTTCTTCAGATATGGGATCTATCTGTTTTAGACCTCCATAACGACTCCCCATTTCTGCCGCTAGAATTACCAATGTAGGTTTCTTCATATGTACATTGTGATCGTTTAAAAGTAATGAATCTAGTTGTTAAATACTCATTTTTATGGTGTGGGTTATTTCAAATCAGAATTTTCTAATTCATCTAGATCCTATTTTTTGGGGGAAGTCTCCAAGAGAACTTGTATTTAGCTAAAATGTTGATTTTATTGTGCGTTAGGGATAGCAGCGGCATCCTTTTTTGTCCTGCTAAGGCAAAAAAGATATAGCGGATAGCCCGACCGATAGGGAACGCCCAAAACGAAAGTTGACGTGCTTGTATAGCTCAAAGTTTCTAGAGGACGTGATAAAACACCAATTAGTTAGTATCTGTTTGAAACTTGCGCATCTTGAAGTGTAATATGTTGAGCACCCAAAAAAACTCTATTTATTGGGTGTTGTTAGAGTTATCAATCCTTTGTACTTGCAAAATAACAAATTAGTAAGTCCACTACATGATTGTAGGATGCAACTCCTTTTGTTTGATTGTTTGATTTTAAGTAGGCATTGTATCCTCTTTTTATAAGTGGTTCTAAAGGGTTTTCGTACTGCGACCAGAACTCGGACGAGGATTTGAAATCTTTGATAATTCCTTTGTTAATTCTTTGATAAACTGCATCGTACTTTTCAGGATCTCGTTTATACAATTCAAACAAAGTATAGCGAGTTGCCATGCGGTAGGCGGCATACTGAAAGTAAGGATCTTTATTGTACAAAGCGGCTAAAAAACCTATAAAGTTAGCCTCATCTTCAGCAGCATACCCTAGTTGATGAGCCATTTCGTGACAAACAGTGGTGGGAAAGCCAGTCTTTGGAATTTGACGATTTACCTGTGCTTCTCCTGTGAGTGGATTCATATAACCTGAGGTTCCATTATAACTCTGTACCCAACTCATTAATGAACTCTTGGCGGTCCCGAATTGGTATTTAAATGAAGGGAAATCTTTCGCTAAACTGTCGTAACCTCTTCTAGATAAGGCGTACATTTCTTTTTGTGAATAAGGATTTACTACTTTTAATGTATCTACCTTGGTGATGTAAAGCTGTGATTGATTTAATTTTTGAACTAAATGGTAAGAGAGGGTTTCTAGTGTGTCTGTAGTGTACCGTGTTTGCTGGTAACCAAGATTTTTTGACAAGGGCTCTCGGTAATAATTTAGTCCCCAGCATAGGTGGAAAGAGAAATAAATTATGGAGCAAAAAGCAACAATTTCCAATATTTTATTAAGGAACCCTTTAAATGTTGTTTTAATGAGTCGATAGACATATCTCAGTACATAAAAAAGAAAGTAAAAAATAAGCAAATCACCTACAGAGAATGGAATCCATCCCAGTAGGATTCTAAAAAAGGAACTGATTACAGGATAAATTCCATTGGAATAGTAGTGTTCCACCCATGCTGGATACACAGCAATCCATCGAATACAAAGCATTTGAAGGATTAGAAACAGCGATAGATATAAATTTCTTTTTTTGATTGGCATGAAAGTACATTCAATGATGTATGATGGTTGCAAAGTTATCAACATTTAAATAACAGAGTTGTTAATTTTTGTCGATAAAGAAAAAAACAAATTTTTGACAAGGGTACCATCATAAAAATTACATTTGTCTAGATGGAAAAAACGCAGCCCATACAGGGTCAGAAAATAGATAAATCTCGTCTTATAAGTTTGGAGAAGGGGAAGATTCCGCCACAGGTAGTCGATCTGGAAGAAGCTGTCCTAGGGGCAATGATGATCGATAAGAAGGGAATTGATGATGTGATTGATATCTTACACCCTGATGCATTTTATGAAATAAAACATCAGGAGATCTACAGGGCAATGTTTACCTTATTTCAAGAATCTAAACCGATTGATCTATTGACGGTTTCCAATGCGCTAAAGAAAGGAGGGAAGTTAGATTTGGTGGGTGGTGATTTTCATTTGATTCGCTTGACTCAAAAAGTAGCGTCTTCCGCTCATATCGAGTTTCATGCTAGAATTATTCTTCAAAAATACATTCAACGACGATTGATTGCCATTTCTAGCGACATCATTGAAAATGCTTATGACGAATCTACCGATGTTTTTGATTTATTAGATGAAGCAGAAAGTAAGCTATTTGAAGTAACACAAGGCAATTTAAAAAAGAGTTCTGAAGGTGCCGGTGATCTTGTAAAGCAAGCCTTAAAGAAGATTCAAGAAATTTCTCAAAAAGAAGGCATGAGTGGGTTAGCCACCGGTTTTTCTAAGCTTGATGCGCTCACCTCTGGCTGGCAACCCTCTGATCTAATTATTATTGCAGCTCGTCCTGGGATGGGAAAAACAGCTTTTGTAATCTCTATGGCTAAAAATATGGCCATTAATTTTAACCATGCGGTAGCGGTATTTTCATTGGAGATGTCCTCTGTGCAACTCATTACGCGAATGATCTCTTCCGAGACTGGATTAACTTCAGAAAAATTACGTAAAGGGAACTTGGAACGTCATGAGTGGGAACAACTTAATGTAAAAGTTAAGAAATTATCTAGTGCTCCCATTTTTATTGATGATACCCCTTCTTTATCAATATTCGATTTAAGAGCCAAAGCACGTCGTCTAGTATCACAGCATAAAGTTAAAATTTTGGTGATTGACTACCTGCAGCTTATGACGGCTGGAACAGCAGCAAAAGGAGGAGGAAATCGCGAGCAGGAAATCTCCACCATTTCCCGTAACCTGAAGGCACTTGCTAAAGAACTGGATGTCCCAGTAATTGCGCTATCGCAACTTTCACGTGCAGTAGAGACACGTGGAGGAAGCAAACGCCCTTTGCTGTCTGACTTACGTGAGTCAGGAGCTATTGAGCAGGACGCTGATATTGTGTCTTTTATCTACCGGCCTGAATACTATGGAATGACTGAATGGGATGATGATGATCATTCGCCTTGTGAGGGTCAAGGAGAATTTATTGTAGCCAAACACAGGAACGGTGGACTAGATAATATCCGGTTGAAGTTTACGGGACACCTAGCACAGTTTTCTGATTTAGACGATGGTTTTAGCAGCGAGTACCAATCCAGTATGAACAGAGGATTTTCGGAAGATGTTTTCCCAGATCAGCGAATAGAGCCTAAAGATGCTTTTGGTTCTGATGATGATAACGAAGTTCCATTTTAATGACAAACAATGATCAATAAAGACAAAAATAATACTGTAGATGTAAATGAGTTAGAAGTATCTTACACACTAATTCAGAGTAACCCCAGTAAAAAGATGGGCTAAACAGTTCCCAAAAAGCTATTTTCAAAGCTCAGCTCGTCAAAAGGTGATATTTTTGTTCCTTTGACTAAATTTTGGGAAATAGTCGAATTGGTTTATGAAAAGATTCTTTCTTACATTATGCTTTTTGTATGTAACCCACTCCACTTGGGCATTTTTTGTGTACATTCCCATGAATCACGACAATCAGCAAAATCATTTGAAAGCCTATGGGATTGTTTATCATTCACTTCAAAATGGATTTAAGGCAAAATGGTTACTCAACTATGATGGTGGTGCCTTTTTAATTGAAAATAATGCCCTCATCATCAATGAGTGTAAGATTCGTGGGGTATCCTATGAGGTAATTTCTGATGCGCAATCGCAGATCATTCTACAAGAAATAGCATCACCTTCCAAAAATCAAGAAGCTGTCACTTTAGAAAAGGCGCCCAAAATTGCTGTTTATTCGCCCAAAGATAAAATGCCTTGGGATGATGCTGTAACCATGGTTTTAACCTATGCTGAGATCCCTTTTGATGTGGTCTATGACGAAGAAGTGCTGAACGACAAATTATTACTTTATGAATGGTTGCATTTACATCACGAAGATTTTACAGGGCAATACGGACGTTTTTATGGAGCCTTCCGAACAGCTCCTTGGTATGTAAATGCTAAGCTAAGAGCTAAGGAGGAAGCAAAAAAACTTGGATACGTCAAAGTATCACAACTCAAACTGGATGTTGCCAAAAAGATACGCGATTATGTAGTTGGCGGAGGATTTATGTTTGCCATGTGTTCCGCTACTGATAGTTTTGACATTGCCTTATCAGCAGAAGGGATAGATATTGCCGAGATGATGTTCGACGGTGATCCTTCAGAACCTAACTATCAGTCCAAAATCGATTTTTCGAAAACTTTTGCCTTCCACAATTATCACTTAATACGAGATCCTCTTACCTATGAATTTTCATCTATTGATATGACTAGAAAACGTCGAATTCCCAAAACATCAGATTATTTCTCTCTAATTGAATTTTCTGCCAAGTGGGATCCAGTACCTACCATGCTCACACAAAACCATACTCAGTTGGTAAAGGCTTTTATGGGGCAAACCACTTCTTTTGATAGAAATACGGTCAAGCCCAGCGTTTTGGTTATGGGTGAAAATAAAACCAACAGAGAGGCGCGTTATATTCACGGCACCAAAGGAAAGGGGTTTTTTACCTTCTATGGAGGTCACGATCCAGAAGATTACACACATCGTGTGGGAGATCCAAAGACAGAACTAGATATACATCCTACCTCACCTGGTTATCGATTAATACTGAACAACGTCCTTTTTCCCTCGGCAAAGAAAAAAAAGCAGAAGACATAATTTCATTTTTGGCAGGTATCGTAAATATCAAATGATTCGTTGATAACCTGTTGATTTTACTTCTAGAATTTTATTGTTCATTGAACTCGAAAAAACTACATTTGTTCAACAAATAATCCCAGATGGCAACAACACAAGAATTGCAAGATATTACCCAACAGGTGCGAAGAGATATTTTAAGAATGGTGCACGCTGTGAATTCAGGACACCCCGGAGGCTCTCTAGGCTGTGCTGAATTTTTTACTGTTTTATATCAGGATATCATGGAGTATTCCACTAATTTTAACATGGACGGCTGTAATGAAGACATGTTCTTCCTTTCTAATGGACATATTTCTCCTGTGTATTACAGTATTTTGTCAAGGAGTGGTTTTTTTCCTGTTGAAGAACTTACCACTTTTAGAAAACTAAACACCCGTTTACAGGGGCATCCAACAACACACGAGCACTTGCCAGGAATTAGGATTGCTTCTGGATCCTTGGGTCAGGGGATGAGTGTTGCTTTGGGAGCAGCACTGTCAAAAAAGCTCAACAGCGATGGTCGATTAATCTATTCGTTACACGGCGATGGAGAACTACAAGAAGGACAAATATGGGAGGCTGCCATGTTTGCATCTGCAAAAAAAATAGATAATATAATAATCACGGTAGATTTAAACGGCAAGCAGATTGACGGTTCTACGGATGAAGTTTTGCCCATGGGGAGTATTCGTAGTAAGTTTGAAGCTTTTGGCTGGGAAGTTTTAGATATTGTTCAAGGAAACAATATTGAAGCTATTAAAGTGGGTATGTCAGATGCAAAAATAAAAACAGGCAAGGGAAAGCCAATTTGCGTTTTATTACATACAGAAATGGGCAACGGAGTAGATTTTATGATGCATACCCATGCGTGGCACGGTAAAGCTCCAAATGATGAGCAGTTGGCGAGTGCATTAGACCAAAACCCTGTAACTCTGGGTGATTACTAAAACCATTACAAGACATTATATTATCAATCCTGTTGTTCCTCCAGCAGGATTTTTTATGTTGATTTTTGAAAATTCCATCCTCGAAAGCGGTATCTTTGTAACCTACTATTTCTGATGCTCCATTATACAAGACGTATAAAGCAAAAGATGTATTTTCATTGTATTTTGACATTAGAATTAGCATTACATGATAAACTAACGGTATATGAAAATCGGAATTGTCTGTTATCCAACGTTTGGAGGAAGTGGTGTTTTGGCAACAGAACTCGGAATGGCGCTTGCTGATAGAGGCCATGAGGTACACTTTATCACATACAATCAACCTGTCCGGTTGGACTTTATTACCCATCAACTTCATTTTCACGAAGTACGAATTGAAGAATACCCACTGTTTCAATACCAACCTTATGAATTAGCGCTATCAAGTAAGTTGGTAAAAGTGATCAAAGAACATGGACTTGATATTCTCCATGCTCATTATGCAATCCCTCATGCCTATGCTGCATATATGGCAAAATTAATGCTTAGAGAAGAAGGCATAGATATAAAAGTAGTCACAACATTACACGGAACCGATATTACTCTTGTTGGTAGCCATCCTACTTATCAAACAGCAGCTGAATTTAGTATCAACCATTCCGATGTTGTAACTGCTGTTTCAGAAAGTTTAAAAGAAGATACGCTCAGATTGTTTCATATTCAAAAGGATATTCAGGTAGTTTATAATTTTATCGATATTAAAAAATATGAGCGTGAAAAGGAAAAGGAATGCAAACGCATTGCTTTAGCACAGCCCAAAGAAAGAATTTTAACCCACGTATCTAATTTCCGTTCTGTTAAAAAAACAGAAGATGTCGTAAAGATATTTGCTATTGTACAAGCAAGTATTCCATCAAAACTACTGATGGTAGGGGATGGGCCAGAACGACTTAAGACTAAGCGTTTGGCTAAAAAACTTGGGGTTGAAGACCAAGTAATTTTCTTAGGAAATAGCATTGAGCTAAATAAAATCTTGTGCTATTCTGATGTGTTTTTACTTCCTTCTGAAAGAGAAAGTTTTGGATTAGCGGCCTTAGAGGCTATGGCTGCAGAAACACCAGTAATCTCCAGTAATACAGGAGGATTGTCTGAGGTAAATAAACATGGAGTTACGGGGTTTTTAAGCAATGTTGGTAATGTTAAAAGCATGGCAAATCACACGCTGAATATTTTGGAGAGTGATGAAAGTTTAGCCACTTTTAAAAGGAACGCAAAACGTCACAGCCTTCAATTTTCATTGGATAGAATCATTCCAGTTTATGAAAACATATACAATGCCGCACTGCACCCAAAGACGGTCTAGACTAGGCATTGTAATAGTTGAAACTTTCAATGATCAAATCTTCAGAAACTTTACAGTCTAATTTACAACTCTCAATATCGTGTAACAAAACAAAGTTTACTTGCCCATTGGTATTTTTCTTATCGTATTTAAGTAAGTTAATGATATCTATAAAGTTTTTAGGATCGATTTGAACTTTTCCGAAAATAGAACATATGAACTCTTTAATTTCGTGTAATTTCCCTTCTTGAAAGTTTAACAATTTTGATGATATGTAAGTCTCACATACCATTCCTATTGCTACAGCTTCTCCGTGTTTGAGTGGCTCTTTCTGGTTAGAATCAAGATAAAAAGATTCAATAGCATGTCCCAATGTATGACCAAAATTTAAAATTTTACGAAGGCTACTCTCTTTAGGATCTTTTAAAACAATTTGATTTTTAATTTCAATTGACTTATATATTAAATAGTTGTATTTTAAATCTTTATGATTTTTTACTTCATTTAACAATTGAATACTAGAAGTCATTCCATATTTGATGATTTCTGCCATTCCAGAACGTATTTCACGATCGTTTAACGTATCTAAAAAGCTGATATCGATAATTACAATTTGAGGATCTGCAAATAACCCAATGTGATTTTTGAGAATTCCTTGATCTATTCCAGTTTTACCTCCTACAGAGGCATCAACCATACTTAACAAGGTGGTGGGGATGTTTACAAAATCAATTCCTCTTTTGTAAGTTGAAGCAACAAACCCTCCCATGTCGGTAACCACACCTCCACCCAAGTTAATCATTAGGCTTTTTCTGTCAGCTTCTTGTTGAGTCAATGCAAACCAAATATCGTTACAAGTTTCTATATTTTTATGTTCTTCACCAGGTTTGATTTCAATAGTTTCTGTTGGAAGCATAGTGTCCAAGAGTTGGATGAATTTTGAATAGCAATAATCCATCGTATTTTCATCAACTAGGATAAAAATTTTAGAATACCCTTTACGGACAATAAGTTCATTGAGCTCCTCATATCCATTCTCCTCAAAATAAATGGAATATGTGCTTGCTTCAATTGGCTTTATGTGTAATTTCATAAGGGTGCAAATTAAATATAAAATATTGAATATTTTCGGTTTCTCAACTATCTTTGTTAGACTAAAATCAATGTATGAACATCTTCGATAATACCAAGACTGCCTTTGAGTTGAAATCAGATTCAGAGTTAGAAAGAGCATTTTTCTTATTCAAACTCATACAAAGTCAACCTATGGTAAGAATAGGTACCACAGTTACTAATTTTGCATTGAAAGCACATTTACCTGTAGAGGGGTTGATTCGTTCCACCGTTTTCGATCATTTCTGTGGAGGGGTCACTGAAGAAGATTGTATGGAAAATATTGATAAAATGTATCAGAAAGGAGTATTTTCTGTATTAGACTATTCGGTAGAGGGAAAAGAGACAGAGGATCAGTTTGATTTTGTTATGAATAAAACTTTGAAGAGTTTAGAGTTTTGCAAAGAGAAGGAGTCAATTCCTTTTGTGGTTTTTAAACCTACAGGTGTTGGAAGGTTTGCCCTATATCAAAAAATCTCTGAAAAGAAAGAGTTAACCACTAACGAGAAGAACGAATGGACTCGTGTTGTAAAACGATTTGTCATCATCTGTGAAAAAGCACATGAGTATAATGTTCCCATTTTAATTGATGCTGAAGAAAGCTGGATGCAAGATGCAGCAGATCACTTGATAGAGGAATTAATGGAGGAGTTTAATAAAAAAAGAGCTATTGTGTTCAATACGTTACAGGTGTATCGCCACGATCGAATGGATTATTTAAAGCAATTACATCAAAGAGCTCGTGAAAAAGATTTTTACATAGGCCTAAAAGTTGTCAGAGGTGCTTATATGGAAAAAGAGCGTGATCGAGCAAAAGAAAAGGGATATCCATCTCCAATTTGTATTGACAAACAGGCTACTGATTCAAATTATGACGAAGCCATAGTGTATATCATGAAAAACGAAAAAATGGCATTGTTTGCAGGTACTCACAATGAAGAAAGCTCCTATAAATTGATGCAATTAGCAAAACAGCACAATATTAACCCCAGTGATAAGCGTTTGTGGTTTGGGCAGCTTTATGGAATGAGTGACCATATTAGCTTTAATTTGGCTCAATTGGGATTTAATACTGCGAAATACGTACCTTTTGGTCCAGTTAGAGATGTTATGCCTTATTTGATTAGAAGAGCAGAGGAAAATACCTCTGTTGCAGGACAGACCAGCAGAGAACTTAACTTAATTAAACAAGAACGTAAACGTAGAAAATTAGAATGACTACAGTTGAAGGGATAAAAAGGCTTTTACAACGAAACAAACGCCGACTTTACAAAGAATTACAGCAGAGTAAAGAAGCCATGTTTCTGATAAGAAAATCTACACATTCCACCCTCACTAGCGAAGAAAAGGAAAAGATTAAAGAGCAACTTTTGGATATATTTAAGACCATTCCTGCATTTGCCATTTTCATATTACCCGGTGGTTCTTTATTGTTGCCTTTAGTAATAAAGCTTATTCCAGACATATTACCAAGTGCCTTTAGAGAGGATTCTGAATAACGTGCTATAGGGTACTTCTAAAAACTCCCCAGTTTTGAATTCATTACAAAAATAGTGATATGTAAGCTATGGTAAAACGATATAAACGACTATTCTTGTTTGGCTATCTAGATAAAATTGTAGTTAAGTTCTTGAATTAAAAAGCGTTAGCCCTTATGTTTGTAATATCTAACCCAAAGTTAAGTGTTTATCTTTCCATCAATATCATATAAATACGACAATCATGGAAAAAACAGTTACAAAATTAGATTACAGCGGACAAAATATTTATATTGGTTTAGATA
>CAXRAW010000031.1:0-9578 GCA_964228785.1 Flavobacteriaceae bacterium
AAGAAGTCTTGGAGGCCACCCATCCTTCTCTGGCGATATCCCACAGTAATACAGCCGCAGCGCTTACAGGACTCCAACAGTATAAGGCTGCCCAAGAATCTTTACACAAAGCGATTGCTATTTTTAAAGAAAAGAATCACCCACGGATCATCAGTGCCTATGGGCGCATGGGCTTGGTAGCGCTAAAATTGGGAAATGCTTCCAAAGCAAAGGAGTATTTTAGTCTCTACAACGAGCTAGCCAAAGACAAGGACAACGCCCTTGGGGCCTATTACCAAGCGCTCTACCACAGCGTTATAGGAGACCTACAAAAAGCTCTCAGCTTTTTAGAAGAGGCCGTAGCCAAAGGGTATAAAAATAACGTACACCTTACCCAAGAGGAACTCCTAGCCCCCTTGCATAAGGAACCTCGGTATCAAGCCTTGGTAGAGAAGCTTAGCAAAGAGGAGTAATATGGTTCGTTATGAGTGTATGACAAAGATGTCCCTTCTTTGGAAATAGATCATATACCCTCGTGGGAGAGTCACCAGTATTTCACTTATTTTATGTTGCTCTTTTAGAGGTAAAGACTAAAATACCATGCTTAGATTCTGAAGCGCCTGTGGTGAGTTCCAGATCTTACATGTCTTGAACACGCTGTTTTGGTCATCTTTTTTTCAAGAGCTTAGAGATGTAATCGCTTTCCGAAAAAGACAAGAATTAGGATGGGAATTGTAAGGATCATCGTCGTTATTTGATTGCTGGAAAAGACTTCTGGAACAAACATCAAAGTCAATGTAAATCCTCCAATGGCTCCACCTAGATGGGCAGAGTGACCAATATCTCCCAGTTGCTTTTTTATTCCATAGACAGAATACAATATGTATAGTACTCCAAAAATATACCCCGGAATGGGAATGGGAAGAAAGATCAGCATCAGTTCTATCTCTGGGTACAATAAAATACACGAGTACACGATTCCCGATACTGCTCCAGAAGCACCAACAGCACTGTAATAGGGTTCTTTTTTATGATAGTAGAGCGAATAAAAACTGCCCGCCAACAAACTCCCAAAATAGACTGCTAAAAAAGGGAGGTTCCCAAGTTTGTTAATGACAATATCACCAAACAAATACAAGGCAACCATATTAAATCCCAAGTGCACCCAGTTTGTGTGTAAAAATCCTGCAGTTAACATACGTCGCTTATCGCCATTTACAATGTGAGTTACTTGAAATTTAAATCGGTTTAAAAAACCAGCATCGGTAATGCCTTTGTAAGAGACTAACGCAGTGATCGTGATTAACAGTAATACAGTGGGATTGGTATCTTGTAACATATTACAAACATAAGGAAAAGATGCCTTGTGCAATTGTTAAATTACGGACAATAGCTGCCTAAAATTACACTCGTAGTGGAGGCTATTTTTTTCTATCACAGGTACGAATGACATGAAAATAACCTCATCTGTTTCATGGGATTCTAACTGTTGCGTTAGGGATGGCAGCAGCATCCTTTTTTGTCTTTTCACCGATTTCTAAAAGTATATTTCTCGGATTATCTTTGGGGCACAAGATTCCATCAGAAGTCGCGTTATTGGACAAAAAAGATACAGCGGACAGCCCGGCCCGCAGGGAAACGCCCATGAATAATCAATTGTAAATAAAGCGATGAAGATGCTATAGTTGCGGGTTTTGCCCAAGAAAACCCATGCTGATAGACCGTGATAAAATCCTTGCTTCTATGCTGTTTATTCCGATATTTGCGAGAGATTATTTTTTATGCATCTGATTATTTTTATTCTAGTCTATCCCGTGATCTGGTTGCTTTCCTCGCTTCCTATGGCTCTTTTATACCTGCTGTCTGACGGGTTGTACCTTTTGTTTTTTTATGTGATAGGGTACAGGAAGAGGGTTGTTCTAGATAATTTAACATTGGCATTCCCAGAGAAAGAGGAGCGAGAACTGCTAGAAATTCGGAAAAAATTTTATCATCATTTTACCGATTTGGTGGTAGAAAGTGTTAAAGCATTTACAATGAGTAAGGCTTTTGTGTCCAAAAGATATGCTTTTAACAATCCTGAAGTAGTGAACGACCTGCATAAAAAAGGAAGGAGTATTGCCTTTGTTGGAGCGCATCAGGCCAACTGGGAATGGTCTTGCTCAATGCCCATGGTGGTGGATGTGCTGTGTTTTGGTGCTTATACCAGAATGGGAAACAAGTATTTTGATAGGGTGATTAAAAAATCGCGATCAAAGTTTGGTTTTGTTGGTTATGAAACAACAAAAACAGTGCAGGCGATTAAATCGAATTTTGACAATGGGGTACAGGGCTTATATCTCCTCTTGAGCGATCAATCTCCACAAATCCATAAAACGCACTATTGGCGGGAATTTATGGGTGTAAAGGTTCCTATTCATACAGGTGCAGAGATGTTGGCTAAAAAGTTTGATATGGCTGTGGTAAATTACAGTATTAAAAAGATAAAACGAGGTCGTTATAAAGCTGATTTAGAGCTTATTACCGAGAATTCCCAACAGTTTAAAAACTATGAAATTACAGACCAGTATTTGGCGATTGTAGAGCGTAATATTAGAGAACAACCCGAGTATTATCTGTGGTCGCACAAGCGATTTAAACACAAAGATAAAGTGCCAAAAGAGTGGTTATAAACTCCATCATTTAAAAGTACCCTATCCACGTTGATTATTTCTTGTGATTGTATGGGCGTTCCCACAGCCTGCACTAAGCCTGCCCAAAGTGGTCGGGCTGTCCGCTGTATCTTTTTTGCTTTTCAAGACAAAAAAGGATGCCGCTGCCATCCCTAACGCGGCATCTAGACTCCCATATTCAAAGAAGGTAAAACAGTTGTTGTACGCCTTATCAAAAAGGACGATCTCGTCTGGATTTACTATGTCTTGGTGTTGTATAAACAGAGAGTCGTGCTCGGTGGCGTGACTATGATACACCTTTACAGGAATACCTGTTTGTACATCTAGCTTTTGGTGGCTCTTTACACCACCTTTACGCTTTTATTGTGGTAGAATCTATGGCATAGACCTTCTTTGTTGATAAAGGGTTTACTGCTGTCCAATAAATCGGGCAAGTATTGTTTTACTAAAACATTATAGATTGCTTCAAAAACAGTATAATCTCTGCGCTTGTTGGCATCAGAAACGGTGCTACGTCTTGGAGTGTAGTCAAATTTACAATGGCTGATCTTATGACCATAACTCACAATACCTGTGATGAGTTCCCGTAAAGAGTTACAGACCGAAACAACCCCATAGAGCATCGTTATAAGATGCTGAAAGGTGTCTAGTCTTTTGCAATAATAGTCGCTCTTATATTCATTAGCTAGTTGGCCTCTTGCTACGAGGTATCAAATTTATTAGCTGACTAAATATTGGCCGTCCGAAAAAAATGGTGGTTTTACTCATAATTAGATTTTTAATGGACTGTCAAATCTAAATCACACAAAAAATCCTTCAAATTTTTCAGAGATTTTTTATCGGACAACAATATTTATAAATGAATTATGAATTTAGTAACCTTATTAGTTTGTCTTTCTCTTTAGTCCAAGTTAATTCCCTTTTAGCTTTTTGCAACGCTTTAGTATAATTGTTCGAGATTACTTTGAGAATTAATTTTGCTAGGGATTTAGGGCTTCTCTCCCATAAGATTTCTCCTACTTGATATGTTTCTACGAGCTTTTTCATTTCGGGAAGATCGGCAACAATTACAGGCACCTCGGCTTGGATATAATCAAATAGTTTGTTGGGTAGTGCATAACGGTAGTTAAGCCCTATATCTTCCTCTAGACTAAGCCCAATAGTCGCATTAGGGGTGAACTGCCTTAAGTCTTTTGGAAGGACTTTTCCCATAAATCTAACCTTATTTTCTAATGTCTGACTTGATACTTTTTGTTTTAATGCTTCAATAATATCTCCGGTTCCGATAATGACCAATACACAATTGTCTAAGAGTTTGATGGTCTCTATCATGAGTTCAATTCCTCTGCCAATATTTACAGCTCCTTGATAGAGGATAATGTTTTTGCTCTCTGTTGGAAAAGGAAATGATTGTTGATGAACAGATTTTTCAAGAGGAAGATTCCGAATCACTACAGCATCAATTCCATAAAGATTTTTGTAGTGTTTTTTAATGGCATCACTCACTGTAATTACTCTGGTGAGCCTGGGTAAGATCCATCGCTCAATGGTGAGCCAAAACTGTTTTATCAATTTTCGATGTTTAAGCTCTGGAATTTCAGAAAATAGTTCGTGGCTGTCAAAAATAAGTTCCTTTCGCTGCAGCTTTGCAACAAGATAGTTGGGGATTAGGGTATCGAGGTCGTTTGAAAATAACATCTCTTTTTTTGTAAATAAAAGCAAAAAAAACAGTCTAAGATTGAGTCCCGCATAAAATAAAAACCCTCGATGAAAAAGCATCGATATGCGTTTTGTAGCATAATCCCTGTGCAAAGTTTCTTGTGAGCCATGCTTTCTTCCGATTAAGAGAAGGTCGTACCCCATTTCTCTAAGCGTACTACACATTTTGTGCACACGCTGGTCGGTAACAAGATCATTGGAAACGGTGACAATAATTCTTTTCAAGGTCGGGTATTAAACGAAGCAATATAAAACAAAAAACCCACTCAAAGAATGAGTGGGAAAATTGCTATGAGAAAGTGTGATAAGATACACCTTTAATCGGTTAAACGGTTAAACGGTTAAAAATGAGAAAGATTACAGAAGAGTACGATTTTAACATTTTCTTAAGATTTTAACGGAGGCTGCTTCTGTTTTACTTAAAATGCGATGTTGGAAGCATATTGATGGTCTGAAAAAATGGGCTCCTAATATCATCTAAGTCACTAACATTACCAAGCGTAAAATGCAAAAACTAGCACAATAAATTTATGCTGAGCTTGTCGAAGAAAAAACACCGCCCTAATCTCTTAGAACGGTATTTCTATATGTACTTCCTAGATTTGACTGCACCACGCTATAGTATGGCACTAGTTGCAAACTAGCGCCAGCTTGGGGTTGTGTACAGCATGGGCGTAGAGAACACCTTATAAAAACCGCCCGTTATTAATCAATATTCTCTAGGATTCTGATCTGTACTTCTTAAACGAATAATGTAAATATTCTTCTTTGCAATTCGATATCGGTAAATTTCGTAAGCCCTATAATTTCCGTTATTATTCTTTTTGTATTTGTCTGGAGGGTATCTTTCAGATTGATCGGAAAGTTCTTCTGTTGAAGCTTCTATTTGATCAAAAGCTTTGTCTGCCTCTAAGATTGATTCCTTAGCAATGTATTTGTAAACAATTTCTATCGTATCAAAAACCAATCCAGTAGTAAATTTTAGGTCCTGTATTGTAAATCAACAAACTCTACAGGGTTATGATCAGATTCAAAAAATTCTTCCTAGTTTATTTCTGGGCCTTGATATCCTAACAATCTGTAGGTGTGTTTATGCTCTTGTTTGATATCTGTTTTCTCGGCGGGTTGTAGATGATAGAGAAGGGGCAACAATCGCTCAACATATCGCATGGATTTTCGGAGTACACGAGCTGTCTGTAATTTGGTAAAAAGGGTTCTCTACTGCCGCGTAAGCGATAGTAGCGGCATCCTTTTTTGCTGTTTTCGTCCATATTATCAAGGGTGATTTGTACAGGAAATTTGAGGGTATATCCTTGTCTGTATAAGGCAGGCAAAAAAGATATAGCGGATAGCGCGACCCGTAGGGATACGCCCTTATATTTATTATCATTAGGAGTCTCTGTGTTGACAGTGTTTGTATGACTGTTGCTCTAAAGTCGTGATTATGGTGTTGTCTTTGCTACTAATAGCGATGCCAGTTTTTTGCCATAGTCAATAAATTCCACGGTTTCATCGGTTCGTGCAAGTTTAATTTTGTCGAAGATAATAAGGGCCTCGCCGTTGCTTTCTAAATGGTAAATCTGTTGATTTTCAAAGAAATGAATGGTATCGTCTGTAAAAAATGCCCGAATCTCAGCTTCATTGTTTCCCATGAGTAAGAATTTTTTGGAAAAATCTGGATACATGTCAAAATCGATGTCTTTATAGCCTGTAAATGCCATCACACGATCAAATATTTTTCCAAGGAGTTCTTCTTTTTCCATGGTAAAAACGGGTAGTTTCCTGTTTAATTTTAGGATCATTAGGGTAGTGTTGAAGGTCTCTGCGGTAAAGGCATTGCCCTCGTTAAACGTAACATCTGCAATTTCCCAAGAGATATCGGTGTCTTTAAAGGTTCCTTTTAGACAGTTGTACTTACGCTCGATAGGTCTTATTTCAAAGAAATGAAATTTTTTGAGATACATCGTATTCCAGTCAACCTGACTCGAATATTGATATCCTTTTTCAGTGGCTAAATTCCGCAAACGTTTTTGCCTTTGTGATAATTTCGTAGAAGCATTGCTCAGGCTAATTTTTAAAGCTCTGTTATAGGTAGATAGAGAGACATGGGCATCTAATCCCGTGATAAAGACCTTACCACCTGCTGCCCTCTGTATTTTTAGGTATTCTACCAGATAATCCATATAGGTCATGCCTACAAGCCTTGTTTCTGATAAATCGATATTCACATCTGCACCAGAAGGAATTTGAGCAACGAGCTTATCAACTTTTAAAATGCCCAGAAAATTGGCTACTCCCCTTATCTTTAGATCAAAACTCCCATCGGGGAGCTTTACTAATTTTGTGCGCGACTTGTAAACCATCCTAAAAAATTGAGGAATAGACAATCTCGCTAATAGCATGTGCGTAACAAGTGCTAGGAGTAATCCACCCAACAACCCAATCAGAAGGTTGGTGTATAGGGTTAATATCATTGTCCCTGTAAAGAAGATAAGCTGCTCTGTTCCCTGATTGTAGGCTTGTTTAAAAACAGCGGGCGATGCTAACTTAAAACCAGTATACACCAGTAAAATAGCAAAAGCGCACAGTGGTACTTGCCTCATGATAGGACTTAAGACGACAATAAAGAGAAGCAGTAAAATCCCTTGATACATGTTAGACCATTTTGTCTTAGCACCATTATGAATATTAACAGTACTTCTAATAATCACAGCAATAATTGGCAACCCTCCAATGCAACCTGCAACCATGGTACTTAATCCAATCCCTGTTAAGTCCTTATTTAGATCTGTTTTCCTTTTATAGGGATCTATTTTATCCACTGCTTTTGCAATCGCCAGGGATTCAATACTTGTAATGATAAGAATAGAAAATACGGTTGTCCAAAATTCAGTGGTATGGATCTTACCAAAATTAGGATGCATAATGGAATCTACAATTGTATCGGGAATATCCAGCAAAAGATCGGGTCCTACCTCATAGGTTTTCCCAAAAAGGGAGAGCGTCTGTTGATCGAAAAAATTAAAGGCGTAAACAAACGGAATAGAAAGAGCAACCACCCACATGGGTGCTGGTAAAAAATGAAAAAACCGATAACTAATTTTAGAATGCAGCAACAATAACAGCAATCCTACAATAGCAATGATCAGCACAAACGGGTTGGCTTGTGGGAGGAACATCACGGCATCAATAAGGTTTTGTATAATACTGGAGCTCTCTGAGTGTGTCCCCAAGACAACGTGAATCTGTTTTGCAAATATGATAATTCCAATAGCAGCTAGAATACCGTGAATCACAGAACTATGGAAGATCTCTGCCAACCGGCCCAATTTTAACAATCCCAATAACATTTGAATTGCACCAGAAACCACCACTGCCGCCAATACATAGTTAAAAGCCTGTCCAGAGCCATCATCCATGAGCGCAATACCCAAAAGGATAACGCCAATTACTCCCTTGGCAGGGCCATTAACAGAGATATGACCACCTCTGTAAAGAGTGGTGACCACACCACCAACAATTGCCGAAAAAATACCCGACATTGCAGGAGCGCCAGCAGCTAGAGCAATCCCTAGCGAAAGAGGTAGTGCGATCAGTGCAACACTTACAGCCGCAACAAGATCACTTTGCCAGTTTTCAATCAATCCTTGTATGCCTTTTTTGGGTACTGTCTCCATGTATTTTATAATCCGATAGTTTTTAAAATCAACCTCAGCGTCTAAAATAGTAAATATTTAGAATTATAAACAAGAGATCAAACATTCACTTGCGAAATAATGAGTTTTATGGTATTATTTTGGGCGTTCCCCTACGGTTCGCGCTGTCCGCTGTATCTTTTTTGCCAGGTATTATTCAGCATCTTACAATAAAAAATGCATAAGCATAAAGGCTAGGAAAGATTCAAAAAGGCAAAAAAGGATGTCGCTGCCATCGCTAACGCAGCATTAAACATCCATTGTTGGGTAACATGATACAAAAAGACTGTTTAGGGAGAAGAACTACCAAAAGAACACCTAGAGTTGGTACATAGGAGTCAATAAAGGGATATTCAAGAGCATTGTAAAGCAAAACAATGTATATTAAAATCATTTAAAAGAGTTAGTATACTTTTGTGTAGTACACTTTTTTACTGTAATTCAAGAATTAAAGAAACTAGATCCCTCTATTAAAATCCCTAGATTTTAATATACTGGTATGCTCTTTTGATTCAGAAATAATAATATGATCTAAGACTTCAATTTTTAGTGTTTTTGCGCCATCTATAATCGTTCTAGTAAGTTGGTAGTCCTCAATGCTAGGTTCTAAATTTCTTGAAGGGTGATTGTGGCACAGGATGATTTTTTTACATTTTTTTACAACTGCAAAGTTAAACACCTCTACTGGGTCAATGATATTTTGATTTAGCGAACCAATCGTTAAAAGTTCGATGTACTCGATATCGTTGGAGTTGTTTAAGCCTATCGACCAAAAATATTCTTTTTTACGGTGAAGCCTGTTTTGCCGTAGAAGTATCCTCCGCATAATCCTTGCAATGTCATTAGAATTGGCAATGCGTATATCTTCGTTTCTAGGTATGCGTACATTCATTTTGAAAGTCTTTGTATCAAAGATAGTATTTTGCGAATATAGCACTTATTTAGGGTGCAAATTTTGTTGATAGTGCTTTGTTTTTATTCATTAATTTTTAACGAATTCATCTTGAGTTCAAATAATTAAATGGTCAATCCTTCATAGACAAAAACTATGAATTCCTAATTTTCTATAATCACATATGATAACCTGTGTGTACTTCTTTCGGAATACTCATTGTACTTTTGTATTATAAAACAGAAAATAAACTTAAAAATTATCTATTATGGCAAAACTTATTAAAGAAACACCTTTCCTTTCTGGTAAAGATGCTAAAGATTTTGTTCGAGAAAATAGAGAAGTTGTAAGAGTATCTATTGAAGAAGTG
The DNA here is from genome assembly GCA_964228785.1 of Flavobacteriaceae bacterium. Lineage (GTDB taxonomy): Bacteria > Bacteroidota > Bacteroidia > Flavobacteriales > Flavobacteriaceae > Polaribacter. The sequence goes on from CAXRAW010000031.1 coordinate 9,328, forward strand.
GAAACACAGATTTGAACGGCTTTCTTTTTGATGACGCAAAAAATTATGCAAATGAACTATTTGGCTACTATTTTTATTATACAATCGGACACAGACGCTTATCACCTAATCTTTGCGCTAATTCTAAATACAACTAAGCATATGTTGCATTTTTTTTTAGGCAAAACATTTCCATGTAATCTTATAGTTTATCCTTTACTATTTTTGACCCAACACTATGCTCACACAGTTTTAGTAAAATTCAAAAAATA
>CAXRAW010000032.1:0-13586 GCA_964228785.1 Flavobacteriaceae bacterium
GGACAAGCGGGTTTTGTGCTGGCTAAAGGCGCATTGACCTCTAAAAGTGGCGGTGAAGGCAACATCAGAAAAGAACTGGTAGAAGCCGATTTAATTGATTGCATCGTAAACTTACCTGCCAAGTTGTTTTTAAATACTCAAATTCCTGCTTCGCTGTGGTTTATGACCTGAGATAAGACCGCAAAATTCCCCTCCGCAGGACGGGGTGGTCAAAGAAACCGAACTGGTGAAATTCTCTTTATTGATGCCCGCAACTTAGGGCATTTGATTAACCGAAGAACTAAGGTGCTTTCTAATGGAATTCCTGACCAAGACAACAATGACATACAAGAAATTGCCAGCACCTACCACAACTGGCGAAATACCGATGGCAACTATGAAGATGTAAAAGGCTTCTGTGCTTCTGTGACTAAAGAACGGGTAGCCGAACTGGACTATGTGCTCACCCCAGGCCGCTATGTAGGCTTGGCAACCGAAGAAGATGACTTTGACTTTGCAGAACGTTTTACCAGCTTGAAAGCCGAGTTTGAAGCCCAACTCAAAGAAGAAGCTGAACTTAACAAACGCATTGCCAATAACCTTCAAAAAGTGAAAATTGATGGGTAATACAGCGAGCCGGTCGAAAAGTGAGTGGAAGGAATATCGGTTAGAGGACTTTGCGGATATCAATCCAACAGAAAGTATTCCAAAGGGCACTGTTGCGAAGAAAATTCCAATGGAATTTATACAGTCTTTTATTAAACGAATACCTGATTATTTGCAGGAAGAATATAAAGGGGGTGGAGTATCCAATAAATTTGGTACAAATTTTAAGCGGATTTATTGATTGATGAGCTGGGTAAAGAATTGTCTAACAATTCTTACTTCAGAAATATTCAGCTCTAAAAAAGAAATACAATTTTTCCTTTCCTGACTTCTGTGGATGACGATTTCGTCAGGAGCAATGCTTACTTTTGTGATTTCTGAAAGGGCTATTTTTTTACTGATGACACCCATATGATATTCCAAGAGACTATTACTTGCCTTAATAGAAAGACCTTTGACTTCTGACTTTTTGTAAAAATTGAGGAAAATAGACAAGCCAGCTTGAATTATTAACAAACAGAATAATAGGTCTAGTTTACCAGTGACATTGTAAAATAAAAAACCCCCTACGGGGATAAAAAGACCAAGAGTAAGTCTTCTATGGGCAAAAGAATGATCGTTTTGAGTTTTCAGGTATATTTGCTTTTCAGATACCTTTGGGTTTTGAATCAACTCAAAGTAAATAGTAATCATCATCCAAATTCCCAGTAAAGTCTCATAAAAAAATGGAATTTTATCCTCAAAAAACACAGAGATAAATAACATCACAAGACAAATTTCAAATATCGCATATTTTTTAATGTGCTTCATGTCTTACCATTGGAGATAGTTTTTTGCAGCAGCAAGTGCCTGTTGAATACCTTCGGGATTCTTACCACCAGCAGTAGCAAAGAAAGGCTGTCCGCCACCGCCTCCATGGATGTATTTTCCAAGCTCACGAACAATAGTTCCAGCATGTAACTTACCAGAAACAATCCCTTTTGAAATATAGCAGGTAAGGATAGCTTTTCCACGAACATTGGTGCCAAATAACAAGAACAAACGGTCGAATTCGTTCCCCAATTCAAAGGCTAAATTTTTGATCCTGCCAGCATCTAAATCGACTTGTGTTGCCAAAAACTGAATCCCATCAATCTCTTCCAATTGATTTTTCAGTTTACTCTTTAAATGAGATATTTGATCTTTTAACAATTGTTCGATTTGTTTTTTTAAGGCAGCATTTTCACCTTGCAGTGATTTTAGGGCTTTTACAGGCTCTTTGCTATTGTTGAGTAACCCTTTCATTTCAAAAAACTGATGGTTGTTGTTAAAATAAAAGTTTTTGACAGCTTCCGTAGTAATGGCCTCAATTCTTCGAACTCCAGCTGCAACGGCTCCTTCAGAGATAATCTTAAAATGCCACAGATCACCTGTATTTTGAACATGAGTTCCACCACACAATTCTATTGACTGACCAAACCGAATCGAACGAACTGTGTCACCGTATTTCTCACCAAACAAGCTCATAGCACCCTCTGCAATAGCCTCTTCCTTTGGGATGTTTCGTTTTTCGATGAGAGGGAGCTTGCCTTCTATTCGGGCATTCACAAAATTTTCCACATCACGCAGTTCTTCGGTTGTTAGTTTGGAGAAATGGGAGAAGTCAAAACGCAAATACTTTGAATGAACAGCACTTCCTTTTTGCTCCACATGAGTTCCTAAAATTTCACGTAACCCCTGATGCAACAGATGCGTGGCTGTATGATTTGCAGCAGTTTTGCCTCGTAGCTTCTGATCTACGATAGCATCAAAAGTCTCATTCAAATGATTTGGGAGTTCCTCCGTTATGTGAATGATAATATTATTTTCTTTTTTGGTGTCTATGATATAGATAACGTCTCCATGAAGGTCTTCTAAATATCCTTTATCACCTACTTGGCCACCTCCTCTAGGATAGAAAGGCGTCAAATTAAATACCAATTGATAGCGCTCACCATCTTTTTTGGTAGTAACCTTTCTATATCTGGTAATTTTTACTTTCGCACTTAGCATATCATACCCCACAAACTCTTCTTCAGTATCCCCTTTAAGTATTGTCCAATCCTCAGTAGAACTTTGACTAGCAGAACGCGAACGCTTTTTTTGCTTTGTCATTTCCTTTTGAAACCCCTCTTCATCCATTTCCAAGCCTCTTTCACGAAGAATCAAAGAGGTTAAGTCGGGAGGAAACCCAAAGGTATCATACAGTTCAAAAGCTTTTACACCTGAGAGTTTTCTTGATGTAGCAGAGGAAATCATTTCATTCAATAAAATCAGTCCTTGATCAAGAGTTCTCAAGAAAGAAGCCTCTTCTTCCCGAATGACATTTTCAATTAATTGCTTTTGAGTGTTAATTTCAGGGAACGCAGCCCCCATTTTTTCAGATAATATACTTACCAGTCGGTAAATGAAAGGTTCTTTTTTGTCTAAAAATGTAAAACCATAACGAACAGCTCTACGCAAAATTCTACGGATTACATAACCAGCACCATGATTGCTTGGCAACTGTCCATCGGCAATAGAAAATGCAACAGCCCTAACATGGTCAGAAATTACACGAATCGCAATGTCAATCTTTTGATTCCTACCATATTTAGTATCAGTAATTACTTCAATTTTTCTAATCAAGGGAGTGAAAATATCAGTATCGTAATTGGAAGTCACACCTTGGAGTACCATGCACAGGCGTTCAAATCCCATTCCTGTATCAATGTGCTTGGCAGGGAGATCTTCTAAGCTTGTATCAGCTTTCCGGTTGTACTGCATAAAAACCAAATTCCAAAGTTCTACCACCTGAGGATGATCCCTGTTAATAAGGTCTTTTCCATCAGTTGTATTCCTCTCCTCTTTCGAACGGATGTCCACATGAATTTCTGAGCATGGACCGCAAGGACCTTGTTCGCCCATTTCCCAAAAATTATCTTTTTTGCTTCCCAGCAAGATGCGATCTTTAGGAATAATGGCACTCCAAAAATTGTAAGTCTCTTGATCCATTGGTAGGTTATCAGCGTCGTCACTTCCTTCAAAAACAGTTACATATAAAGTGTCTTTTGGAATCTTGTAAACTTTTGTGAGTAGTTCCCATGCCCAAACAATGGCTTCTTTTTTGAAGCAATCACCAAAACTCCAATTGCCCAACATTTCAAACATTGTATGATGATAGGTGTCATAACCCACCTCTTCCAAGTCGTTGTGTTTTCCAGAAACACGTAAGCATTTTTGTGTATCGGCAATACGATGACATTTAGGAATTCCATTTCCTAGAAAAAACTCCTTAAAAGGAGCCATTCCTGAATTGGTAAACATCAGGGTAGGATCATTTTTTAACACCATTGGAGATGAGGGAACAATTGCGTGTGATTTTCCTTCAAAAAAGGTTAAAAATTGAGAACGAACTTCTTGGGATTTCATACGCTTAAATTGATACTAATCTATCTCATCTTAGTGAAGCACTGATTTTTAGTTTATTAATCACTCAATAGGGGGCTACTTGTGCTTCAAAAAAGGAGCTTTTTTGCTCTTTTTTCTATTAAATAATCTTAAAAAATGCTTCAAAAAACAGCTAATAAAACATTTTGTAAATTTGCTTCGTTAAATGTATAGACGATTGCAAATAGCTTCGTCTTGTCGCTCACAAAAGTAGCATATTTCAACATATGGCAAAAGTAAAATATTATTACGATCCTGAAACCTTGAGTTATCGTAAGATAGAACCTAGCAATGGTTATGTTGCACGCATCACATTGCTTATCGCTTTCAGTATCTTGGCACTCATGTTTGTAGGATTTATCGTATTTAGTCAGTTTGTGAAAACACCAAGCGAGCTAGCTAATGAACGAGAATTGGAATTCACAAAATTAAATCTGGAGTTAGCCAACAAGCAACTAGACGAAATGTCTGATGTTTTAATCCAAATGCAGGAGCGTGATAATAATATTTACAGAACCTATTTTGAAGCCAATCCCATACCAGAAGAGCAACGAAAAGCTGGATTTGGTGGGGTCAATAGATACAAATATCTGGAAGGTTATGAGAACTCTCAATTGGTGACTGAGGTTACCAAGAAGCTAGATGTATTATCCAGACAAATGGCTGTGCAATCCAAATCCTTGGATGAAATCGTTTCCCTAGCTAAAGAAAAAGAAGATATGCTAGCTTCCATCCCAGCGATTATGCCAATAAAAAAGGAAGACCTGTCTTATATTGCCTCAGGATTTAAATGGAGGATGCATCCCATTCTTAAGATTCGTAAGTTTCACAAGGGTATGGACTTTAAAGCGCCAACTGGTACTCCCATCTATACCTCTGGAAATGGAACTGTTGCACTAGCACAAAGAAGTGCAACTTTTGGAAAAGTAGTTTACATAGATCATGGTTACGGGTACAGGACAGTCTATGCACACATGAGTAAAATAGCAACAAGGAAGGGGCGAAGGGTGAAACGTGGTGATATTATTGGCTATGTAGGAAATACAGGAAGGTCTGTTGCTCCTCATTTACATTACGAAGTGCATAAAAATGGGAGAGCTTTAAATCCTATCAATTATTATTATGGTGACTTGTCACCAGAAGAATTTTTAGCCATGCAAATTGCTGCTGAACGCGAAGGACAATCTTTCGATTAATTGTTATCCATGCATATCGACCTACCTGAAAAGAGATACTATAAAATAGGAGAAGTAGCAAAAGCATTTGCTGTAAGCACGTCATTAATTCGCTTCTGGGAAAAGGAATTTGAGGTGATAAAGCCCAAAAAAAATGCGAAAGGAAACCGATTGTTCACTACTGAGGATATTTCCAATTTCAAACTCATCTACTACTTGGTCAAAGAAAGGGGTTTTACTCTCGACGGTGCCAAGCAAAAGCTCAAGGAAAATCCCAATGGAGTTGTCAACAATCACGAAATTATTAGTAGATTAGAAGCAGTAAGAGCAGAACTCATCAAAATCAAAAACCAATTGTAAATAAAAACGTATCCTGTAGGTGGCTTATCTAACCGCATCTTGATATAAGCCATTAGCATTCAATTATTTAATACGAGTAGTTCTAACGATTTCCATTATGATTACCTTAGGATACACTAAATCAAAGAACCAATGCTAAAAGTATGTAGATGTGGATACATTAAAGTATATGCTTTATGATGTCCACAAACTTGAAAGTTTACTCAGTAGAGAGCGGTTTCAAGATCACGATAAGGAATTTTTAGATATATTTCTCAATTCTGTAAAAGAATTTGCCGACAGAGAACTATTCCCGTACTTCAAAGAGATGGATGAGAATCCTGCCTACCACAGAGATGGTAAAGTTTTTGTGCACAAACAAGTAGAGAAAATGATGTATCAAGGTGGAGACCTAGGACTGATTTCAGCTTCTTTTGATTATGAAGTAGGCGGTCTTCAAATTCCACTGATGATGCAAACAGCGACATTTTATGTTTTGGATGCAGCAAATAACCACTTGCCTGTATATGCAGGACTTACCCAAGGGGGTAGCTGAGTTGATCATTCACTTTGCTAATAAAGAACTCAACGAAACCTATGTTCCCAAGATGTTATCAGGTGTTTGGGGAGGTACTATGTGTCTCACAGAACCGCAATCGGGAAGCTCCTTATCAGATATTGTTACCAAAGCAAATCGATCAGAAGATGGCTCATACAAAATCTCTGGGCAGAAAATTTTTATCTCAGGTGGAGACAATCATTTTATAGAGAATGTTGTTCATCTAGTCTTGGCAAGAATTGAAGGAGCTCCAAAGGGGACTAGAGGAATTTCATTGTTTGTAGTTCCAAAAAACCGATTATCTTCTGATGGGAGCTTAGAGAGGAATGATGTGACCACCGTTGCCGACTTTCAAAAAATTTGATCATTTTAAGCCTTAACTGAACATTCATAGAGCTTCTGACAAAATTATCAAAGAGTCTATGCGACTTAACTGGGTAACCCTATCACTTCATTTAAAAAATGATCTAGGTAAAATTCATGAAGTGATATATTCTACAATAAAAAAAACCCACTCAAAGATTGAGTGGGAAAAATTGCTATGAAAAAGAAAAAGTGGAGATTTTCATCTCCAGTACCAAAGATAAGAATTTTCTTTAAAAAAATGGATTATTCGATAATTTCTTAAAAAAAGCTAAACTAGTTTTAAAATTTTGAAAATCAATATTTTATTATTTTTCATACGTTATTTTTTACGGGCAACAGGATTTTTTTCAAAAAAATCTAGAAAAAATTGCACAAAAACCAGACTTAAGCACTCTATTTTAATAAAATTCCACACAAATTTTAATCAACTTTTTAGTGTTGAAAGTGATATGACAAGAGTCTGCTTGTAAAGACCTGATGTACTCATCTAGTAATTTCATGGATAAATTCAGGAATTTTTTTCACTCCATTCACTTTTAAAAACTGAATAAATGCAGATCCAATAATTGCGCCATTTGCATATTTACAGGCCTCAATGAAGGTGTGATGGCTAGAGATGCCAAAACCAATGATTAACGGACTATTTAATTTCATGCACTCAATACGTTTGAAGTAGTCGATCTGTTGCTTTGAGATATTACCTTTTGCTCCTGTGGTTGTATTTGAAGCTACCATATAAATAAAACTTTCAGTGTAAGAATCAATTTTTCTAATACGCTCGTCTGAGGTAAGAGGTGTGATTAAAAATACATGATTGATCCCATATCTTTTAAAAAGCTCTCGGTAATGTTCTTCATAGACTAGCATGGGTAAATCAGGAATAATTAGTGTATCTATACCACAATCAGTCACCCTTTGACAAAATTTATCCTCCCCATATTTTAATATCTGATTCAAATATCCCATTAAAACTAGAGGTGTTGTATTGGTAGTTTTGATTTCCATCAATTGACCAAACACTAGGTCCAAATTCGTCCCATTTTTCAAAGCCTTTTGACTACTGCTTTGGATGGTAGGCCCGTCTGCCAATGGATCTGAATAAGGCAACCCAACTTCTATAAAATCTACCCCAGATTTACTTAACTCTTTAATCACTTTGGTGGTATCGTTCAGCTCAGGAAAACCAGAAGTAAAATAGATCGACAAAATATTCGATGACTTTTTCTCTAATATTGATGCAATTAAACCCATAACTTATTCTTTAAGATGTTTGATATAGGTTTCTAAATCTTTGTCACCTCTACCAGATAAATTAATAACAACCACCTGATCTTTGTCAAAAATCAACTTGGGCAATACGGCTAAAGCGTGTGCTGTTTCTAACGCTGGGATGATTCCTTCTATTTTGGTAAGCTCGTAGGCTGCTTGCAAGGCTTCCTCATCGGTTGCATTCATAAACTTTGCACGTTTAGTATCGTACAAAAAGGCATGGAGTGGTCCCACTCCTGGATAATCCAGCCCAGCTGAAATGGAGTATGGTTCTACGATCTGACCGTAATCATCTTGCATTAAAATAGTCTTACTTCCGTGAATAATTCCTATTTCTCCTAATTGAGAGGTAGCGGCACTTTTTCCTGAGTAAACACCCTTTCCAGCTGCCTCTACAGCAATCAATTCAACATCTTTCTCTTCTATGTAATGATAAAAAGCTCCAATGGCATTACTGCCTCCGCCTACACACGCAATAATCGTATCTGGGTTTTCTTTTCCTGTTTTTTCTAATAACTGCCATTTCATCTCTTCGGAGATTACAGCTTGTAATCTTGCTACCATATCAGGGTGAGGGTGAGGTCCAACAACCGAACCTATTAGATAAAAAGTATGAGGATGTTGAATCCAATACCTAATAGCTTCGTTTGTAGCATCTTTTAATGTTTTACTCCCACTTGTTGCTGGGACAACTTTAGCACCCAACATTTTCATTCTAGCAACATTTGGAGCCTGACGAATGATGTCTTTTTTGCCCATAAAAACTGTACAATCCAATCCCATCAGAGCACAAACGGTAGCTGCAGCTACACCATGCTGACCTGCTCCTGTCTCTGCAATAATTTGAGTTTTCCCTAATTTTTTTGCAATCAGAATTTGACCAATGGTATTGTTTATTTTATGAGCTCCCGTATGATTTAAATCTTCTCTTTTCAGATAAATATGAGTACCGTATTTGCCTGAGAGTTGCTTTGCATAGTATAATGGGCTAGGACGTCCAACATAATCTTTCAATAAACTTTTATATTCTTGTTGGAAGGCCTTAGATGCTAGGATCTGTATGTAGTGATCTTCAATCTCTTTTACATTAGGATAGAGTAATTCTGGAATGTATGCTCCTCCATACTGCCCAAAATATCCATTTTTATCAGGTTGAAATGTTGATTTCATATTACTTTTATTTCATTGTGAATCTGTTGATTTGCCTTCATTTAACAGCTAAACCGTTTATAAACTTCTCTACTTTTTTATGACTCTTTAATCCGGGTTTTATCTCGAATTTACTATTGATATCCACAGCATAAATAGGCAATTTTACATTTTGTATTTTTTTTATTTGACCAACATCATCAAGTGCAATTCCTCCACTCAAAAAAAATGGTTTTTTGAAAGGATAGTTTTTCAGAATAGACCAATCAAATTGAACCCCATTTCCACCTCGTTTTCTACCTTCTGTGTCAAAAAGGAAATAATCAACCTCATTCAAAAATGGCTCTAAAATGGGGAAATTGATCGTGTTTTTTATGCTAAATACTTTAATGATTTCAATAGTAGATTGAGCTTGCTGAAGTACATCTCGATCCTCTAAAAACTGCTTTAACTTTTGGATGTAATCTACTGATTCGCTACCGTGTAGTTGTATTGCTTCTAGCTGATGTTTTTCTACTAGAGAGATGACAATTTCTAGATACTCATCAACAAAAACTCCTGTCTTTTTGATTCCCTTTGGAAGCATAGGAATGATGTCTTTAAAATATCTTTCAGATTTTTCGTAAAAAATAAAGCCCATATAATCAGGCTGCAACGCTGCAATTGATTTTATGTTTTCTAGATATTTCATTCCACATACTTTTAGCTTCATACTATCTGATTTGGTTAATAAACTCCTCACATGCTGCTCCTGGATCTTCTTCTTTCATAAAGTATTCACCAATTAAAAACCCCTTGAAATTATACTCTTTTAGTCCTGTGACTATCCGTGGGTCACTAATACCACTCTCTGAAACTCGGACACAACCAACAGGGATTTGACCAGCTAAATCAATAGAATGTTCTAAATCCACTTCAAAGGTTTTTAGGTTTCTGTTATTAATTCCAATAATTTTATTGTCCAATGCTATCTTATCTAAGTCTTCTTGAGTATGAACTTCATATAGGACTTCTAGCCCTAGATCTTCTGCTAATTTTCCATAGTTTTTGAGCTCTTTTTTTGTCAAATATGCAGCGATCAGTAAAATAGCATCGGCACCAATCGCTTTGGCCTCCACAATTTGAAATCCGTCAACAATAAAATCCTTCCTAAGGATCGGTCTCGTGGCATTAATGCTTCTTGCCTGTATTAAGTCCATCATAGTTCCTCCAAAAAAAGAGGTATCTGTTAAAATTGATTGTGCTGCAATACAGGCATTTAAATACCCTTCTGTGACTGCTTCAACAGTTGATGTGTTGTTAATGATACCTTTGGAAGGCGACTGTCTTTTGAATTCAGCAATAATCCCCGTAGATCCATCCTCCATGAGTGCTTTACGTAAAGAAAGAGGTGTCCTTTTAAACAGAGGGCTTTCTGCTAATTTTCGTATGGGAACGTCTGCCTTAATTTTGGCAATTTCCTTCTTTTTAAACTGTATAATCTTATCTAAAATGGTCATTTAATTCACCAATTGTTTTAGGCACTGCTTTGCCTTGCCTCCTAACAAGGAATTTTTAGCCTCCTCAAAGGCCTCTTCAAAAGAGATGTCAGGTTTAATGATCCTAAGGGCAAAAGCAGCATTTGTTAATACGACATTGTTCTGTGCTAAGCTTCCGTTTCCATTGAGAATATTTTTAAAAATTTTAGTAGCTGATGCTAGTGAGTTTCCACCATAAATAGCTGATTTTTCAATTTTCTTTTGTCCAACATCCTTAGGGGTTATCAATTTTTCGCCCTTTTTGGTGAACCATTTGAATGCGCCTGTTAGTGAGATTTCATCGTAACCGTCTAAAGCATGAACAATTCCATAGTTAGAATCTTCCTCCTGTAGGATGTAATTATACAATCTTGCCACTTCTAAATTAAAAGTTCCCAGCATAAAATTTTGAGGTGAGCTAGGATTTACCAGAGGTCCTAATATGTTAAAAAATGTTTTTAATGCCAATGCCCTCCTTGTTGGGGCAACAACTTTCATGGCGGGATGGAATTTTGGGGCATGTAAAAAACAAATATTTGCCTTATCTAATTGCTCTCTGAGTATGTCCTTGTCATCAGTAAAATCATATCCAAAGTGCTTTAGCATATCGGATGATCCTGAGTTAGAAGACACGCTATAATTTCCGTGCTTTGCTACTTTTTGCCCTGTTCCTGCAACGACAAAAGAGGCTAACGTAGAGATATTAAAAGTGTCTTTTCCATCCCCTCCTGTTCCCACAATATCAATGGTATTATAATCAGATAAATCAACTTTGATTGCCAATTCTATTAGGGCTTCTCGAAAGCCAGCTAATTCATTTGCCGAAATGGGTCGCATCATAAAAACAGTCATAAAAGAAGCTAAATGTGCATCGTTGAATTGTCCTGCTCCAATACCAATCAAAATCTTTTTCGCTTTATGTTTGGACAGTCGCTTGTGTTGGTATAATTCGTTGAGTATTGTTCTCATTTTTTGTGAGCTTGTATAAAATTCTTTACCAATATACTCCCTACCTCTGTTAGGATGGATTCAGGATGAAATTGCACTGCACTAATAGGAAATTCTAGGTGTCTAATAGCCATGACCCCCCCTTCTTCATCCTCTGCGATCACTTCCAATTCTATGGGAAAATCTCTTTTAGATGCAATCCAAGAATGATAACGACCCGCTAGAAATTCAGAGGAGATGCCATTGAAAATAGGTGCTTCTGGTTGAGTTACCTTCATTTTTGTAGCCACTCCATGAAATACCTCATCCATATTTATAATGGTTCCGCCAAACACTTCCACAATGGCTTGCAAGCCAAGACAAACACCAAAAATAGGTTTCTTACCTGCATATCTTCTGATGATATCTTTTAAGATTCCCGCTTCATCAGGGATTCCAGGTCCCGGCGAAAGTATGATTAAATCGTATAAGTCAATGGCTTCTAGCTCAATTTCATCGTTTCTAAAAACTGTTGGCAATCTACCTGTAATCTCCTCCACCATGTGAACCAAATTGTAGGTAAACGAATCGTAATTGTCTATGATGATGATATTCATTTTAGATATTTTCTGCTAAGATTAAAGCCTTCTTTAAGGCGGCTAATTTATTGGTTACTTCTTGCAATTCTTTCTCTTCATCTGAATGAATGACAATACCGGCTCCAGCTTGGTAATACAATGTATTTTGCTTGCTCACAAAAGAACGTATGGCTATTGCCAGATTCACAGAACCGTTTAGTCCGATAACTCCTACAGCTCCACCATAGAATCCACGCTGCTGGTTTTCATACGTATCTATCAATTCCATAGCCTTGTACTTAGGTGCTCCGCTTAGGGTTCCGGCTGGAAATGTATCTCCAACTATTTGAACAGGGTCTCCTTGAATCTCACCCTGTACAGTAGAAACCAAATGAATTACATGGCTAAAGAACTGTACTTCTTTAAATACCTCAACACTTACATTATCGGCATGCTTACTTAAATCGTTTCTTGCCAAGTCTACTAGCATTACGTGTTCAGCAGTTTCTTTTTTGTCTTCTGAAAGGACTTTTCCTAGTTTGATATCTTCCGATGTGTTTCCAGTTCTTCTAAAAGTTCCAGCGATGGGATTGATGATGGCTTTCCCCGATGTTATTTTGATTTGTGCTTCTGGTGATGATCCCATTAACTTAAAACTCCCATAATCAAAGTAAAATAAATATGGAGAAGGATTAATCGATCGCAAGGCTCTGTAAACATTGAACTCATCACCTTTAAACCCTTGTTGAAATTGACGTGAAAGCACCAATTGAAATACATCTCCACGTTTGCAGTGAAGTTTTGCTTTGGTGACATACTCACGAAAGTCATCATCGGTACAGTTGGATGATTCTTCCCCAATCATTTGAAAATCGTATGTGTTAAATGCCTGAGCATCAATAATTGTCTTGATTTCATCTATTCGTGATTCTGTCCCTTCTTCTATATTTTCAATCAGTGTCATTTCATCGTTAAAGTGATTGATGACAATAATAAACCGATAAAACCGATATTGCATTAATGGAATTGAGGAAGGGGCTGGCGGACTATGTAATACGATAGTCTCAAAGTACTGAACACTATCATAGGTAGTGTAACCGTAAAATCCGTTGAAAGAAGCTAACTCTACATCACAATCTAGGTCAATTATCGATGTAAAATCAGCAAAGAGTTTGTAAAAATTTTCTTGAACAGGCGAGTTGATGAATTCTTGTCCTCGATAAGAAGCGATGAATTGGTGGTGCTCGATACTCATAGAAACAATTGGCTCAAGACACAAAAAAGAATAACTCTCATCCTTACTATGGTAGTCAGAGCTCTCTAGCAGCAAGGTGTTTGGGTAGCGATCTCTAAACCGTAAGTATAGCCCTACAGGGGTTACAGTATCAGAGATTCGTTGCGTACTTTTTGTTAATATGGATATTTTTTCCACTTATACTAGTTTTATATTGACTTCTTTGCAATATTCTTATCTGAACTAAAAAAGGCTTATCGTGAGATAAGCCTTTATGTGATATTGTATGTACAGGATGAGGTCTCACTTATTTAAATTAAGAGTATTCCACCACCAAATATGTTGTTGTTTTTGCATATAGTAACAAATGTATTGACTCCTTTTAACTTCAACAAATTTTCTGCTTACTTTTTCAGGGCAAAAGCACTATAAAATATTAGG
>CAXRAW010000033.1:0-2053 GCA_964228785.1 Flavobacteriaceae bacterium
AAATACTTACTTTTTACGTTAGTATTGTAAAACGAAATTATGATTGTTTCCTTTGGCTCGAAAGAGACCGAGAAAATATGGAATGGAACCCGTGTAAAAAATTTGCCAATTGAAATTCAGAATGTTGGACGTCGAAAATTGAGAGTATTAAACAATGCTCAGGATATCACTGATTTAAGAATCCCTCCCTCAAATCGACTTGAAAAACTGACTGGTAAATTGAACAAATTTTATAGTATACGGATTAATAAACAATGGCGGATTATCTTTATTTGGGAGAAAGGAAACTCAACAGAAGTGGAAATAATCGATTATCATTAAAAAAATAAAAATGGAAAAGCTATCAAATGTACATCCTGGGGAAATCTTGAATTACGAGTTTCTGAAACCATTGGAAATTACGGCTTACCGACTTTCAAAGGACTTGAATATTCCACAAACCCGAATTTCGGAAATTATAAAAGGAAATCGCCGTATTACAGCCGACACAGCATTACGATTAAGCAAGTATTTTGGGAATTCTGCCAAGTTCTGGCTAGGACTTCAAGATGATTACGATATCGAAGAAGAAAAAGAATCTAAAGAATTGGAACTCAATGAAATCAAGCATCATAGAAACAAAAACGTTGCTTAACAACTCATCCCAAGTTGGGCTACATTCAATGGTAAACCCCTGTAGGTAGCCCAGCCATGTTGGGTACAATTAAAAATAAATGAATGGACATACCGAAATTCCACGAAACATTTACACCAATATTATCCGTTTTGCAAAATGGAGAGACTCTCAAAGCGAGAAAAATGTATCAATTGGTTATTGACAAATTTTATTCTGACTTAACAGAGGAACAACTAGAACAACAAACCAAATCTGGAGACAGGCTAATAATAAATCGAATAGCCTGGGGAAAGTCCTATTTAAAAAAGGGTGGTTACATTGAATTTCCAAAACGTGGAACAGTTAGAATAACCGAAAAAGGAAAACAACACAGTGCTTCTAAATTAACATTAAAAGATGTTGAGCATTCTGATAACTATTTAGAGTTTTACAATGAGGAAAAACCTAAACAGGCTACTAATGAAGTCATAAGCAATGCTTCTCCACAAGACTTAATAGAAGAAGGTTTTAATCAAATCGACAATCAAGTTAAAGAAGAACTTTTGGAAAGACTTAAGTCAATTGACCCATTCTATTTCGAAAGAGTGATTCTGATACTCCTCAAAAAAATGGGTTATGGGGATTTTATTGAAACATCTAAAACTGGTGATGGTGGAATTGATGGAATAATCAATGAAGATAAACTTGGGCTCGATAAAATCTACATTCAAGCAAAACGATACGGTGAAAATAAGGTTCGGGAAAAAGATATAAGGAACTTTATTGGTGCTATGAGTGGTGACACTCAAAAAGGTGTATTCGTCACAACATCTTTCTTTGATTCAAAAGCAGTTCAGAAAGCGGATAATGCACATCATACAATTATTCTTATTGATGGTTTAAAATTGGTAGACTTAATGCATCAATATAATGTCGGTGTTCAGGTCAAAAATACCTATGAAGTGAAAGAATTGGATAACGATTTTTTCGAAAGCGAATAATAGAATTTGACTTATGGCTAATCGTTGGGGAATATCAAAGGAAGTAGAAGACTATGTCAAAGAGAGGGACTTAAAATGTGTCTATTGCGGACAAGAGTTTACTGAAAATCCAGAATCAAGAAAGCAAAAGTCATCTTGGGAACATATCGTTAATGACATTAGAATAAATGGCATTGACAATATTTCACTTTGCTGTGTTTCATGTAACGCTAGTAAAGGTGCAAAACTATTAGAAGATTGGCTGGAAAGTGATTATTGCAAACGAAACGGTATAAATGAGAATACTGTAGCAGAAGTTGTGAAAAATGCGCTCATTAATCCACCAAAAATATAATAACTAGGCCCAATAAAGAACTGAGGTAAACACCAAGTAAATTTCCTTTAATTTGTCACTAACGTACTTTTATAGTGCTCATCATATAGAAGACTATTTTTGATTATTACAAAGAAGTGTATA
>CAXRAW010000034.1:0-9634 GCA_964228785.1 Flavobacteriaceae bacterium
CTGTGTCTCCTCGATAAAATATTGTAGATTTAGCACTCATTTTTGGGTGTAGTTTTTAGCGTTATGTTTATCTCTTTACATCAATAAAGATAACCCTTTACACCCTCTTTTTATCAGTAGGCAATGAATTTTTCGGGTTAAATTTCAAGAAGAAGGAGCAAATGCTGGCAAGACAGCAGAAAAGACCAAATTTCAGAAGAAAAGTAAAGGAAATATTTGTATTATATTTCCGGTGGAGATGAATGGTTTGGCAGTAAAAAATACTATAATGCAGCATTCCAATATCGGTTAGCTTTGAAAATTTTCCCCTCAGACACCGTTGCGCTAAATCGATTGGTTATGGCTTATGATTTAAATTGTAACATCAATCAACGAAATTGTGGAAAGAATAAAGAAGTACTTGCTTTATTTCAATCCCCTTAGAAGAATCGGAACCCAAATCCTAGAGAAACACTGTGTAAATTTCCAGAATCTCCAAATCCTTTGATTTTTTTTCTGTGGTGGGTGATATAGAATAGTTGGCTTCCACCTACGCTGCCGTTTCAATTCCCAACCAAATCCGAGATTGTAATAATCTCCATCGGTAAATCGGGAAGACGGACGCCACGTTTTGCCTCTGCCGTACTGTATAAAAATGAGTCTTCAATATCACTCCAAAGATTGTATCTGAGCTTCACATAAGTTGGAAAAGCATGAATCGCATAACGCAGGTGATAATCATAAACAGCATGTATACTTGCAGAGAAACGATCACCAAACATATATCCTATCCCAAGTCGTAAGAATGCTGCTGAAGTTTCTAAGAAGGTTTCATCATCATCAGGGTCAAAAGTAACATCTTCGTTCACATTGAAAGTGAATCTTGTGGAAATTTCAAAAAAAGAATGTGTTTTTTTCTCTTGACTCAAAGAATTTTGTAAGATAAAAAGAAACATGAAAGAAAGTAAAAGATGCTTCATAGGCTAAGCTTGGCTCTAAAAGCCAAAAACTATGCCACACCCAAATTTTCAATGAATTGCTCAATAGATTGTGCTTTATCAACTTCAAAATCCCCTATTTTGGTTCTGCAAAGTGCAGACAAATATGCCCCAGATTGTAATGATTTCCCAACATCATAGGCTAAAGACCGTATGTAAGTACCCTTGCTGCAAACCACTCGGAATGTTACATGGGGAAGAGAGACCTCTGTGATTTCAAACTCATAAATGGTAATTTTTCGCGAAGAAATTTCTGCAGTCTTTCCCTTTCTAGCGATTTCATAGAGCCGCTTCCCATCTTTTTTAATCGCAGAGAAAAGAGGTGGCTTCTGATCTATTTCACCAAGGAATTGCTGAATAGATTGTTCTAGCAGTTCTCTTGTAATATGATCTACAGGAAAGATCTCATCAACCTGCGTCTCCAGATCGTAGCTTGGCGTGGTGGCTCCCAGAGTAAACGTTCCTATATATTCTTTAACTTGACCTTGATACCTAGAGATATCTTTAGTTTGTTTGCCTATGCAAAGAATCAGCAAACCAGTTGCTAGAGGATCTAAAGTTCCTGCATGACCTACCTTAATTTTTTTCAACCCAAACTTTTTTTTGATGTGCCAACGAACTTTGTTGACTACCTGAAAAGAGGTCCACCCTAAAGGTTTATCTATAAGCAACACCTTTCCATCTAAATAATCCTGAGCATTCATACAGTCAAAGCATAGATTACCGCAATCAAACCAATAGAAGCGCAGTAAATAGCAAAAGAAGTAAGTTTGCTTCTTTTTACAAGGGCAATCATCCACTTACAAGCAAGGAGTCCAGAAATAAAGGCAGCAAAAAATCCAACAATTAAAGGAAGTAATTCTGATGAAGAAAACAGAAACTCATCATCCGTAACATCTTTAAGCATCTTTCCAACAATTAGCGGGACAACCATTAAAAAGGAAAATCGGGCTGCTTTAGTCCTGTTGATTCCCAACAATACTGAAGTAGAAATAGTTGCTCCAGATCTGGAAATACCTGGTAAAATGGCAATTGCTTGAGAAACACCAATAAGTGCAGCATGTGCAAAAGAAACATTTTTTGTGGTATCTTTGGTCTTATCTGCCAACAATAAGAGCAGTGCTGTAACAAATAACATCAACCCCACTAATAAGGTTTGATCATCAAATAGGGCACTCAATTCCTTCTCGAAATAATATCCAATAAAAGCAGCTGGAACCATAGAGATAACAATATTCAAAGAAAATTTCGTTTCGTAATTCCATCGAAACTGAAACAGCCCTTTAAAAATTTCTAGAACCTCTTTTCTGAATATGATCAAAGTACTTAATGCCGTGGCAAAGTGCAAAACAACGGTAAAAGTCATGCTTTCCTTAGGAATAGAATGAGCTCCTAAAATTTTCTTTACCAGTTCCAAATGACCACTAGACGAAACAGGAAGAAATTCGGTAAGCCCTTGAATAATTCCTAAAACAATAGCCTCCAAGAAGCTCATTTCCTCTTCTTAGGGTTTAACATAATCGCATAAATCTGAATCCCCAGACCAATGATAATCAAAGTAGGAGCTAGACGAATTCGTTGAAAACTATTAATATCTTCATTCCATACATTTGGGTCATCACTTCCGCCACCAGCCATCAAAATAAATCCAAGCGCAATACATGCAATTCCAATAAACATCACAATATAATTTCTTTTTTCAAAAAGAAATTGGGGCTTTGGGGTTTTATCGTTCTTACTCATAAGTTAATCGTATAATTCGTCTGTTTGTAAATTTAAAAAACGCTGAGTTGCCAAAAAAGTACTCAGCCATGTGATCAAAAAAGCCGTCAGCAGCACTCCACAACCAATACACGTTAAGGTCACATAATCTGTCAAAAGGTCTAATTTAGTCATTTTTTGGGCTATAAAATAAGTCACTACGGCCAATCCAGATAATGCCAACACCGCACCTATCATTCCCAACCGGATACTGTCCCAAATAAAAGGCCGACGAATAAAACGCTTCGTAGCGCCCACCATCTGCATGGTTTTAATATTGAAGCGCTTCGCATAAATAGACAGCCGGATAGCGCTATTGATAAGAAGAATTGCTATCAACCCAAAAAATATACACGATACCAATAGCCAAAAACTAATTTTCTGAATATTAGTAGTCAACGAGTTCACTAAAAAACCATCATAAGAAACCTCAAAAACAAAGGCATTTTTCTCAAATCTACTAGCAATCTCATTAACAGTTGCAGAAGTCACATAATCTCCCTTTAAGTACAAATCAATACTATTTTTCAAGGGATTCGTCCCTATGTAGCTCACAAAATCCTCCCCAAGGTCTTTGCTAAAATCCTTGGCAGCCTGTTCTTTAGATGTAGAGATCACATCTCTTGTAAATTCCTCTTTCATCAGAGAAGTTTTCAGCGCCTCTATTTGTGTCTTTTCAACAGTATCTTTTAAAAAAAAAGTCAATGCAATCTCCTCTTTTAAGTGATTAGCAACAATACGCGATTTGAGTAATACCAATCCTAAGATTCCCACCATAAATAAGACCAAAGCAATACTTAAGATTACAGAAAAATAAGAAGTCCGGAGGCGTCTTTTTTGGTAGGAATCAAATTTTGATGGCATATAAATCACATAACATTCTGTTCGCAAGATACAAAAATTCATCCCCTACCATCTAGTTAAAATATTCAGAAAATTAACAGATTCGTATCTTATCACACTGAACTCATATAATTTTTTGGGCGTTCCCCTGCGGGTCGCGCTATCCGCTATATCTTTTTTGCCTTATTAGGACAAAAAAGGATGCCGCTGCTATCGCTAACGCAGCATTCAGAATACTTTTACGATCAAAAGACGATGTTAATATCAGTCAATTCTAACTCGTGGGTCGTTATAAAAGAGGATGAAATAGAGGCTGGTGTTGGATCAAACTTCAAATGAGATGATGCTGTCTTTATTTTTTTACACAATATCTTAAAGATTGATCGGAATCTATAAGAGGTCGGCGCAACATAATAACCGTAAAATCGAAACGTTAAATACGATACTAAGAAACAGCGCGCAATTTCTTTAACGTTGTTTTTGTAAGTTTTATTTCAGCGTATTCTCTAGATACAATAAACTCCTTTTCGTTGGTGCTTGGAAGTTCAAACATAGCATCTGTAAGAATGGCTTCGCATAAAGATCGCAACCCACGAGCACCCAGTTTGTATTCAACAGCCTTCCCCACAATATATTGTAATGCATCGTCTTGTACTTCAAAATTTACCCCATCCATTTCAAATAATTTCTTGTATTGCTTAATGATTGAATTTTTAGGTTCTGTTAAAATCAATCGTAGCATTTCTTCATCCAACGGATTCATATGACTTAAGACTGGTAAACGACCAACGATTTCAGGAATTAAACCAAACGATTTTAAATCAGATGGAATGATATATTGTAGTAGATGATCCTCATTAATTTTATCTTCGGACAAGGAAGCACTAAACCCAACTGCTTGCATGTTTAACCTCTTACTAATCATTCTTTCAATTCCAGCAAATGCACCGCCAGCAATGAATAAAATATCTTTGGTGTTTACCTCAACAAATTTTTGTTCTGGATGCTTTCTGCCTCCTTTGGGCGCAACATTTACTGCAGCTCCTTCGAGTAATTTTAACAGTGCTTGCTGAACCCCTTCACCAGAGACATCCCGAGTAATGGATGGGTTGTCTCCTTTACGAGCAATTTTGTCAATTTCATCAATAAAAACGATTCCACGTTCAGCTTTTGTTACATCATAATCTGCGGCTTGAAGCAGGCGACTCAGGATACTTTCTACATCTTCCCCTACATATCCAGCTTGTGTGAGTACTGTGGCATCTACAATAGAAAATGGCACGTCTAACATCTTTGCAATTGTTCTTGCTATAAGTGTCTTTCCTGTTCCTGTATCCCCAACAAGAATAATATTGCTCTTTTCAATTTCTACGTCGTTATCATCACTTTTAACTTGTAACAATCGTTTGTAGTGATTGTACACAGCAACAGACATAGACTTTTTAGTTGCTTCCTGTCCTATGATATACTGATCGAGAAAAGTTTTTATTTCTAGAGGTTTTTTTAAGACTAACTCGTTAGATAGGTTGACGGACTCAGCATCCAACAATTCTTCTTCAACAATTCCGTGCGCTTGTTCAATACAACTATCACATATATGCGCACCTATTCCAGCTATGAGCAGGTTTGTTTCTGATTTTTTCCTTCCGCAGAAGGAACATTCGAGATTTTCGTCTTTAGCCATGGTGGTTGATTGTAATAGCTTTGTGAAACTTTGAAATAATAACTACTTCGTTTTTAGAAGGAGATACCACTCGCATTTTGATCAAGTAGTCTTACTATTTTCTTGTTAGTATTTCGTCGATCATCCCATATTCTTTCGCTTCTTCTGCTCGCATCCAATAGTCTCGATCGGAGTCTGCGTAAATCTTGTCATATTCCTGCCCTGAATGATCGGCTATTATAGTGTATAACTCTTCTTTGAGCTTTTGTATTTCACGGGCTGTAATTTCAATATCAGAGGCCTGTCCTTGAGCGCCACCTAATGGTTGATGAATCATTACCCTTGAGTGGGGTAAAGCAGATCTTTTCCCCTTTTCTCCAGCACACATTAATACCGCACCCATAGAAGCAGCCATTCCTGTGCAGATAGTTGCCACGTCTGGCTTGATAAATTGCATGGTATCATAAATTCCTAAACCAGCATAAACCCCACCTCCTGGAGAATTGATGTAAATAGAAATATCTTTGGAAGAATCCACACTTTCTAAAAATAGCAGTTGTGCCTGAATGATATTTGCCACTTGGTCGTTAATCGCAGTTCCCAAAAAGATAATACGATCCATCATTAATCTTGAAAAAACATCCATAGCAACAGCATTTAACTGGCGTTCTTCAATAATGTTTGGAGTCATATTTGTAATCAAGTGATTGCAGTAGGTGCTGCTAATTCCCTGATGTTTAGTAGCGTATTTCTCAAACTCTTTTCCGTAATCCATTGGAATGACGTTTTATTAAATTATTTGCAAAGATACTAACTTTGAATTTTTAGTATTCTATCTTGATTATTAAAGTTAAAAAAGGGGCAACAAGAAAGGTTGTTTATTTTCCGCTTTTATAAACTTCTTTGATAAAGTTTTCAAAGGTTACATTTTTGACCTTAAAACTCATGTTTTCTTTGTAAAATTCGAGCAGCTTTTTACTCATCAGCTGATTTTGTAATCTTTGGACCCCTTCTTGGTCAGAAAGTATTCTGTTGGTGATATCCTCTAGTTCAAGTTCCTCTGGGTTTACATTGCCAAACTGTGCCGTTTGAGTTCTTACAAAGCTTTTTGCAAACTCTTTAAGTTCGTTGTAGTCAATTTTAATGTTATGATCACTTATAATCTTTTCTTGAATCAGTTGATAACGCAATCCTTTTTCAGATTTGTTGTATTCTTCGGCAGCCTCTTCAGTAGTTAGCTGTTTTTCACCAATAGTGACTAACCATTTTTGTAAAAATTCAGCAGGAAGATCAAATTTTGTATTCTCAATAAAGTGTTCTGTAATCGCATTCAATAATTGCTGATCTGCCTGTTGTTGAAATTGTTTTTCTGAATCTTCTTTCATCTTATCTCTTAGCTCAGTCACTGTTTTAACAGAACCATCAGGAAAAAAATTATCAAATAACTCTTGATCCAAATCTGCCAATTCTATTTCTGTGGTCTCTTCAATGGTAAAATGAATCTTAATGTTTAATCCTTTTACTTTTTCGCTGGATATTCCTAAAGTTGATTGTAATTTATAATCATCCTCGAAAAGCCCCTTTGTTTTTAATTCTATGGTGTCTCCAACCTTGCTCCCTAACAATTTCTTTAGATGTGCTTTTCCTTTAATATCAGCTAAGTTAATCGTGGATTTTTTCTCTATCTGCTCGTCTTCATTAATAAAAGTTCCAGTGACGAGGGTTTTTTCACCAATTACTTCAACAGCAGACATTTTTCCGTAACGTGACTGTATGTTTTCGAGTTCTTTGTCTATCAAAGCTTCGTCTGCAGTAATATTGTAGTATATTATCTTTTTTTTGGGCTTTAGATTTACATCAAACTCAGGGACTAATCCCAACTCAAATTCAAAGGATAATGGTTCTGTGTCCCACGAAAAGGTATCGCTAATTTTTGGAAGAGGGTTGCCGAGGATTTCTAATTTTTCTTCGAAAAGAAATTTGTTTAATGATTCTTGTAAAAGTTTGTTAACTTCATCAATCATCACAGATTTTCCAAACTGCCTTTTTACCATTCCCATAGGTACATGACCTTTCCTAAATCCAGGGATATTGGCTTTTTTTCTGTAGTCTCTTAAGATGTCTTCTACCTTGGTTTTGTAATCTTCAGCTGTTATGTCTACTTTAACAATGGCATTCAAGGCGTCAACATTTTCTTTGGTTATATTCATTTCTACTTATATTTTATAAAAATAGACAACAAAAATAAAGCTTTTCCTTTGTCCAACAAAGTTTAATCATTTCTATTTCAGTCATTTTCTTTTATCGTCTAAGAACGAAAATAGGTAGGAGCGGAACAGTGATAATAGTATGCTAAAAATAAAAGCACTGAAAAAGCCGGAGACATGAAATCCATTCACTATTTTTCCTGCTAGAAGAATAATTATGGCATTGATCACAAATAAAAATAACCCAAAAGATACGATTGTAGCAGGCAAAGTAAAAAAGATAAGCAAAGGGCGAACAAACATATTGAGAAGTGAAATGACTATTGCCACAACAACAGCAGTAAGGTAGTCTTCTCCCACGGTAATCCCTGGTAAAAAACTAGCGATTAGAATAACCGCTAATGCAGTAAGTAATATTTTTAAAAAAATCTTCATAATCTAAAGTTGGTCTTGGGAATTTATTTATAAGAATACTCATTTCTGAATTAGTTCTCCCGACTTGCGTTCTAACTCCGCTTGGAATTCCTCCATTACAGGTTTGACAGTACTTTCAGGTAGATCAACAATTTTAATATACATCAACCCATCCACAGAATTATTGAATTTTGGATCTACATTAAATGCGACAAGCCGTGCATTTTGTTTTACATATTTTTTAATCAAAACAGGAATTCTGAGTGCTCCAGGTTCTATTTCATCAATGACTCTGTCAAATTTTTGCATATCTGCTTTTGTAGCATCAAAAACAAAATCCTTATCTGCATCTTTTAGCTTCACTTTAAATTCTTTTTTTGGCTGAATATACTGCGCTACATAGGGGTCGTAATAATGTGATTTCATAAACTCAATCATTAATGATTTTGAAAATTCTGAAAACTGATTACTGATGCTAACGCCTCCCATCAAGTACTTGTGTTCAGGATATCGAAGCGTTGTATGTACAATCCCCTTCCATAACAGGAAGAGTGGCATCGGTTTTTGCTGATATTCTTTAACAATAAATGCCCTTCCCATTTCAATAGTCTGTTCCATCATTCCGTGGAGCTCTGGTTCAAACTTAAACAGCGATTGTATATAAAATCCTTGAATTCCATATCGCTTGTAAATTTCTTTTCCAAGTCCCATTCGGTAGGCTCCCACTAGACAATTTTCAAAATTATCCCACAAAAACATATGGTAATAGTACTTATCAAACTTATCTAAATCGATAGATTTATTGGTGCCTTCACCCACATCACGGAAGGTAATTTCTCGCAATCTTCCTATTTCGTAGAGTATGTTGGGAATATCTTTTGCTGGCGCTAAAAACACTTCATAGTTTTTACTTATCAGCAGACGTTTGTCATTTTCCCTTAACGTTTGAACTTCTTTTATCAAAGAAGCAATATTTTTTTGAGAAGATATTTTTCTAGGGGGTGTGCTAATTTTTAAGTTTTGTTTAGAGAGGATTGATTGCTTTCTCTCAAATGGATTGGCAAGCATGTACGTTTTCTTTCGAATATATTCATAGAAGGCGTTGATATCTTGATACTGCTTTTGATCTCTAACAGCGATAGGTTTCCCTATGCGCACTTTAATTGTCCGGTCTTTTTGAGAAAGTAATTCTGAAGGTAATTTTGCAGTCCTCAGAGTATCGCTAATCTTGGAGAGAAAGTAGAAAAATCGACTATTTTTTGCATGAAAATAAATAGGGATTACAGGAACCTCTGCGTTCTTAATTAATTTCACAGCACCCTCTTCCCATGGTCTGTCAACCATGAGCTTACCATCTTTGTAAGTGGACACTTCACCCGCTGGGAAAATTCCCAAAGGATGACCGTTTTGCAAATGGAGCAAGGCGTTTTTAATCCCCGCAATGCTAGATTTTGCATCTTTGTGGTTTTCAAAGGGATTCACAGGCATTACATACGGCTTTAATGGTGCAATACGATGTAATAAAAAATTGGCGATAATTTTAAAATCAGGGCGATGCTCTATGAGTAATTTCAGTAAAAGAATTCCATCGACACCTCCTAGGGGATGATTAGAGATGGTAATAAAAGAACCTTCTTTGGGAATCCTTTTCAAGTCCTCTTTTGGAATTTCAAACGTAATTTGAAACTCATCCATTAATGAGTTTAAAAACTGTAAATCCTTTTTTTCTTTATTCCGATTGTAAATTTTGTTGATGGTAGTTATTCTGA
>CAXRAW010000035.1:0-8476 GCA_964228785.1 Flavobacteriaceae bacterium
AGGACAATGCGTTTCCATCTGTATTTTCTTTTCCTTTTACTGATGAGCAAAATTGAGCAGAGATAAATGACCCCTCCAACTTGTGTTAATATTGTGAGTGATACAAAAACAGCAGCATGAAAGGTTTTTTGGATCATCTATTTATGCAGATATCAACTCAAATAAAGTAATCTCTGGACGTACGTTTAGACGAACCTGATGTAAATAACCAAGGGCACGGTTGATATAAAGAGTTCTGTGGTCACTTAAAGGAATTTTCTCCTTTTCATGAGCATTTAGGGTTAAAAATCAAACTTATAGGTGACTCCTCCCAACACTTGAAATCCTTGTATATTAAAATTGGCAAATCGCTGGTAATCATTATTTAAAATATTGTTCAGCTGTATAAAGACCGAGACAAAATCATTAAAGTGGTATCCTCCGTTCAGATTGATATCCGTGTATGCATCTAGAGTTTGTATCTCACTAACCGGTGATGGGAATGTACCAGTGTATAGTAAATCCATGCGTTCACCTACAAAAAATATATTAGCCGTAGCGTACCATTGATCGTTTCTATATTTTCCAAAAATAGTTCCTCTTAATTCGGGAAGATTCCAAGCAGTTTGTTGCAAAGTGGTTGTATATGAGTTGAATTGTACGGTTCCTCCTGCTACGATTCGTTTGGATACGTCAACTCCCAACTCGGCAAAAATGGATAATGTTGAGATGTCATCATAGGTTACGTCAAAAGAATTTCCATATTCAAACCCAAGTAACGGATTGGAAGAGTCATCAAAAACACCATTGGTTTTTGAATTGTTTCTGATGAATAAAGCCTTATCTTCTTCACTTTTGTATGAAGCGCTAATGTCAAAGCTTACATTAGAGGAAAATGTTCCTTTGATACCACCAAAAAGTTGATATTGTTCATTGGTCGTAGTCATAAAAATAGTAGGAGAAATAAATGGATTTTGATCGCTTAAACTCCTGAACGAATTCATGTGTAAATCTCCACCAGCTCCCACATATGCATTAATAGTTTTTGAAATTAGTGGATAGGTTATTTGAATATCTGGATAGCCTAGGAAGTCGGTGAGGCTATTTTCAGGGTCAATTGAGAGATACACTTTCGTTCCTAACTTCACATTGAAATCTTTCCATTCAAATCGATAGGATGGATGGATTCCTAGGTTAAAAAATCGGTAGGGCAATTGATCGGAGTCCCTATAACTTTGCTCAAATTCTCCGCCTAAATAGTCGATACTGACGTCTAATTTCAAGTCATTCCAAAATCGATTCATACGAGTTAGGGGAAATGTGAAGCTAGACTGGAGTCTGAATTGTATTTCTTGACTTCCAAACAGGTCATCAAACATATTCAAAGCACCTTTTATCTTATCAATTGTCGTATTTTTAAATATAAATTCTCCCTCTAGTTCATAAAAACCGTAGGCTTGCTCTTCATCAATAGCGGCGATGGATTCTGCATCAAAGTCAATGGCTGGCAACCCATACCAATGATACTGATTACGCTTTATATTTCCTCCAATTTTCCAGGTGAAATAACGATCTTCTTTTGTGTAGTATGCACCCAACGACAGGGCTGTGTAACCATTATCTAAAGGGGTACTCTCTACTCCATTTCCTGAAGATATGTATTTTAGATAAACGCCATAATCGTATTCAAATTTCCTATTTTGTTGCAAAAAAGCTTCTAGATAAGGGGTATTAAAATTCCCATATCCACCAGCTACATAGTTGTTAAATAGACGTTCTTTCTTGCCTACATCAATTCCTTTAACAACACCACTCTTTGGCACAAATGTAGAGGCAACTGGTGCTGAGAATATCTTGTAGTCAAGTTTCTTTTTTTTACTGTTGTCACTCAATGTGATCACTGGTGTTTTTTTGATCTTGGACGCATCTGCAATGGTGGGGGTGTATGAGGTAACTACAGTGATGACTGTTGGAGTAATTGTATCTTTTTTCTTTTCTTTTTTTGATTTGCGTTGCGCCATTACGACTGCTGAAGCCAATACGAGAAAGCACGTGATATATTTTTTCATCAGTCTTAGTTTTTGGGGGTGATTACCGAGTTGTTGGTTTTGGCTTCGTTGAGCTTTATCTTCTTTAATTCATTTTTTGCCTCAATAATGATGTCATCAAACTGAGTGAAATTTTTAATGATATTTTCTAGGATATATGTGGCTTGGTAGGGATCCTTATTTTCTAAGGCATAATAGTTTTTTGCCATGATAATAAAACTTTTAGCTCCCCAATATTTGTAGGCTGAAAAGTTTGATGTAATGTTTTGGATGATCTTGTTAGAATCTGCATAGAGCTTTTGACTGTTAAGAAAAAAGGCACTGTAATATAGCGCTTCAGCTTTAAGTTCTCCACTGGCGTTCCGCTCAACTTCACGATAGAATTCCTCCGCTTTTAGATAATCTTCTGTTTGGAATGCAGAACGAGCTATAACAATCTTTGCATCGTATTCCAGGGACGCATCAATTTGGTCCTCGAGCAGAATTTTCTCTGCATAGGTCACTGCTTTTTCGTAGTTCGCTAATTGATAATTCCCTTTCATCAAATTACTTTGAGCGTACAGAATATTTTGGGAGTAGTTGGCCTCTTGTTCCAATCGCTCAAGTAAGGGAATGGCAGCAGTCCAGTTCTCCTTTTCCAATAGAATTTGTGAGAGTTTATTTAAAGCTTCTTCGCTAAATTCGCTCTGTGGTGCTGAAACAATAAACTGGTAGTTGGGGATTGCCTCCTCATTTGAGCCTACTTTTGCCAACAACCGAGCTAGATAAAAATGAGCCTTTAGTGCATTTAATCCATTAGGGAATTTTTTGAGGTATTTTTGAAATCCTACAGTCGCATTTTCAACATCATTTTCTAGGTATTTATTTTCAGCTGATTGGTAGGTGTCCTGATCTAATTCTGCGTCTGAAACATCTACAAAATCTAAGGTTCTTACCCATGTTGCATATTCATCAACAGCACCGATGTCTACATACACATTTCTTGCATTTCTCACAGCTTCCTTTGCTTCTTCTGAGTTGGGAAATTTTGTAACAATTTCTTTAAAGTGACTCAGAGATTTTTTGTAATGATTGTCATTGTAAAATAAAAGACCATCTCTTAGCAAGGCTCTAGGGTTGTAGGAGCTTCTTGGATGATCGTCAAATAGACGTTTGTAGGCTTCGTGGGCTTTTTTGTTATTTTTAAGTGCAGTATAGGTATTGCCAAGTTGAAATAAAGCATCATCTCTGTAATTGGAAGATTCAAAATTTGCAAGGAGTTCTTCTAGCTGCTCTGTTTTTTCTTGATTTTTTTTAAGAAATCCCAGACTCATCCCCATTTGATATCGGGCATAATCGGCACCAGAGCCATATTGCTCGGCAATGATTTGGTATGAATTAATTGCATTTTCATAGTTTTTGGTGGCATAATAGCAATCGCCAGTTCGGGTTATGGTATCATCATTTAAATTTAAGTCTTCGTTTTGAGTTTCGATAAATGCTTGAAAAGATGTTAGGGCTTTTTCATAATTTTTTAGTTTGAAGTAACTGTAACCAGTGGTATAGTTGATCGTGGTGTATTCTTCGGTTTCGGTTGCCGAAGGGTTTTTACTAAAAGTTAAAAAGTCTTCTAGTGCTTGTTGAAAATTTCCCAATCTATAGTGAGCCTCTGCCATCCAATATTGGGATTGTGCTCTGATCTTATGATCTACAGACTCCGTTCCCTGAAGTAAGTAAGGCAATGAGGCTTGTAGTTGGTTTTTATTAAATAGCTGAATACCTCTGTAGTAAGACACTTCACTAGATAGCTCTCTATTTTGTTGGCTATTACTTTTTTTTAGGTAATCTAAGGCACCTTGATAGTCCTGCTGATATAGGTAGGAAGTTACCATTAGCGCATTAATTTTTGCATAGCTGGGATTTTTTGGATAAGTGTTTAAAAAATCTTGTAATACTTCTGCCACACTTTTGTAAGGATTTCCTTCCTCATAACTTAATTTGGCATAATTTAATGCCGCATCTTCTCTAACTTTTAAGTCAAAGTTCATTTCGCTTGCACTTTTAAAAGCATTGAGAGCTTCTGACTTTTTTTCTAGATATAAATAACACTCCCCAAGATTATAGTAGGCTCTCTGAGAAACCTTGTTTTTTTCATCTATAATTTTATTGAAATAATTTGAGGCATTTTCAAAGTCGTTTTGTTTGAAAAAGGCATACCCTAGTTGGTAATAATCTGTATTACTCCACTTTCCTTTCTTCCCTCTATATCCCTTCAGATAGGGAATTGCTTCTTGATATTGTTGTAGGTTAAAATAGCTTTCGCCGATAATTTTAGAAATTTCAGATCGCTCTTTAGGCTTGGCTTTTTCTAGCAGTTTTTCTCCTATTTCAATGCACTTTTTAAAACGACCAGCTTTAAAACTGATGTCTAGAAGGTAATAAGTAACCTCACTTTTATATGCTTGTTCGTCAGCTATTTCTTCTAATGTTTTTTCTGCGATATCATAGTCCTCTTGCTTGTAGGCGATGTATCCAAAATAGTAGCGAGAATCATTTCCGTACTTGGGGTCGTTGACAAGTGTAGCAAATTTTTTTCTAGCAAGACTCAAATTCCGAGTAGACAGTAGTGCATACCCCATCTTAAAGTTTAATTCTTTTCTATTGGTATCTGACAATGCATCGAGGTTGACCTTAGAATACCACTTTAAAGCATAAGCAGCTTTTTTGTTGGCAAAGTAATAGTTACCAACATTAAAATAGGCTTTATCTTTTTTATTGCTATTTGGGTAATTCTCTACAAAACGCAATACTTTTTTGTCGGCGTCAGTTTGATGAAGTCGAATAGCACACATCGCATCGTAGTAGTCGGAATCTGCTTTTAATTGGGTATGACGATCAGCATTTTTGGAGACGTCTATGAAGTTTTTCTGAGCTGCCGCATATGCCTTATTATTGAAAAGTTGCACAGCGTGATTGTAATTGGCAAACACATTAGTTGCTATCTCTGTTTGTTGAGCAAATAGAGACCAGCAAATCAACGTAAAAAACAAGGAAGTTAACTTTTGATGAAAAATGGAACGAATCATTAAAAATTGCTATTTACAGGTGATAACGTGAAATTTAAAATTTTGTTGGATTTTAAACTAAAAATATATTTCAAAAATAGAAATTGATTTCTGTTATTCTTAGAAATACAAGATCAATTCTAAGAATTTTACAATAAAAAAATATGTAGGTTTGTACAGGAATTAAATTCTTAAAACCTTCACAGAAGGAATGAGTGAAGTAAAGGCAGCACTTTAATAAAAGTAAACAATTAACTGCCAGTTGGTTAATGTCAATTTAAATATATGAAAGATTCGATTTTACACTTAGAGAATGCCGACATCTATCAGCGAGACAGTTTGGTGCTTTCTAAAGTAAATCTTAGGATTGAGAAAGGAGAGTGGTATTATCTCATTGGAAAAACAGGTAGTGGAAAAAGTAGCTTGATGAAGACCTTATATGGAGATTTAAAGCTACAACGAGGAATGGGTACTATTGTGGGTTTCGACTTAAAAAAGTTAAAAGAAAAAGAAATTCCCTTTTTAAGAAGAAAAATTGGAATTGTCTTTCAGGATTTTAAGCTGCTGAACGATCGAACTGTTTTTGATAACCTTTCTTTTGTGTTAAAGGCTACAGGCTGGAGAGATAAGGACGAAATCAAACAAAAAATAGAGGCAGTGCTTGAGCACGTAGGGATGAAGACCAAACATTATAAAAAGCCTTATGAGCTCTCAGGAGGGGAACAGCAAAGGGTAGCAATTGCCAGAGCGTTACTGAATGATCCAGATCTCATACTGGCGGATGAGCCTACAGGGAATTTAGATCCAAAAACCTCTATTGAAGTCATGGAACTTTTAAATGAGATCCACCAAGGTGGTAAAAGTGTCTTGATGGCAACTCACGATTATACACTAATTGTTAAATTTAAACACAAAACAATTAAGTGTGAAGGTGGTGAACTGTTTGAAATGACCACAAATTAACGGGTTAGATAAAAAGTTGTTCGACGAGTTTTTTTGCACTTTCTTTTGGGCTAAAGTTCTGAAGCACTTGTTTTCTTTTCTTTAATATATCTTGACTAAAATCTCTTTGTAGCAGTTCTTCTGTTTTTTGTAAGAATTCTTTTTGAGTGTTGGCCTTTTCACAAAGAGATTCGAGTCCTGTGTGATCTATCATATCATTATTGGCAATCACGAATTTTCCTTGATATAAGGTGTTGAAAAGTTTTAGTTTAATCCCTGTATTTTGAAAAGTTGGTAATACATTAATATGGGCATTTTCAAACAGTCTGTTCAAATCTTTCTGGTTAGATAGGCTTTGAAAAGTAATGTTATCATACTTTAAAATCTCTTTGTTGATCTCGTCATTAAAATAGCTACTAGCAATGACTAGTGGATATGAGGAGTTTTTGTACACATTGATCAAAAACAAGGCTGCTTTTACATTTTCCGAAACCAAGATATTTCCATGGTAAAGAATAAATGCTCCTCTTTTGTCATGAGTTGTATGAATCTGATCTTCGTGGAATGCAGGAATATATGTGCATTTTTCACCGTATTTGATGCTAAAATATGTCTGTTCTAAGGGAGAAATAGGAAACACACCATTCATCACAGTCAGGATATTTTCATAGGTTTTGAGCTTCTTAGATTCCTGTTTAAAAAAGTTTCGCCGGAACATATTAGATTCGCTGTTTGCCAATCCTTTGTAAAATTTGTGTTCTATATTGTGAGCTCTTAAAAAGAGCTTTCTCTTTTTAAAATCTGATAAGTTAAGGATATAGGTAGTGTGTAATCCATCAAATAAAATAGGGTCTTTATCTTTTTTTAAATTCTGAATTAATTCGTTATTCCCTCTACTTTTTACAATAAAAGGGATATTCCCAGATAACATACTTTTAAGATAGGAGTTTCTCTTGTAATAGTATACCTTTTCGCAGTAGGTTTTTAGCTCTTCAGGCTGTGGTTTTCCGTACTGAAAGCAGTGTAAAATGATAGAAACTCCCAGGCTGTGGAGGGCTTTTATTTTGTAAAAAACGTCAATAATTCCACCGTAGGTTGGAGGGTAAGGAATATCAAAAGAAATGAGGTGAAGCCTTTTTTTCACTTGTTTAAATTTATGCTAACTATTTGATAGTTGTTTATTTTCTTTTCTTGAGGCATTGACCTTTGTTTTGCCGATCTCTCCTTGAGAGTTCAGTTAATGGCAAAAGTAAAATTTATAGTAACTAATCAGTCTCAAATATACTCTTTAAA
Organism: Flavobacteriaceae bacterium; assembly: GCA_964228785.1. Classification (GTDB taxonomy): domain Bacteria; phylum Bacteroidota; class Bacteroidia; order Flavobacteriales; family Flavobacteriaceae; genus Polaribacter. The sequence goes on from CAXRAW010000035.1 coordinate 7,307, forward strand.
CCGTTACAGATTATGAGAGAGAGAAAAAGTCATAAAGAGTGCTATTTTTTTCTTGATTTTTCTTGTATGATTCATCTAATTTTCATAATTTAACAATATGAATATCAGTGATTTGTTAGCTAAAATTGAAGCGTTAACCAAAGAGTTGTCCTCAGTAAAACAAGAGTTGAAAGGATAACAATCGTCCAAAACCAAACCAAAGTTTAGGTCAACCTTCGGGTAAAAAGCCAGGTGGATAATTCGGTAGAAAAGGCGCTACTTTAGAAATGACTAAAATACCCGACACTACTATTGATTTACACCCAGAATATTGTCATAGTTGTGGTGCAGACCTCTCAAGTACAGCCTCAAAAGAAGATAGTATCCGCCAAACTATAGATATTCCACCTATAAAAGCCACCTATACCGAGTACAGAATCTATAGCAAACCATGTTCCTGTGGTTGTGGTACAATTGCTGATTTCCCAAAAGGAGTAAATGCTCCTGTAAGCGAAGGTGGCATACATTACCTATTGAATCGTTTTTCAGAAAAGTCAAGTGCAACCTACCAGAATATCAAAAAACGTGTCGCATCAAGTACTGTGATAGGAACCGATGAAACAGGTGTAAAGGTGAATGGCAATAAGCACTGGTTTTGGACTTGGCAGACAGACAAGCTTACCTAATATTACCCATTCAGAAAACAGAGGTAGTATCACCATAAATAGTCATTTCCCCAAAGGCTTTGGCAATAGTACTTCAGTACACGACGGATGGAAACCACAAATTAACACCCCAGAGAAACATCATCAAACCTGTTTACCTCATTTATTAAGACGCTTAACTTATCTTAATCAAAGAGATCCTAATGCTACTTGGGGGAGACAGTTTTTACAATTGCTATCTGATGCTTTACATCTGAATAAAATCTTAAACCCCTCTGATGTAGAGCGAATGAAAATTATCATACGGTTCAAAAACTTATTAGAGCAGCCTCCTGATTAAACGCATAAAGAACTCCATACATTTTATAAACGTATCAGCAAGGAAAGACAACATCTGTTTACCTTTTTGTTCTTGAAAGAAGTACCTCTTGATAACAATGCTTCGGAAAGGGCTATTCGTAATGTAAAGGTCAAACAGAAAATATCTGGACAGTTTAAAACTAGTAAAGCCGCTCAAAACTTCGCT
>CAXRAW010000036.1:0-4046 GCA_964228785.1 Flavobacteriaceae bacterium
AAATAAAGACCATGACCTACTACTGGATGATAAACTCTACAAAGAAATCCTATATGACCAACTTACTTGCCAAAAGAAATAAGATTGTGAAAGAGTATGCCGAGTCCGACCAATGGGAAAAAGTAATCGGATAATAACATAAAGGTTACAGCTAAGTCTGTCTTGCTCTATTAAGGGTCGCTATAACCTTACATTTTTGCGTTAGAGTAATTTATTTTATAACTTACTGGTCTATATTTTACGATGAAAAAAGCAAATCTCCCAACAACAGAAAATGCTGTTATTATCATATTTCATTTTTTGGCAGATATGATCTCTAGAATACTTCATTTTTTATTTGATAAAAACTCAGGAATTCACAGGGCAAGAAGAAAAAGGAAACTTTCAAAAGTTCAGAAAAAGATTTTAGTGGAACAGAGTGATTTTTACAAGCAGTTAAATAAGCGATATCAGCGTTTCTTTGAGCACCGGTTATCTACCTTTATTCAAACCTATGAGTTTGTTGGTAGGAATGGCTATAAGGTCAACGATGAAACCGAGGTACTGATAGGTACTTCCTATATTACTCTTACTTTTGGGAAGCGAAAATTTATCACAGATATTTTTGATAAGATTGTCATATATCCTGATGTTTTTCTATCTAAAAGTACAGGAAAAATGCATAAAGGTGAATTTAACCCCAAGTTGAAAACCGTGGTATTTTCATGGAAACATTTTTTGGAAGGCAACAAAGTAAAAAATGATAATTTGAATCTAGGAATTCACGAATTTACCCATATTATTCATATGAAATCTCTTCAGAAAAGGGATATGAGTTCTATGGTTTTTAGAAAAGAATATCTTAAGCTCATAGATTACTTACAGCATCACAAAGAGGTGAGAAGTGAAATACTAGATTCTGGCTATTTCCGAAAGTATGCCTTTAAAAACCAGTATGAGTTTCTAGCTGTTTTAATTGAAAATTTTATAGAAACTCCACAAGAATTTAAGAAGCGGTTCCCTAGGATATATAAAAAGATAAAGCGGATGCTGAATTTTAATTTTCTACACTATTGACATTGTACTGGTGAGTTTTAACATAGCATTGTAATCTTAATACCTAGGTTTTGATGCCGCGTTAGGGATAGTAGCGTCATCCTTTTTTGTCCTGTAAAGGCAAAAAAGATATAGCGGATAGCGCGACCCGTAGGGGAACGCCCTAAAATAATATTTTAAAAGCTGGTATTTCTAGAGGATAAGTGCATCTGGTAAACAATAGAAATTTCAGTAAATTTGTAGTTTAAAAGTAGTCTGATGATCACATGGAAACACATCATAAATTGTACCGTAAGTGGCAATCCAATTCCAAAAAGAAGAGTGGAAAAAACGGATGAGGAGTGGCGTCGTATTTTAACCTCTGAGCAGTTTAGAATTACGCGTTTAAAAGGAACGGAGCGTCCTTTTTCTGGTCAGTTGTGCTCTGTTTTTAGCGAAGGGACCTATAGCTGTATTTGCTGCGGAACACCATTGTTTGATGCTACAATTAAGTTTGATTCTAGCTCGGGATGGCCGAGTTTTACCCAGCCTTTGGAGGAACGTGCAATTAAATATCATAAAGATACTTCTTACGGTATGGTGCGTATAGAAGTAATGTGCAGTACCTGTGACGGACATCTGGGGCATGTGTTTCCAGATGGGCCAGAGCCTAGTGGACTGCGCTACTGTATTAACTCGGCATCTATGAAATTAATTGCTGAAGATGCGTAAAAAGATCACGTTAGCGACATTTGGAGGCGGATGCTTCTGGTGTACCGAAGCCATCTTTTTAGAGGTTAAAGGAGTAGAAAAAGTAGTCTCTGGATACGCTGGCGGAAAAGCGCCCGGAAAACCTACCTACAGAGAAGTCTGCTCGGGGCTTACGGGTCACGCAGAAGTAGTTCAAGTGAGTTATGATGCCAATGCCATTTCTTATCACGACATTTTAGCGATTTTTATGACCACTCATGATCCTACACAATTAAACAGACAAGGAGCCGACGTGGGAACCCAGTACCGCTCTGTAATTTTTTATCACGACAACGAGCAAAAGCACATTGCCGAAACAGTTGTCAAACAATTGGCTTCCTCTTTTGATGATGCCATTGTCACCGAAATCAGTCCTTTAACTGTGTTTTATCCGGCAGAGGATCATCACCAAGACTACTACCGAAATCATACTGAGCAGGTCTATTGTAGTTTTGTAATTACTCCAAAAATCATGAAGTTGAGAGCCTTGCATGCACATCAACTAAAGCAATGAAGATGAGTAGAAATTTGATCTTTAGAAGTTGTCGTCTTATGAGTATGAACCAAGAGTAATTTTGAAATCACACTTAACAAATCATTTTACGGATCACCTTATCTCAGATCTTAACAAGGAAAAAAATCAGCGTCAGGTTGTAGAATCTATGTTTTCTTGGGTGACACCTGTGAAGCCATCCCACCCTAAGCTGATTCATGTTTCTAGGGAAGTTCAACAAGAATTGGGATTCTCACAAGAAGAAGTCACCTCAACAAAGTTCTTGGATTTTGTCACAGGGAACGGCGTTCTAAAAACATCCAAACCCTATGCAATGTGTTATGGTGGACATCAATTTGGACATTGGGCTGGGCAACTGGGTGATGGTAGGGCTATAAATCTAGGAGAGATCAATGGCAAAACCATACAATTAAAGGGAGCGGGACCTACGCCATACTCCCGAAATGCAGACGGTTTTGCGGTGTTAAGATCTTCCATTAGAGAATACCTGTGTAGTGAGGCTATGCATCACCTAGGAATTCCTACTACTAGAGTGTTATCTCTGAGCCTTACCGGTGATCTAGTGATGCGCGATATGATGTACGATGGGAATCCAGCCTACGAAAAAGGAGCGATTACCTCTCGCGTAGCAAGGTCATTTTTGCGTTTTGGAAACTACGAGATTTTTGCAGCAAGAAACGATATCAAAAACCTGAGACGGTTGGTGCATTATACTATAAACACGTATTTTCCTGCATTGGGAAAACCAAGCAAAGAAGTTTATGTCTGCTTTTTTCAAGCAGTGACTAACAGCACCCTAGAGATGATTATACACTGGCAACGTGTGGGCTTTGTGCATGGGGTGATGAACACGGATAATATGTCCGTTTTAGGACTTACGATTGACTACGGTCCCTATGGATGGCTAGAAGGCTTTGATCTCGACTGGACACCCAATACTACCGATCGACAACACAAAAGGTATCGCTATGGAAATCAGCCAAATATTGGGCTTTGGAATCTGCATCAAATGGCAAATGCTTTATATCCGCTCGTTGAAGAAGCGGCTCCTTTTGAAGCGATCTTAGAAGATTACAAGACTCGTTTTGAGACTAAATCACAGGATATGATGCGGTCTAAGTTGGGATTACGGTGTTCTAAAAAAACAGATCAGGATTTAATTGCACAGCTCGAAGACAACTTACGGGCTTCCGAAACAGACATGACCCTCTTTTTTAGACAACTTAGTCTTTTTAAAGCTGATGCTCCTGTTCAGGGAATACAGTTCGTTTCAGAGGCATTCTATAGGCCAGAGGAAATTCAAGGAATGCTTAAAGAGCAGTGGGATCTTTGGTTTACTAGATATGCCAGTCGATTGAAAGATGAGAATATCAACTATCAGCAGCGCAGAAAAAGGATGAACTTGGTAAATCCTAAATATATATTGCGAAATTATATGGCACAACTAGCAATCGATAAAGCAGAAAATGGAGATTATTCACTAATCGAGGAATTTTATGAGCTCTTAAAAAAGCCCTATGATGAGCAACCTCACTCTGAACAGTGGTTCGCTAAAAGACCAGAATGGGCACGTCACAAAGTAGGTTGTTCTATGTTGTCTTGTAGCTCTTAGTATGAATTTATAGAGATTGGATTGTCTAGTTTTGTTGGTACGAATTTTAGTGAGCAAAATCACTTAAAGAATTATGACAAAAAAAGTTTACAACACAGAATTTAAACAAACCATAGTTTCGCTTTACCAGTCTGGTAAAACAGTTAATGAGTTATG
>CAXRAW010000037.1:0-7425 GCA_964228785.1 Flavobacteriaceae bacterium
TACTCTAAAATCAACAAAAATAACACTAAAGTCCTTCAAATATTTAAAACCAATCTTCAAAAATCAAGCAAAATCAAAATGGTAAAATTAAAAATCAGAACATCTTCAAAATTCTAGTGCCGATGAATAATGCGGGTTAAAAGAAAGTCCTTTGATTTTTGTGTTGTATAGAAGCCATTTTCTTGGGAATGACTTCCCAAAACGTATCCAGAATTCCTGTCGAATTTTAGCTGATTCTTCCCTGCCAAACATCAACCATGTACCTTGGCTATTGTACCTCTCTTTTTCATCATATTGGCTTCAAAGGCTAGTAGATTCTGCCACTTTTGATCTACGATAGTGCGATCCATATAAGTTCTAGCATAGCTTAGAAAAAGGGTATAATGATTGGCTTCAGAGATCATCAGATCCTTGTAAAATTTGGACAATTCTTTATCATCCAAATGCTCAGAAAAAACCTTAAACCGTTCGCAGCTTCTCGCTTCAATTAGCGCAGCAACTAACAATCTATGCACCAAAGCTTCTATTCTATTGTGGGTGTGAGGAAAGAACTTTTGCAGGCTTAAAGCGTAATCATTTTTGGTTGCTTTCCCCAGTGTCATATCTCTGCTTATCATTAAATGATGGACCATACGGAAGTGTTCCATTTCCTCTATAGCAATATCACTCATGTCTTTAACTAGATGGGTTTCCTCAGAATAGTTAATGATAATAGATACAGCATTTGAAGCTGCTTTTTGCTCTGCAAAAGCATGATCTGTAAGTAATTGTTTCAATCCATTTTGAGCAACATCTACCCACGAGGTTGCCGTTTCAAATTTTAATCCTAACATTCTAATAATCCTATTTCGACAAAATTAATTGAATGAGACGGAATTGTCACAAAATTTTAGTGAAATTGATTCTGATAGTGGATTTTTTGTACTTTCGGAATTCAATAAAAGCATATGATAGAATTAGCGGGTATTATCATTTTTGGAATTTTAGCGCAGTGGGTGGCATGGCGATTTAAAATACCAGCAATCCTCCCTTTGATTTTAATAGGTTTACTCGTAGGACCCATTGCAGCAGCATTTTTAACTGATGATCAATCAAAATATATCGAACCCATCTGGAATGGTGAAAAAGGGTTGTTTCCCGGAGAGGCATTATATTATTTCGTATCTCTTGCCATTAGTATCATTCTATTTGAAGGAGGGCTAACGCTAAAGCGTAATGAAATCAAAAATGTAGGTCCTGTAATTACCAAACTTATCACACTGGGATCTGCTGTGACCTTTTTTGGAGCAGGAATATTGGCACATTATATTATTGGATTACGGTGGGATTTATCGTTCTTATTTTCAGGACTGATCATTGTAACTGGACCAACAGTTATTACTCCAATTCTGAGAAATATTCCATTAAAGAAAGATGTTTCAGCGGTGTTAAAATGGGAGGGGATTTTAATCGATCCCATTGGGGCATTAGTTGCTGTACTGGTCTTTGAATTTATTAGTGTTGGAGGCGATAGTGGCTTTACTAAAACAGCATTGACCGAATTCGGTAAAATCCTACTGTTTGGAACTTCTTTCGGCTTTACCTTCGCACATGCACTCGCCTTTATTATTAATAAAAAGTGGGTTCCGCACTACCTTATGAACGTGGTATCATTATCTACTGTACTGCTAGTCTTTGTAGAATCTGAGATATTTGCTCATGAATCAGGATTGTTGGCGGTGGTTGTAATGGGAATGGTGCTCGGAAATGGAAAATTAAAAAATTTAAAAGAGTTATTGTACTTCAAAGAATCTCTCAGTGTCCTGTTAATCTCAATCCTTTTTATCTTATTGGCAGCAAATATTAATATGAGTGAACTCATGCTTTTATATACCTGGGATACACTCACATTGTTTTTTTTAGTTGTATTTGTAATAAGACCTATTGCCGTATTTTTAAGTACATGGGGATCAAATTTAAAGCGCAACGAAAAACTCTTTATTAGTTGGGTAGGTCCTAGAGGAATTGTAGCCGCAGGTATAGCGTCGCTCTTTGGGAGTAAATTGATAAAACAAGGAGTAGAGGGTGCAGAATACATTACACCGCTGGTCTTTATGGTGGTATTGGGAACCGTTTTGTTAAATGCCACTACAGCGAGAATATTCGCCAAAGGAGTAGGTGTTTTCCTGAAAAATTCTGACGGAATTTTAATCGTAGGTGCATCAAAAGCTTCAAGATTAATTGCCAGTTATCTCCAAAAATTTGGAAAAAGAGTCGTATTAATTGACGCGAATAAAACATTTGTGGCAAATGCGTTAAGCATGGGGCTGGAAGCTTTTGAGTATAACATTTATGACGATGACCTTAGTGACAATATCGAGCTAAATGATATTGGTTATTTAATCGCTATGACAGGAAGTGATACCGTTAACGAATATGCGCTTAAAAATCTATCAAAAGAGTTTGGAGAATATGGAGCCTTTCGAGTAGCGACAGCCGATGAGGTAAAAAATAAGAATTTCGATAATAAAGCGATCTTCTTTAGCCCAAAGGACGATTACATCAACATCAGCGAAGCGGTTCGCAATGATCCTAATATCAATGAAATTCCTATTAAATCTGAAGAAGAATTTAAATCGACTCTTCAAAAAATATACAATCAACAGGCATCTATTCCGTTGTTCGTAATTACCGAGGATAGCAATATTTATTTACTGTCGGAGCTCGAATCTAAAGACTTTTCCCTAGAAAAGTCCAAATTAGTATATCTGGGAAATAAAATTTAGTTGGCGAAATTTATTTGTGAATATTAGATGATTTGTCTTCTAAACGATATATGTTGAATGAAAAATATTTTTGACCAAATCAGTTTCTAATAAGACGATTACAAGGATCAATTTATTGAGTAATGCGTCTCAACCCAAATGGGGTAAAATGGCCGTAGTACAGATGCTAGCACATTGCAGTGTAATGTTTGAGATGATCTTCTCGGATGAGCATCCTAAACCGAGTTTTCTGAAAAGATTTTCCTCAAAATTTTTGTGAAAAATACTGTCATAGGAGAGAAACCACACCCTAAACATCTGGCAACCACAGCTCAATTTTTGATCACTGATAGTAAGCCGTTTGATGATGAAAAAGAACGGCTAATTGGTTTTATCCACAAAACTCAAAAGCTGGAAGGAAATTATTTTAAAAATAAAATATCGCTTTCTTTTGGGAAACTTTCAGAGAAAGAAGGGAGTAACATGCTTTATAAACAACTACTAGATCCTAGATCATCTCATCATCTAAAACAATTTGGAGTCTAATTTAAATATTCAACTGAAATACGTCCTTTAATTTCTCTATCATCGGATTTTTATCTTTTAGCTTTTTATATTTTTCTAACGGAGTGTAAGCGAATCTTTTCTCCATCGTCTCATTAACAGTGGTCTCTAGAGAAATACCATAGTTATTCAAAGATTTACGCAAGTACTTCATTAATTGTGGTTTCCCTTGTTTTAACTGATCTTCCATAAGTTGATTAGGAAGTGTGAACACGATGTTAAAATCAGCCTTGAGTACGGGTTTGTTCGCCGATAAGATAGCAGCAATATTATGCTCTCCTTTTTTTTGAAGTTTTTCTTGATAATCTTGCCATGATTGTTCAAGCACAGATTGATCAAAAGCATTTCTAGGGTGATCATCAAAGTTCTCCTCTTCCAGTTTTGTGATAGTTTTTTTCTTTTTGTGAATACTCTTCAAAGAAAAGGCAGAAATCCCTTGCCGAGCATGTTTTAAAGTAGGAGGCTTCAATGCAGAAGTTTCCTTTTTGGTGTTGAGAGGATTTTCACCTTTTTTTATTAAAGATTTCTCTAATGGAGGTACTTCCCTCTTTTTGAGATTGATGGAAGGCGCTACAAAGAAGGTGGCGGGTATGATGTAGTTATCCGACTTTTTTTTTTCTCCATCAAAAGTGATGGAGGCAATTTGCATAAGCGCTAACTCAACCAGCAAGCGTTGGTTCTTACTAGCTCTGTAGTTAAGGTCACATTCGTTGGCTTTGTCTATAGCCTTAATTAAAAAGCCAACATCAGCTTTTACAGCCTGCTCTAAATATTTTTTCTTGGCATTATCACCAACCTCAAGCAAATCAACAGTTGCTTTGTCTTTGGCTACCAATAAATCTCTAAAATGTGAAGCTAGCCCATTAATAAAATGATGACCTTCAAACCCTTTAGATAAAGTACGATTAAAATGATTCAATACCTCGGGAATTTTATTCTCCAAGAGCAGATCTGTCATTTCAAAGTAGGTGTCATAATCCAACACATTTAAGTTCTGAGTAACAGCCTCTCTCGTAAGCTTATTTCCAGAAAAACTAATCACACGATCAAAAATAGAAAGGGCATCCCGCATAGCACCATCAGCCTTTTGAGCAATGATATGAAGCGCATCGTCATCAGCGTCTATCTGCTCTTTCTCACAAATTACTTTCAGATAATTTTTTGCATCAAGAACGGTAATTCTCTTAAAATCAAATATCTGGCAGCGAGATAAAATTGTTGGGATAATCTTATGTTTCTCAGTCGTAGCTAAAATAAAAATAGCATGTACTGGTGGCTCCTCTAGCGTTTTTAAGAAAGCATTAAAAGCCGCTTGAGAAAGCATGTGAACCTCATCAATAATATATACCTTATACTTTCCTGTTTGAGGAGGAATTCGTACTTGGTCCGTTAGGCTCCTGATATCGTCAACAGAGTTATTAGACGCTGCATCTAACTCAAAAATGTTAAAAGCAAAATCCTCGTCTTCTGCAATAGTATCCTCTTGGTTGATACGCTTGGCTAGAATCCTAGCACATGAAGTCTTTCCCACACCACGAGGCCCCGTAAAAAGTAAAGCTTGCGCTAGATGGTTGTTTTTGATAGCATTTTCTAATGTATTGGTAATTGCTTGCTGACCCACAACATCCAAAAAATGTTGTGGTCTGTATTTTCTTGCAGAAACAATGAAATGCTCCATAAACTAATGTGTATCTTTACAAAACAAAAGTAAGTAACTACCTTAGTTTTTACAATCTAGTTTCTCAATAAAATATTAAAGTTGTAAACAATTGTAAAGTTTATTTACCAAAGTGTAAAATCATAAGTGTATGACTAGTTATAAGCAATTTATACCGATTATTTTATGTATTGTTCTAATGAGTTTTTTAGGACTTTCAAACAGTCAACCCAAGCAACATTTACAAGAAAGTCAGCTGCAAAAAAAAGACAAGGTAGCCTATTTTGCAAGTGGTTGTTTTTGGTGTGTGGAAGCTATTTTTGAAAGTTTAGAGGGCGTAACAGAAGCCGTTTCAGGATATGCAGGAGGGTTTACAAATAATCCAACCTACAGAAGTATTGGTACAGGAAAAACAGGACATGCAGAAACAGTTGCGGTGTATTACAACCCAGAGAAGATCAGCTTCACCACCTTGGTAGATGTCTTTTTTGGTTCCCACAACCCAACAACTGAAAACGGCCAGCATCCTGATTATGGATCGCAATACAGATCCATAGCATTTTACACAACAGAGGCAGAAAAGAACATTATAGAAATAGCAATAAAGAAGCTAAACAAAGAAGTTTATCGTGGTAAAATCGCTACTCAAGTAATAAAACATACCAAATTTTACATAGCAGAGGAATATCATCAAAATTATAAAAAGCGAAACCCAACTAATAGCTACGTACAAAATGTTTCCATACCAAGGTTCAACCGTTTTAAGAAAAAGTTTCCAACTTTACTAAAGAAAAACGATCAGTAGTTATACTGATGTCCTTCTATTTAGGGCGTTTCCCTTCGGGCCGCGCTATCCGCTATATCTTTTTTGTTAAATACACTATGTATAAATTGGCGATGTCTCACAAAATGCACATAAATAAGACCTTAGAATAGCCTAAAATAAACAAAAAAGGATGTTGCTACTATCGCTAACGCGGCATTATAATTCCCCCCAAAAATCGGACAGTAAGTTAAGTTAGAATTTTAATTATAAATTTACTGTATAATGAGTAGAAGAAAATTCACATCCGAATTTAAATTTAAGGATGTTTTAGAAGCCTTGAGTGAGCGTTATACGATTCAAGAGTTGGGTCGTAAATATGAGATTCATCCGACACAGATTACCAATTGGAAGAGTCAATTTTTAAAGAATGGACAAACTGTATTTGATCGTCCTGTGAAAGATTCCAAGACAGAGGCTCAAGAGCTTGAGGATCGTTATTTAAAAGTAATTGGTCAGCAAAAGATGGAGATTGATTTTTTAAAAAAGGCATCACAATGAGTAAGTCCGTATCCGCCCGTAGAGATTGTATTGATCGTGATTGTCATTTAAGCATCGTCCGTCAATGTGAACTTTTAGAGATTCATCGTAGTGGTTTGTATTATCAACCAGTTGGTGAGAGTGTGTTGAATTTGAACTTAATGCGCCTTATCGACCAAGAACATTTATTACATCCTTGGTTGGGTGTTCCTCGAATGACCGCTTGGTTAAGGAAAGACAAAGGGCTGAGGGTTAATAAGAAGCGTATTGAACGACTTTACGGATTAATGGGTATCTCTGCTATAGGCCCCAAACCCAATACCTCCAAGAAAGGTAAAGGTGCTCTGCATCGTATCTACAAATACCTTTTAAAAGGACTTAAGGTAGTTCGCTCCAATCAGGTATGGGCTATGGATATTACCTATATCCCAGTTCAGGGTGGATATTTGTATCTATGTGCTATCATAGACCTTTACAGTCGCTATGTAGTAGGTTGGTCGTTATCCAACACGATGACCAGTAACTGGTGCAGAGAAACCTTACAAGAAGCCATTGAAAAACATGGAAAACCTGAGATTCTCAATACAGATCAGGGAAGTCAGTTTAATGCTTATGAATTCTGTGATTGGGTGACACATCCGGATCAAGGGATCAAACTGAGTATGGATGGCAAAGGAAGGGCTATCGATAATATCTTTATAGAAAGGCTATGGAGAAGCCTCAAGTACGAACACGTATACCTTTTTCCTGCCAGTGACGGACTGGAATGTTATCGTGGGGTTAGCAACTATTTTGAATATTACAATAATCGGCGCAGACATCAAAGTTTAGATAATGAACATCCTGCCACCCTTTATCAACAAAAAGTAAAAGTAGCAGCGTGAGATATAGTGTTACATACAGAGGTTATAAACAATCGGGAGGGGTTATCAGTCTCCCCCCAGCCCCCCCTCTTTCAACATCATTATCTCACTTATTTTTTAAAGAAATCTGTCCTATCGATGGGGGGAATTATATTAAAAAAAGAATTAAAAGATATTAAGTTAGAACGTGACATATTAAAAAAGGCGGTAAGCATCTTCTCCAAGAGCGACAAGTAAGGTATAAGTTCATAGAACGTTACACAGGCACCTTTCCTGTTGAGAAGATGTGTAAAT
>CAXRAW010000038.1:0-5028 GCA_964228785.1 Flavobacteriaceae bacterium
CAAGCACCTATAATAAACCTATCCCTTTTTTTGATCTTAAGTTCACTATAACAGCAATTAATAATAAGAGTATACTTATACAATCTGCTGTAAGTGCAAGATTGGATTGATCATATGAAACGTGATACCAAGTTTCATAAATAAAATAGAAAACAGCAAAAACTATTGCTAGATCGCTTAAAAATTTATTCATTCCTGTTGCTGATTTTATAATGGTCTTTATGATGTATAAGACAAATGGGATTCTCAATGAGTCACCTAATAATTTAACTACCGCGCTGCTTATTGATTTCGTCTTGTAGTTGACGCCTTAATTTTTGTTCGCGTTCTAACGATTTTTTCCTGTGATTCGAGTATTCCTCCTCTAATTCTTGGAGCTCAATCTTTATATGGGAAGTAGTTGAATTACTGTTTTTGAATTTATAGATAAAGTAGCACAACAAACTAATCAGGATAATGATTAGTAACCAAACAACAGTATTGTATCTAGATTTTAGAAATGTGATGCCCAAAAAATTGATACTATTCTTTTGAGCTAAGGTTTGTCTGAAATCACCCTCTATGATTCTTGCAATTTCTCTTACATTATTGATGCTATCCTTTTGTGATGCTATCAATTCACTTTTGGAGACTACTTCTTTCTTAAGTTGATTGATTGAGTCAGAAACTAGTTTTTCTAACTGTAGAAAACGTGTTTTTCGGATGACTTTATACTCTTTATAAGAGCTGGAGGTCCTGTAAATTTTACTAAACTGGTCTGAGACAGATAGCGTATCTGATATTTGTTGAGCGTAAATTGTGCAATTTGCAACAAGAATGAGAAGTACAGAATTAATATATTTCATGTTTTTAAATTGATATTGACTGTGGGTCATTTATTCATTTTCCTTTAATGAGGCGTTGACATTTATTGAACCAATTTCTCGATTTTAAATCCATAGTGGTTTATTTTTTTACTCATTTTTACGTTAGCATCTGGACTAAAGACTTTTTTGGAGTCTATGATGGATTAATGCCAACGCTAGTCTGACTCAAAAGTACATTAAATTATGGTTTTATTTTCCTAGAGCAGGATAGCTTTTAAAACATTACTTAATCCATGGGTCATGGCAAACTCATAGGAATCAGTCAACAGAGCGTATATCGCTGGTCTATATCGGCGCTACATACGCTTGGTTTTTGTAGGTAGTGTTTTAAAAATTTTCATTCAATTCCCTCAACATTTCTATAGTGTTTACATGTCTAACATTAAATTGGTTACACACTTCAGGAATTTTAATTCTATTTTTTCTATTAGGCTCGCTTTTTTCATATGTAACAATAGTCCAATTATTGCTCATTGCAAAAGCAATCAGCCAAGGATCTGCTAAATCCGTTTCAAGAAATTCTTGAATTGCGTTAGTTGTATAATGATGAGACATTGATTTAGTCCAGTTAACAATCGCAATATAGTTTTGCAATGCGGCGTCTGTATCGATGAAAAAACCATCAGGTAAATTCGCCTTGCACCAAATTTTTAGTTTATCCTCGTGAGATGAATTATCATAGATTTCTTTTTTTACTTTATCGATACTTAATATCGTACCATTATTAGCTAGATTTTTTATTTTAGTCCAAAAACTTTGAGCTATATCAAGTGGATAAATTGAGCGATGAGCTTGGATGAAAAAGTTGGAATCTACAATGAATTTACTCATACTTGGTATAGATATTCATTGATAAACTTTTCATATGTGTTTCCTTTTAGACTTGTAAGTTTGTATGCGTCTCTATATAGCAAATTGTTTTCTTTCACTGCATTGTTTACATAACTAGCAAATCTTAAACTGATTCTTTTTTTTGTAGTAGCATAAAAATTTCCACCAGAACTTTGATTTTCTTTTTTGTTCTTAAATACAGAAATGTAGTCATTATAAAAGTCAAAAAACTGTGGTTTAGAAATTAGCCCTAAATCCAATGCCCGTCTTGCAATTACAATAGGGCTAACTTTAAATACTCTACTCAAGTACTTAATATTTTGACTACTTTTCCATTTTTCAATAAAGAAATTTTCTGGAACTAAAAATTCAGCTGCAACTTTATCGCATAAAATTTCCGTGGGGTCATCGGCTGGAAGCATTTGTTTGTTGTCAAATCCTGCACTTTCCCCTAACCAAATATGAGCAAGTTCGTGAACAAGAGTGAACATTTGTGCTGCTTTAGCATCGGCAGAATTTACGAATAAGAAAGGTGCTTTTTGATTAACTAATACAAAACCTCTACACTCATCTACGGAAATTTTTCTCCCAGTATGATTCCCAACAATTCCATTAAAGTTGATGATTATACCTATTTCCTCTATTTGTAATGTTAGGTAATCTAACGCTTGTTCCCACGTAGTATAATTACTTGCCCAGTTAACTCGAAGTTTTAAGGTGTTTTTTATATCATTTGCTATCTCTTTGTAGTTAGAGTTGTTGTTGTACTTTCCAACAAAATCTAAATCAGAATATCCATTTTCCTGCAAATAATTTGTCAGCCAGTTTTGCCTGTCTTTTATTATTTGAATAGTGTGATAAACATTTAAAGAAACCTTATCTCTAGGTGCTGCTCCAGTTCTAAAAAAAGGAATTGGTAATTCTTCATTTGGAGGTTCCTTCATAAACATATATCCGAAAGGAACATGAACCTTATGGGTAAAACTTTCTAATTGTTTTATCGTAGGTTTTTTTTCTCCATTTATCCATTCTAATACATTGGGGTTTTCTGTATAAAATTCCTCCAGATCTTTGCCAGCTCTGGTAATGGCCCAATTGATTATTTCAGAGTTAATATTTTCAATTCTTGTTGCCATAAGACAAATATAATTTATTATTTAGAACTAAATAACATAGGACTTAATTCGGTTTTCGTTTGCATTCTGACTAACGTAAAATTAAGTTTCTTGGGGGCTATGGGGATTACCTACAACGGCAATTTGTCTCAAAAGTAGGATAAAATCCTGTTATAATTTTGGAATAGCTTCATTTTTTGACAAAATAGTTATGTTGTAAAAAGACACTTTCTTTATGTACATCTCTCAAAATTCGCTTAGACAGGAACTCAGTTGTAAAAAAACGGCTTATAATACGCCACCAAATATGAATCATTCTCTTTAAATGGTAAGCTGTAGTGAACAACCCAAAGTCAGCCGAAGCACTATCAATTCCTTTTTTGATCATTGTGATCTTTTCTTTTTTAAGACACTTTAAAATTAGACAAAATCGTTTTACTCATAGGACATCGAAAATCAACATAAATCCGTCAACAGAGCGTATATCACTGGCCTATTGGCACAATAGACACTTCGTTATTGTGTGTAGTTTTTATTTCAGTCGTTTTTTTATGTCCATTCTCTGATGTATAACTCTAATAATTTCCACAATTTCGTGGTCCACTTTTCTGTAAAAAATCAGATGAGATTTGATTTTCGCAACTCGATAGTTTTTCGAGTTTGTTCTGCGGATTTTCCTATCAAATAATTACTCGCAATAAATTCAATTTCGGCTATTATTGAATCGTAATATCTATCTGCTTGTTCTCTAGACCATTTGTTAAGAGTATACATCCAAATTGTATCTAAATCCTCAATCGCTTATTGGCTTATGCGATATTTGTTTTTGCTCATAAGTGCTCATAAGTGCTTACGATGTAATTCTTTTAGATGTTGTTTTGGATGAAAATGTTCAACAAATCCGCTATCTTCTCCAACTTCTAGCGCTTTAATTAATTCTCTTTCTTTTTTTTCTTCACGTTCTAACAAACGCAATGCAGAACGAATGACTTCGCTAACGGAACCATATCTACCAGAATTCACTTCTTCTCTGATAAACTCTTCAAAATGATTCCCGAGTGATATAGAGGTATTTTTCCCCATTTTGACTATAATGTTAACCAAACATACCAAATCTTGGTAACGCAGACAAATTGTCCAGCGGTATGAGATCTCAAATGGGTGTATGATCTGCGTCACATCAAAAAAAGAGAAACCCCAAAAAACAAGCATAAAACCATGCCAAGAAAGACCTAGCAGGATATGAAAAAACCGCTAGAAAACTAGCGGTTTTTGGGTTTGTGTACGACACATGTCCGTGAATGTCATTGCTAATGTGTTTTAGCATCTGAAATAGACCGATTCTTTAGTATCTGAACGCCATTAAGATGGACAAAAATTTGACCTCCTTTGGAAATGTATCGTTTCCCCTCTACTTATTTTTCCTATATTTACCATGGTGTTTTAAAACACCACCTCCCAGCTTTAGGAGCAAGACGTAACACAACATAGGCGTTGGGAGGTCATTAACAATTGGGCTAAAAGACGTTTTCAATGGCTTTTAGGTTTTGTTATGGGCTTCCAATCCATTCGACAGGAGGTGTTTCTGGTATATATTGATAGTTTGAAGGGTCATAATCTTCTGTAATCCGAAATGTACGATCAGAGATATCAACAGAATGATTAATGATTCGAATCAATTGCCCGGCACGAAGCGGAGTATGGCTCGCATCATTCCAAGTATTAAACTCTCTAATTTCATCTCCTGCACTCATACTCGTATTTCCCGTTCCTCGTGCCAGGACCATAGTTTTACCTTTCACGCCTCCGTCCCTTTCGTCAACCCTGTCAGTCATTCTATGCGCGTATCCATATCCGCCTAGCTCACATTCAGATTCGGGCCCTGACCTAACACTAGTAGCCCCCACATTGCTAACCTGCATGGAAGACTGAAAACCACGAGAACCATAAAGACTATTACGTGTCCCTGCGTTCCCTCTATACATAGATGGGGTAGGTATTGCCAATTCCCCTTGGCCAGTTTCTGCCACTCTCTCTACATAGCTACTAGTTATTTTTGCCGTGCTGGGGTTAGTACCTCTATTGGTTCTAGGATACCTGAATCTCAAATCTGTAGTGTTAAAAGGTAAAGTAGATTCTTCTTCCAGAGGTGATTCTCGTACATCCACATTTACAAGTGTTTCTCCTCCTCGTTTTTCCAGTTCCTCTCTTGCCAT
>CAXRAW010000039.1:0-45687 GCA_964228785.1 Flavobacteriaceae bacterium
TTGAGTATTTAAAAACAACTTGGCAGGTAAGTTTACGATGCAATCAATTAAATCGGCTTCTACCAGTTCTTTTCTGATGTTGCCTTCACCGCCACTTTTAGAGGTCAATGCGCCTTTAGCCAGCACAAAACCCGCTTGTCCACTTGGTGCTAAATGATACATAAAATGTTGAATCCATGCGTAATTGGCGTTTCCTGTGGGTGGTGGGCCGTATTTCCAGCGACCATCGGTACGTAGTATATCACCACTCCAATCACTAATATTAAACGGTGGATTGGCAATGATATAATCGGCTTTCAAGTCTTTATGGGCATCATTTAAAAACGAGCCTTCGTTGTTCCATTTCACTTGCGAACTATCAATGCCACGGATGGCTAAGTTCATTTTTGCCAGTCGCCAAGTCGTTTGGTTACTTTCCTGTCCGTAAATAGAAATATCATTGATGCGTCCTTGGTGGCTTGTGACAAATTCTTCGGATTGTACAAACATTCCACCCGATCCACAGCACGGGTCAAAGACTCTGCCTTTGTAGGGTTCCAACATTTCTACCAAGAGTTCAACAACGCTTCTTGGCGTATAGAACTGTCCGCCCTTTTTACCTTCTACCAAGGCAAATTCACCCAAGAAGTATTCAAACACGTGGCCTAAAATGTCTGCGCTTCGGGCTTTGGCATCACCTAAGGCAATGTTTCCAATCAAGTCTATAAGCTCTCCTAAACTGGTCGGGTCAAGATTTTGTCGAGCATATACTTTGGGCAGAACACCCTTGAGTGATCCATTCTCTTTTTCGATAAAGTCCATGGCTTCATCAACTGATTTACCGATGGTAGGTTGTTTGGCTTGTGAGCGTAGGTGAGACCAACGAGCTTTCTCAGGTACAAAGAATACATTCTCTGCTTTGTACTCGTCTTTGTCTTCGGGATCAGCCCCTGCATATTCGCCTTTACCTGCTTTTAGTGTATCGTAGAGTTCTTCAAACGCATCGGAGATGTATTTCAGGAATATCAGTCCGAGTACTACATGTTTATATTCTGCCGCATCAATATTTTTTCGGAGCTTATCTGCTGCTTTCCAAAGTTGTTTTTCCAGAGGTTCACCAGTTGATTTTCCGCTTGTTTTTGGCATTTGTCTTAAGTCTCTTTTTTGTTTATAGATTGTAATTAACTTGTTCTATTCAAACAAATATAATTATTTAAAATTTTAGCTAAAGATTCATACTCTTGCAGAGAGTATTCGGACGATTTGACATGATAAACAATTGGTGTACTTTGTAGGGTAAACTTACTTTTTGTTTTGATTGTGTCAAAATTATCTTCGACAGGATTGAAGTCTGGAGAGTATGGAGGAAAGGGAGCTAACAGGAATCCGTAATTCATAGATACATCCTTAGCCTGATAAATTTTCTAGTGTTTTAATATGTCAATAAGGTTTTCGTTAACATAAATAGTTTCACGGCCAATTTTTTGGGATGTTACAATACCTAATGCTTCTAATTGTTTTAAATATCGTGAAGCTGCTTTTCGTTCTACACCTAACTTTGAAACAACATATTCAATTTTTGAATAAGGTTGTTCAAAGAGTAATTCAACAAGCTCTTTATTATAGGTTTTTGGAGCGTTTTCTTTCACATTATTGATAGTGTAATTCAACAATTCTGTGATTCCCTTTATTTTATGAATAGTTTTTGTAGATGTAACTTCAACTGCTTTTAACATATATACAATCCATTCTTCCCATTCGTTCGTTCGGTTTACCTTATTTAATAATCGATAATACTCCGATTTATGTTCAATAATATAGGAGCTTAAATAAAGAATAGGGATGTCGATGAGTTGATTTAGAATTAGATACAAAATATTTAGAATTCTGCCTGTTCTCCCATTACCATCATAAAATGGATGAATGCTTTCAAATTGGTAATGAAGTATCGCTAAGTGAATAAGTGGAGATAGGGTGCTATCTTGGATGTTATAATATTCTAGAAAATTGCCTAGCAACTCCAAAATTTCATCTTTGTCTTGTGGTGGCGTATAAACAACTTCTCCAGTTGTGTCGTTCTTTAATACGGTTCCAGGCGTTTTTCTGAAACCTGCATTATTTTCAATAATAATTTTTTGAATTTCTCCAACATCTTTTAGTTTTAAAAACCCTTGTTGTCTCGCTAAATCATAACCGTAAAAAATGGCTTTTCGATAATTGACAACCTCTTTTACCGCTGGATTGACTGTTTTTTGATTGGAAGAAATTGCTTTATATAGCTCGTCTTGAGTTGTGATAATATTCTCAATAGCCGAACTATCTTTTGCTTCTTGCAATACAACAGCATTAATTAACATAGCCTGATTAGGCATTGTCTGAGCAATTCCTTTAAGTTCCCCTAATGCTCTTGAAGCTCTTGTATCTGCTCGTAAAATGGCAAGTGATTCAACTAGGGTTCGCCTTGGGGGTAATTTATCTAGTTTTTGATGTGGTGCTTTTTGTCCCATACAATTAAAATATGTACCAAAAATATAAATAATAGTCCATATAAATCATGGTGCGGTGCTTTTTGTCTCACATAATTATTGTTTTAGAAAAAAATGAAATTAAGAATTTAGAACAGTTTCCAATGCATCATCAGCATCTTTATGAATGAAGTTAGCTTGATAACCAATAGTAGTTTTAAGATTGCTGTGTCTGTAAAGCTTTTGCAGCATTCTAGGGTCAATTTTATCGCCAGCCATATTTCCAAATGTGTGCCTAGCGATATGGTTAGATAAATTCTTTTCAATGTCGCACATATCAGCAATACGTTTGATATACTTATTTAGAAGCTTTGTAGCGTTTCTGATTTTGGTAAAAACGTCCTCTTTGTCATTTAAATCTGCCTTTTTAAGGAAGGGGAAAATAAAGTCGGTATTTGAAGATTTATCCGCTTTGTAATGTTCTAAAATTTCAGCAGCTTGTGATGGAACTTTAAGGCTTACTGGTTTTTCGTTTTTATTCATTTCGTAATAAAGCCGTCCATCCATGATGTCTAACCATTTCATTTCAAGAACGTCTGAGATTCGTATGCCAGCAAAATAATAGGCAAAGAGCCAAACATTTTTTGTATGCCAGATTGAGGTGTTTTCTTGTAATTCCAGTTCTTCAATTTTGGTAATTTCTTCTTTGTTCAATCCGATTTTATTACCTGATTGAATGCGTATCTTTTCTTTATCACCTGCAAAGGGATAATTTTTACCGTCGGTTACTTTTTCTTTGATGGCTAAGTTATAGAGCGTGCGAATAAAGATAAGTTGATTGGTAATCGTTCTCGATTTTTGATCTAAGTACGAAGCGCAAAAACTCTTAAATCTATTGATAAATGCAGTGTCAATATCATCAAAGGATAGTTTTTTGAGTTTTGAGAAATACTTTATTTCTGCTGGTATGTTTCTGCCAGCTTTTCGAGCTTTGGATATGCGTTCCTTTCTACGCTGCTTAATTCTTTCAATGATTGATTGGCGTGACTCTGTTTTGCTTAAGTTCAGAAATTCTTCAATATTGTAGAGAATTGAAAGCTCGGAATTAGCTACAGAGAATGTACCAGCTAAATATTTGTTATTGATGCGTTCAGCACCTAATTGAAAAAACGAGGTTGAACCCGTTGTCCTCTTAACTCTTTTTTTAATTTCTTTGGTTGTAAGATTGTCATTGCTGGCTTCGGTTTCAAGCAACGTAGCATGAGCCTCACTTAACTTCTTTTGAAGGAAGTTATTAAGCCTAGTAGAATTACGATGTGATTTTCTGGCGGTCTTTTCATCGTCGTTCCAATCTTTTTCTAAAATATACTCCCCTGTCCAAATGTAGCTAGGTTTACGATTTTTTATAATTCTAATGGCGATTGGAATTGTGTTATCTTTTTTTCGTTTATGTTTTGCAAGTACTATCTTTACTGATGCCATAGCGTTTGAGGCTTTATTCAAAGATACGAATAATGAATCAAAAATGGGTAAAACATAGGTAAAACATTTCGTGATTTAATATGATTTTGTAAGGCTCAATATGACTTATGAAAAATAATAAAATACTGATAATTAAAACTTTTAACGTTTTTTGAATCATAGAGGGTAAAGCTCATAACCCGAAGGTTGCAGGTTCGAGTCCAGTTCCCGCTACTAAAAACTCCTTGAGAAACCTAGGAGTTTTTATTTTGGGGTCAAGTAATGCTTGCATTGTCCTAAGAATAAAAGAAAATATCAGATTACAAAGCAACCTGAGTTTCTTTAGACTATTTTCCAAAAAAGTCCAATAAACGAAGCCAATTAATCCTGTTCCTGCCACCATAACAATAAGGCGGTGATACTTTTATAAAGTGTAGCCGTTTTTCTTATTTTTATTCAATGAGAAAATTATTTTTACTAATCTCTTTGCTGATCTTAGCGTCAGGGCGATTTCACGATGATTTTTTGACCGATAGATATGATATTGGTCTCCAACTTATTGATCTCTTTCAAAAGAGTTACCGTAGTGTTAAACTTTTTTGCAATGGAGTATAAAGTGTCTCCTTTTTTTACTGTGTAATCTTTAGGTGATTTTGCTGTTTTGGTCTTGGTAGTTGTATTTTTGATCACCACCCTTTTTGCCTCTTTTTTACTTTTTTTTAGGTCTTTTTTTGAAAACTTATCAAACTCATAGAGCTTGTAGTCTTCAATAATTTTTATCAACTTTTTTGGATACTTCCTATCTGTCGCGTACCCTGCCTTTTTGAGACCTCTCGCCCATCCTTTATAGTCGGTCTTTCTCAATTTGAATAAATCAGCATATCGCCTTCTAGTTGACAAAAACTTGGAATGATCTTTATATGAGGTGGCTACATAAGTATATTTTCTGAAGCATTCTCTTTTTGCATCGTCATCGTGATAAACTCTTTGTCCTTTCCATCCTT
Organism: Flavobacteriaceae bacterium; assembly: GCA_964228785.1. Classification (GTDB taxonomy): domain Bacteria; phylum Bacteroidota; class Bacteroidia; order Flavobacteriales; family Flavobacteriaceae; genus Polaribacter. The sequence goes on from CAXRAW010000039.1 coordinate 4,910, forward strand.
TATGGCACTTGATCCCAAAGTGATTGTTTGATTTTGAGGCTAGCTGACTTCTTCCATTCCCCGATTCTAGAATCCCTTGTGCAAGGGTAATACTTGCTGGAATTTTATATTCGTACATTTCTAATACTGCTAAAGGGGCATATTTTTTTATATATGAGAAGGTGTGCTTGTTAAGTCCTTTTTCTTTTCTCTCAAGACTTCTTACATGCTTGTATTGCCCTACGGAAGGAAGTTTTATCGGCTTTGGTTCAACGATGGTCACTTTATGTTTCTTATGCACACTCACCCTACTGCTTGAACTACAAGCCGATAGCAGCATGGTCATTAAAACCATAAGTACAACGTAATTTCTCATATTTCTATCCTAAGATTACTTCCTTTGTTCTTTAAGCGTTGATTAAACCCCACTATACCTTGTAATCCTCCTGTGTGAACGGCAAGGATTTTAGCCCCTCTAGGGAACAGGTGCTTTTTTAGCATGTCTTTAATCCCAAACATCATTTTTCCTGTATAGATTGGGTCTAGAGGAATGGCTGTTGTTTTTCTAAACTCATTGATAAAGGTAATTAGCGCATCCGAATATTTTCCGTAACCTCCAAAATGGTAATCCATCATAAGTTTCCAGTTGTTTTGATGTGCGGTATACTTCCCAATTTCATCTTTTAAAAAATTTCCTTTTAATGCTGAAAATCCTAGTATATTTTGGTGTTTTTTCGAGCTTTTAATCAATCCAGCAATAGTTCCGCCTGTTCCAACACAACAACAAATATAATTAAACTGCTTGTCTTCTTCTGTTAAAATCTCTTGGCATCCTTTGACTGCCAATTCATTGGTTCCTCCTTCTGGAATTACAAAAAATGACCCAAACTTTGAGTTCATTTTTTCTAAAAAATGAGTATTCATTTTCTTTCTGTAGTCCTCTCTTGAAATAAAGACAAACTGCATTCCGTATTGAGCAGCTTTGGAGAGTGTGGCATTCTGTGATAAGGTTGCATAGATATCTCTTCCCAGTTCATTTCCACGGATAATGCCAATGGTTTCAAAACCACTAATTTTTCCAGCAACTGCTGTTGCCAAAATATGATTGGAATAAGCGCCTCCAAATGTGAGTAGCCTTTTATATCCTTTACCCTTGGCTTCTCTTAAGTTATATTTGAGTTTTCTATACTTGTTCCCAGAAATTTGTTGGTGAATTTGATCTTCTCTTTTGATAAAAAGTTGAATTCCCTTCTGATCTAATTGAGGAAGGAAAACCTGCTGATTGATGGGTAATTGAATTTCTGAAAACATCTTATGAAATGTTGGTCAACTCCTCCTCGATAAGCTCCCATACTTCCATAAGTTCTTCATACTTTCTTTTTTTTGCGGTGTAGTCTTCAAAAAAATGAGGTCTGCTAGACACCTCGTTATAATTCGCCGATAGTTCAAGATCAATCTGCTGAATTTCGCGTTCTAAGTTACTAATTTGATCTTCAATTTTTGCTAGTTTATTCTTCAGTTTTCTCAGTACCTTTTCCTGTTCTTTTGATAATTGGGGTTGGTTCTTTTGAATGCTTTTTTGTACTTCTTTGACAATTGTTCTTTTTTCTGCTTCTCGCAAACTTTCCATTTTATGAACTTCTAGGAAATAGTCAATATCACCCAAATATTCTTTTATCACTTTGTCTTTGAACCCATACACTTTGTTTGTAAGCCCTTGTAAAAATTCACGATCGTGAGATACTAAGATTAGTGTTCCTTTAAACTTCTGCAGCGCCTTTTTTAAAACATTTTTAGAAGTAATGTCTAGGTGATTGGTAGGCTCATCCATGATTAACACATTGAATGGCGACAAAAGGAGTTTACACAATGCCAAACGGTTTCTCTCTCCTCCAGAGAGCACTTTAGCTTTTTTATCAACAGTTTCACCACTAAATAAAAATGCACCTAGCATATCTCTAACGCGTGAACGATTGGTATCATCGGCAGCATCCTCCATAATTTCTACTACTGTTTTTTCTGGTGGTAGATATTCTGACTGATTTTGAGCAAAATAGCCAATCTCTACGTTGTGCCCCAGTTGTAGATGCCCACCAAAGGGAATTTCTCCTACAAGCATTTTGGCTAAGGTTGACTTCCCTTGTCCGTTTTGACCAACAAAAGCAATTCTACTGTTCCGTTCGATGAGTAGGTTAATATTTTCTAGCACGTGCTTGTTATCATAACGCTTAGCCAGGTTTTCTGCTTCAAAAATAATTTTACCAGGGTTTTTGGAAATTGAAAAATGGATGTTCATCGTTGCTATGTCGTCTTGATCAACTTCAATCCTCTCTACTTTGTCTAGCTTCTTGATTAATGATTGTGCAAAGGCTGCTTTACTAGCTTTATAACGAAATTTCTCGATTAACTGCTCTGTTTGTTTGATCTGTTTTTCTTGATTCTTCTGAGCTTGGAATTGCTTTTCTTTGATATCTTTTCTCAACTCTAGGAATTGAGTATAGGGCTTCTTGTAATCATATATTTTCCCGAGGGAAATCTCGATGGTACGATTGGTCACGTGATCTAGGAACATTTTATCGTGAGATACTAAGACAATGGCTCCAGGATATGATTTTAGAAAGCCTTCTAACCATATAATCGACTCAATATCTAGGTGATTGGTTGGCTCGTCTAGAAGAAGAATGTCATTGTTCTGAAGTAGAAGTTTTGCCAGCTCTATGCGCATACGCCATCCTCCAGAGAATGTGTCTGTTAATTGATTGAAGTCTTCTCGCTGGAATCCCAATCCTTGGAGTATTTTTTCTGTATTTCCTTGATAGTTATAACCTCCTATGAGTTCGTAACGTTCTGTGAGTTCGTTGAGTTCGATAATCAGATCGTTATAACTGTTGCTTTGGTAATCTGTTCTTGTTGCTAGCTGTTCGTTGACTTTTTCTAACTTTTTTTCGATATGTTGAATCTCTTCAAACGCTTGATAGGCTTCTTCTAGGATTGTTCTACCGTGGAAAAAATCGATGTCTTGACGTAAAAATCCAATACGAAGGTCTTTATCAAATGCCATGGTTCCACTACTGCTTTCAATCTCTTTGGAAATGACCTTGAGTAATGTTGATTTTCCTGCTCCATTTTTACCGATAAGCCCAACTCGATCTCCTTTGATGAGTTTGAAAGTGATTCCTGAAAATATATCTGCTCCTGCAAATGAAACGCTAAGATTGTGGACATTAAGCATAGGGTGGATTCTCTATTTTCTACAAATTTAACCGATTGCTTTCTTGTGTTGTTGTAAAAGTATAATTTTTTACATTGTAGTGAATGGGTTGAAACCAATTCATGTTGTTGAAAAGGTGACTTTAATACTGCGTTAGGGATAGCAGCGGCATCCTTTTTTGTTCTTTTTATACCATTTTAGGATGCCATTTGGATGTGAAATTTTTAAGGTGTCGTAGTTCATATTCATAAAGTGCATAAGACAAAAAAGATATAGCGGATAGCCCGACCCGAAGGGAAACGCCTTTATGAAACCAAGCATAGAATTGCCCTAATATTCTTTGATGGCTCTAGGTGTTGACGAACTCTTTTTTTGGTATTAACACTTTTTCTCAAGAAAATCTTTTTTTTGACATCTTAGAATATCTATTTCTTGATCTAATGGTTTTTTGTATTCTAGGTGTTCAAAGAGTTGTTTTGCCAAGGTTGGCGCTATCATTACTCCTCGTGTTCCTAAACCGTTTAGGACGGCTAACTGAGGATATTTTGGGTGTATTCCTACGAGGGGTCTTCTATCTTTTACCGTAGGTCTGATCCCTGCGTTGTGATCAACAATTTTATAGGGAACATCTATGACCTTATCTAATTTTTCCACAAGTTCTAATCTTCCGCTTTCTGTTGGTGTTGGTGTTGTGTCTGTCCAGTTAAAGGTTGCACCTACTTTGTATAAATCATTTTTGATTGGGAGGACAAATAGGGTGGATTTTAATAAAAAGTTAATTTTTAATTCTGGTGCTTTGATGGTGATGGTTTCTCCTTTGGTTCCAGTTAAAGGTAAATCGTTAAAGTATGGATTGGATTTTATCCCATATCCTTCGCAAAAAACAATCTTTTTTGCCCTAATATCTTTATATAAAACTCCGTTTTGATCTAATTTTATATGTGAGTGTTTGAATTCTTCGGAACGAATAGTCTTGTTGTTTTTTAGGTGCCGTCGGTATAGTGAAACTAATAGGTGAGTATCTATTCTTCCTGTTTGATATACTTCACCAAATCCAAAATCTCCTTGAATTCCTTTTACTTGTTCGTTAATTGTCTGGGGATTCATAAATTCGGTTAATTTGGGATGATCTGAGGCCAGATACCAATTATTTTGATCTTCTACGGATTTGAATACTTTTCTGGTAGAAAATTTACTGTCTAGTGTTACACGAAATCGTTCTTCTAGGGACTGGTAAAATGGCATGGCTATTTCTAGCTGACTCTTGGCATTCCAAACTGGTGTGTAACGCTTTAAAATGATAGGATTGTAAACTCCACCAGCGACGAGAGAAGATGTTTGTGAATGATTCTCGAAGGCGATTAATGATTGATTTGCTTTAATTAATTGTTCTGCAAAACTTAATCCTGCCAACCCTAATCCTACAATGATGTAATCTACATTTAACATTAAAAACTTGTCAAAAAAAAAGAAAGCGTCTCTTAACAGGAGACGCTTTACTTATTGGCTTTTGTATGATTAATAATTCCACATATCGATCTCACGATTTCGGATATTTTCCTTAATTCGACTAGCCTCTAGGAGTTGAAATAGAGAATTCCCTCGAATGTAATCTGAGATTTTTCTGTTTCCGTAGATATTTTCTTCCCGAACTATGACTGAATTAAAGCGCCGTGCGTTTAATAAATGGTCGAAGGTGATGGGTCGGGAATTATTTTCTGGGTTAAAAACTTTGGCTTTGTGTAGTATGTTTCTGGCTTCAGGGAAAAATATCCAGAAAAGCTCATATAACTCATCATCTTCAATATCGGGAAGGCCAAGGGTTAAAACGTCTTTACCCATTGGTGCAATTGCAAGTGGTCTGTACTTCAGTTCTCCTCTTCTTTTATCGAAGTACCACATACCTTTCATCATATACCCCAGGATATCTTGTGTAGAAATTCTAAAAGTATCTGCATAATTACCGCTAACTCGGATATTCACTAGTTTTTCATCAATCTCCTCTTGAGTGACTTTTGTTGTAAAAAACGAATCTGAATACACATTTTCTATGTCTCCTTTTTTGATTCCTTTCATTAGGGTATCAAAAAGGGAGCGTCTATCGTTAGAGGTATTGGCAGTATCAATTGGAAAGTAGTACGGGAAGTTAATTTTTTGGTTTAAATCTATGAATTCCCAGACAACTTTGGACCACAGAATATCTCTGTCACTAATATATCCGTAAGACAACGGAGTATCATTGTCGGAAGCTACACTCTCAGGGGTATTCTTTCCAATCTGGTCTACTGATTTAGCATTTAACAAACCAACTTGTGCACTAATCATGCTTGAAACCAACAATGTAACAAAAACGAGATATAAATGCTTATTCATCATACTACTTATCTTTAACTTCTAATTGGTGATCTGTATGCTCACTGGCAATACCTTTTTTAAAGGTACACCTTTTTTCTTTTCGTTTGCTTTAATATCGAAGATCGTAATTACGTCTCCTCTTTTTGCTTTTGCTAATATTTTCTTAGCTCTGGCATCAAATTTATTTCCATTTACTTTAACAGCTAGCTGTCCGGGAACTTTTACGGTAAATGACTTCACAACAAATTCCAATTCGAACACAAAATCTGGTAATTCCACGTTGATAGGCGTGTTGTTTAAACTCGATTTGGGCATTGGAACTACTCCAAAATCTCCACGAACTGTTCCTGCTGCTGCTGGGATGTCTTTGATTCTGAATTCTCTGTTTGATGTGACAGGAGTATTATCATCTAGAGTGGCCTGTACTGTTATGATAGATTTTTCACCTTTACCAGGGTTTAAAATAAATTTACCTGTGGATCCACTTAAATTGCCATTTGAAGCGGAAACCCTGATTTTATTGTCAGGAACACCAGGTAGGGAAACTGAAATTGGATTATCTAATCCACGATATACCACATTCATTTTGTCTGCGGAGACAACTGCTTCGTCTGGTCTAGGAATTACAGAATAAGTGCTTGAAAAATCAACAGGAATGGGTTTTCCGTCTTCCTTGAATGTAATTGTCCCCTTAATATCTTTTTCTCCAACATTTCCTGCTCTGAAATCTAGAATTACTTCCCCGTCTTTAAAATTACGGTATGGTCTTCCATTTAATTCTACAGCAAAGGGCTTTAATGTCGGGTCATATCTACCCAATACTATCCTACCTTCAACTTTTTCTCCCGGATAGTAGGCGTTCTTTTGCAAATTAACAATTCCATTATAGTTTGTGAGGGATGCTTCACTTTCTAGTTGACCTCCCAAGAGATCTGTATAAATTTCAGCTTCACTATTTTTTATATCTCCTTGAATCTGAGTGATATTTGCTAATGATGTAATCATCGGCATTCCTTCATAACGACTTCTTAACCATGGTATTGGTGGTCCATCATTGTCTTTAGGAGCTTGATCGGGTGTTTCAAAACGCTTGTTAATATTTACAACAAGGTCTGGATTCGCTTCGTCTCCTAGTATTTTTAGGACAGAACTTCGGTATCCATTAATTTTTTCTAGAAATTCCTGTCCTTGATATGTAAACCCTTCACCTGTAAAAAACATCTCGTCTAATCTGTCTCCACCACTCATTGATTCATAATTTGTCTTATCTTTTTCTTCTACGTTAATTAAAATCGAGTCTTTTACTGCACTTAGATAATTTATAAAATTCTCTGATAACTGGTGTATCTGCTGAGCTTTTTCATTTAAATTCGAAAACTTTTTTGGTTGATCGTTAGCTTTTGTCTTTAAACTAGTCAATATATTGTTAATATTCGTCGAAGAGGCTACATTAGCATCTTCTACTTTTTCTTTGATAAAACCAAAAGCTGAAAGCACCTGTTTGTCCATTTGCGTTGCTAACATTGCAATGAACACCAGATACATCAAATTGATCATCTTTTGTCTTGGGGATAGTTTACCTCCTGCCATTTAAATTAGTTTTTAAGTTATGAGTATATTGAACTAATTACTTGCTTGACATTGCAGAGAGCATTCCTCCATATACCCCATTTAAGGAGGATAAATTTGTCGCCAGCGATTCCATCTGTTCTTTTAGTCGTTCAGAATTTTCTATGATAGCGCTGTTTACCTCAGCTTGCTTGTTGGCATTTTCCATTTGGATTTGATAAAGGCCATTTAAGGTTTCCATTTGTGATGCAGCGTGTTCTACACGCTGATTGTAATTTTGGGTTGCTGAAATGGATTCTGAAGCAACATTTAATCCTTCTGCTGCTGTTTGGAAGTTCTTGATACTTTGTCCGAGACTATTCATCAACTGATTATCTACTTCGGCTTCTTTAAGTAAATTATCCAATTTCTGAGATAACATTCCTTGAGCACCTGATGCTTCGCCTTCTTCCTGTCCTAACTCAGGGTATACTTTTGTCCAGTCTAATTCATCTTCAACAGGTTCAAATGCGGATATTGCGAATACCAGTGCCTCGACACCCATGCCGACCATAAGCATCATTCCTCCTGTAATTGGGCCTATGCTAAGGTGCTGAATTTTAAATAATGCTCCTAAAATTACGATTGCGGCTCCTAAGCCGTAAGCCATGTTAAATAATTTCTTTGTAGATTTTGATTGTGCCATAATGGTGGTCTTTTTTAGGGGTTAATGATGATTTATTTTTGTTGTTTTAGTTTTCCGAATGAATTTTGGACTGTTCTAAATCCAATGTAGCTTCTTGCAGTATCTGCGTATTCGTAATCTCGTGTGCTTACTTCTAGAAAATATGCCACATCTTTCCAAGAACCACCTCGAATAATTTTTCTTTTGTTATTACGATTACTCACATTTGGGTTCATTGTAGAAGACATGTAATATGAGGAAGGGTCATAAGCAGAATTAGTCCATTCCGATACGTTCCCTGCCATATTATATAGTCCGTAATCATTTGGATTATAAGATTTTGCCTCAACTGTGTAGAGTGCACCGTCTACGGCGTAATTTCCTCGAACAGGCTTGAAATTCGCTAAGAAACAACCCCTGTCACTGGTAGTATTTGGGCCTCCCCAGGGATATTTGGAAAATTCAAGTCCTCCTCTGGCTGCATATTCCCACTCTGCCTCAGTGGGTAATCTGAAACTAGGGACTAAAGTAGCTCCTTTTTTACCTCTTAATCTATCATTTTTATACTTAGTCCTCCAGTTACAAAAGGCTTCAGCTTGATACCAATTGACTCCTACAACAGGATAATCACCATAAGCAGGATGAGATAAATAATCTTGATGCATTGGATCGTTGTAAGAATATTCAAAATCTTTAATCCAGACAGTTGTATCTGGATAAATATTTATGGTTTCTGTTTTTAAGAAATCTCTCCTATCAGCTACTTTGTTCGAAGATATTTGGTCAAACCAAAAATAGGTGTAGTTGAGAAATTTAGGGTTAAAAGTTCTCACACCGTTATTAGCGACATCTTTCTTGATGTGGAGAGAATCCATCACTTCTACGTAGTGTACATCTGGGTAATCATTAGTATCCCAAATAATATCTGGATCCCAGTTTAATGGTTTTAATGAGTCGATACCTGTACCGATATCGTAATAGTTCTCAAACATATATTTTTCATATGCTGAAGCGTCTGAGGTGTCTTTTATTTTGAAAGCAAATTCATAAATTCCTTCGGATTTTGCTGTTCTAGAACTGTCAATTGGATTACCACCAGAGATAAAATCTGCCATATATGCCAATTTTGTTCTTGTGATAGAATCTCTTACCCAATAAACGAATTGCTTATACTCTAGGTTGGTAATTTCTGTCTCATCCATATAAAATGGTCTTACTGTTACGGTTCTTGCTGGAGAGTTTATCATACCTGAAATATCTTCATCCTGCCTTCCCATCGTAAATGATCCTCCGGGAATTGACACCATTCCGAATGGCTGCTCTGCAAACCACTTTTTCTTTGGACCGATTCCTACTAGCTCGCCTCTGTCATTTGACCCGCATCCGTATAAAATGGACAGCAAAAATGTATGATATAGTATTGCTTTCTTCATGTTTTATGATGTCTTTCCAAAAAGTTCGTAAACCTAGACTTTTTTTTGTAAAAATACAATTTCTTTATGTCTTAGTAGATTGGAACTTGTTTGATACTTTGAGTTTAAACCATTTTTCTCTGCGCCTTGTACCATCGTTCTGGTATCATTTGATCCATTGTTTCCAAATAATCCTCGTAAGTACAGGGTATTAACGCATGTCTTTTGTATTTATTATTGCTAATTAAATTTATCTCCATCCACCATCTACCTGTCTTATGGCTTTTGTAGAAATTAATAGGTTCGTCGTCATCTAACAAAACTGTAAATTTTTGGTAGTCTTCTCTTGTACTGAAAGGATAATCTTTTACTCTAAAATTAAATCCTTCGATAAAATACCAAATCATTTGCGCTATCAAGCGCGCGGTTAATTGATTTGAATCATAAGTGGCATTATACTCATAAATTCCAAATGAGGACACCTTATCGCTAATTCCTGCATATCTTGCGATGGCACATATTTCTTCACCATTAAATCCATTTGGAGAAGTATTTTCATTTGCTGGAGCATCACTTTGCCTTACAGCATCTAAATCAATGCTTACAATGTCTGCATCTCTAAAAACAGGCTCAACAACTTCTAAATTTTTAGTATCACCAAGGCGATAGGCATCAAAGTTTAACTGATGAATTAAGTTAATCTCTTCCTGAGAATTAAAATATGTTTGATAGCCAATATTACTGTAATTGAATAAATTATTAGGTTTTTCCATAATAATTTTGCTCAAGTAGGAAGTTGACGAAAGTTTATCATCTAAATTTCCCAAATCAAACTTACTGTCAACTGCCAAAAGGTTTACAACTTGCCCTGTGCATTTATAAGCTTTGTAATTTGAAAAGGTTATGTCTTGTCCTCCTCCAAGAATGATAGGGATTATCTCGTTTTTGAGGAGTTCTTCAAGGGTTTTTTCAATAGCAAAATATGTATCTGATATGGTATTTCCTTTGCGAATATTCCCCAAATCTGCAATTGTTGAATTCCAACTTCCTGGAAATAATTGGTACAATTGCCTTCTTACATGATGTAAATCTTCTCCGCTTCCTGCGTTACTGGGAGTACCTCTATCTTCTTTCACACCTAAGACAGCTATACTAACTCCATCAAGACTCGGAAATCCCTTTGAGCGAGAGTGTATCCTAATTAACCTGCCAAGACTTCTGGGATCAAAAAACTCTTCCAAGTTGGCTGCTAAAGAATCTTTTATGGGGGTTAAAAATTCTAGGTTCATTTATTCTTTAAAAACGTTCGCAAGATAGGGATTTCTTATTTCTTTTTCACAGTTTTCTTCTTGGGTGATCTCTTTTCGATTAATTTGATCGCTTCTTCTTTGGTCATCTTAGAAATGTCTGAGGTTTTTGGAAGCTCAACTTTTACTTTACCCTTGAGCACGTGAAACCTTCCCCATCGAGCCTTTTCTACACGAATCCCAACGTCTTCCCAGTGATGGATTAGTTTTTCCTTCTCTTTCTTCAGCTTGTCTTCAATCAATTCCTTCATGTCTTGTTGAGACAAATTATCAAAATCATATTTTTTATTCACATTTATAAACATCGAGTTCCACTTTATAAATGGACCAAATCTTCCAACTCCCTTCTGAACTGGTAGCTCGTTGTAATTCCCTACAGGTGCATCTGCCTTCCTTTTAGATTGGATTAGCTCAACAGCGCGATTCAGATCTACTTTCATTGGATCCTCGCCTTTGTCTAGAGAGACAAACATTTTTCCAAAACGGATGTAGGGTCCGTAACGACCATTTGCGACAGTCACTTCCTGTTTTTCATAATCCCCCAAGGTTTTGGGTAGTTTAAAAAGATCAATAGCTTGTTGAAAAGTAATTGAATTCATAGTCTGATCCCCTTGAAGACTGGCAAATTTTGGCTTCTCCTCGTCTGTAACTTCTCCAATCTGTACCATAGCACCATAGCGTCCTAGACGAACATATACATTCTTTCCTGATATTGGATCGACACCGAGCAATCGTTCTCCCTTGGCTCTTTGGGCATTTTCTGCTACATCTTCCACGTTGGGGTGAAAATCTTGATAAAATTCTTTGATCATTGATGTCCAGTCCTCCTTGCCAACAGCTATTTCGTCAAACTCATTCTCCACTTTTGCTGTGAATCCAAAATCTAGGATATTCTTAAAGTTTTCTACCAAAAAGTCATTCACTATGTTTCCAATGTCTGTTGGGACCAGCTTCCCTTTGTCAGAACCTACTTTTTCGGTCATTATTTTAGACGAAATTTCATGGTTCTTTAATGTGTATTGTAGGTATTTTCTTTCTACACCCTCTACAATACCTTTTGCAATATATTCTCTTCGCTGAATTGTTGAGATTGTAGGGGCGTAGGTTGATGGCCTTCCTATTCCCAACTCTTCGAGTCTTCTTACTAGGGAAGCCTCTGTGAATCTGTAAGGTGGTTTTGAGTATCTCTCTGTGGCAGTGATTAAGATATTGGTTAGTGATTCTCCCACAGCTAATTTTGGTAACATCCCCGCCTGTTCATCATCATCGTGATCTGTACCTTCAAGATAGATTTTTAAGAACCCTTCAAAGGTAATCACCTCTCCATTAGCTGTGAAGAGCTTGCTATTTTTATCATTGCTGATTTTAACAACCGTTCTCTCCAATAAGGCTTCTGCCATCTGTGATGCCATCGTTCTCCTCCAAATTAAAGCATACAAACGGTCTTGATCATGATCTACTGAAACCTTGTGTTTGTCCATTTGTGTTGGGCGAATAGCTTCGTGAGCTTCCTGTGCTCCTTTAGATTTTGTGGAGAATTTTCTTGGTCTGCTGTACTTTGACCCATAAACTGAAGTAATCTCTTCTTGAGCAGCTTTACGTGCATCATCAGAGAGGTTAACACTATCTGTTCTCATGTACGTAATTAACCCAGCTTCATATAAGCGCTGCGCCATCATCATTGTTTTGGCAACTGGGAATCCTAGTTTTCTTGATGCTTCCTGTTGTAAAGTGGATGTTGTAAATGGTGGCGATGGTGATTTTTTTGCTGGTTTTTTTTGTAAGTCAGCTACCTTATAGTTAGCCCTGTTACAACTATTCAAAAAGTCTTCAGCTTCAGCTTTGGATGAAAAATTCTTAACTAGTTTGGCTTTGAAATTTTTTTTGTTTGAATTCACGAACTCTGCATCAGTTCTATAAGATGGCTCAGCTTTAAAATTTTCAATCTCTCGCTCTCTTTCTACAATGAGCCTTACAGCTACAGATTGAACGCGCCCTGCCGAAAGCCCTCTTTTTACCTTTCTCCACAAAACTGGTGATAATTCATAGCCTACCAATCGATCTAACACTCTACGTGCTTGTTGTGCATTAACGAGGTTATGATTGATTGCTCTTGGGTTTTCAACAGCTTTTAAGATGGCTTTTTTGGTAATTTCGTGAAAAACAATCCTTTTTGTTTCTTTATTTTTTAAGTTAAGTTGTTCGGATAAATGCCAAGCTATAGCTTCACCTTCTCGATCTTCATCACTGGCTAACCATACAGTTTCTGCTTTTTTAGCCAAATTACTCAGCTTTGTCACAACTGCTTTCTTGTCTGAGGATACAATGTATTTTGGTTTAAAATCCCCATCAACATCTACTCCCAATTCCTTTGATGGAAGGTCTGCGATATGACCAAAACTTGATTCGACTTGAAAGTCTTTCCCTAAAAATTTCTCGATGGTTTTTGCCTTTGCAGGGGACTCAACAATTACTAAATTCTTTACCATGTGTCTTTTAAATTACTATCAAAATTCACCAATATCAACGGAGATTTTGGAATGCAAAAGTAGAGAGTTTTTTTTATTGTATAGATTTTTTGATAAATACACCCCTTCTTTAACAAAAAAATCACCTGATATTCTAGGTGATTTTATTCATTAAAATGGGTGTTAATTAATGGTCAGTTTAGTGAGAAATCACTAAGTAATTTTATATAGTCCCATTGAGATAATTAAATTGATAGATATGATTATCGGCTATCATTACCAAGTGACTTTCTAGTGGAATGACGTCAAAAGCGTTCATCTCTTCATAGGTATCTATTAACTGAAGATTATTAATATCTGATTTATCAAATACTTTTAATCCTGACGTACCGTCACAGATAAAAAGTAGATCGTCTTTATTCCTAAGCCGTAAGGATTATCCATCAAATAGCTTTTTAAAAGTTCAGGATGATGGATATCGCTTATGTCCACAATTTCTAGGACACTTTTAGGAACTCCATAAGAGTTTCCACCTCGAAGAAGTGATCTATGCATAATTTCCTTCAACCACTACAGGGTCACAGGCAGTTGCATGATTAAATTCAGAAACGTACTCGGGGGAGTCTGCCCGTGAAATATCGTAAATATACATTTCTGATCTACTTCCTAAAAATAAATAATCACCTCTATTAAAAATTGTTTCAATACCGAAACCTGCGTGGATATTCCCGTGAGTTATTGGATCTGCCAAATTTTGAATGTTAAACATTATGAATCCTTTGACTGTCCGCAGCATAAAGGCAGTCTTCAACAATTTTAAATCGTGCTAGAGAACCTCCCTGACCTGAAGTTGGAACTCCTTCTGACATTGCATCAGCAAATCCAATATTAGTCCCCCACCATACTAAATTGTAAGGAAATTCTTCTCCATATTTCATTGTTCTACCGTTAGCTCCCAATCAACAATAATCCCCTTGATATCATAATTCTCAAAGTCGTAATAATCAGCATCTACAGATATAGATACCATGTGATGCTCTGTGAACACATCAATTAATCTGCCTACTTCAGTGATATTTCCAATATCAGAAATATCGAACACTACTAAATCTTTTTCTATCTATAAAAAAATGATCAAAATATGTTTATGTTTTATTATTTTTTGATGTTGTAGCAATGCGATACTTTTAAAAAATATATCCCCTGTAATTGCTGAGTAACTTTAGATAACAAGCATCATACCATTCTTTGTGAGGAAGCCACAGTAGATGCTATTACCCAAATAGAGACAACCTCTCATTTTTGGTTAAAAAAAGTTTAAACGAGTTCACTAAGTTTTCATTGTTTGCTGGAGGAATTTTCCTAGATTTGTAAGTAAGCATCTTTAAGAGCAAAAATCAATTTTTTATGGGGTTTTTCGATTTTATGACGGAAGATATTGCCATCGATTTAGGAACGGCCAATACATTAATAATTCACAATGGAAAAGTGGTAATTGACAGTCCCTCTATTGTTGCCAGAAATCGAATGTCTGGTAAAATTATTGCTACTGGTAAAGAGGCTAACTTGATGCAAGGTAAAACTCATGAAAATATCAAAACCATTCGTCCTCTGAAAGATGGTGTTATTGCGGATTTTCAAGCCTCCGAAGAAATGATTAAGGAATTTGTTAAGAAAATTCCTGCGATCAAAAAGAAACTTTTTCCTCCTTCTCTCAGGATGATTATCTGTATTCCATCTGGTATTACCGAGGTAGAAAAAAGGGCTGTTCAGGATTCTGCACGCCACATGAATGCCAAAGATATTTATCTAATTTATGAACCTATGGCAGCCGCTATCGGTGTAGGTATTGACATCATGGAACCCAAAGGAAATATGATTATTGATATTGGAGGTGGAACCACTGAAATTGCGGTTATAGCACTTTCAGGAATTGTATGTGATCAATCTGTGAAGGTAGCAGGAGATTTGTTTACTAATGATATCATGTACTACATGAGAACACATCACAATCTGTATGTAGGAGAGACCACTGCCGAAAATGTAAAAATTCAAATTGGATCAGCCACTGAAGAACTTGAAAACCCGCCAGAAGATATGCTAGTTAGAGGAAGAGATTTATTAAGTGGGAAGCCTAAACAAGTCCAAATTTCATTTAGAGAAATTGCAAAAGCACTTGATAAGTCTATACTTCGGATTGAAGATGCTGTGATGGAGACCTTATCTAAAACACCTCCCGAACTAGCAGCAGATATCTATAATAGCGGTATTTATCTCGCAGGTGGTGGCTCGATGTTACGAGGATTAGATAAACGTTTGTCAAGAAAGACTGATCTGCCCGTATATGTAACTGAAGACCCACTAAGAGCAGTCGTCAGAGGTACAGGAATTGCGTTAAAGGAACTTAACAAGTATAAAAGTGTTTTAATGAAATAATAAAAGGCGTCTTTACTTCTTATGCAACAACTTGTTTATTTTCTTCGGAAGTATCGTTTTTTCTTATTCTTTTTATGTTTGGAAACCATTGCTATGGGATTAATCATTAACAACCACTCGTTCCATAGGAGTAAGTTTGTAAGCTCTGCTAACGAGATTGTGGGAGGATTTTATCATAATTCGAGTGCCATCTCAGATTATTTTCAACTAGCTGAAGAAAACAAAAGACTTGTCACTGAAAATAATGAATTAATAAATCGAAATGAGCAACTTCTTAAAATTATAGATTCTTCGAAAACCTTTCTGTCTAAGGATACTTTAAAGTATCATCAACAATACAAATATATTAGTGGGAGGATTCAAAAAAATCAATATTCTAGTATCAATAATTTTTTAAACATCAATCTTGGGAAAAGTGATCACATAAGCAAAGAAATGGCCGTTATCAATAGTAAAGGGATTATTGGTATCACAGAACATGTTTCTGATCACTACACTAGAGTACAATCCATTTTAAACCAGAATAGCAGTATCAGTGCTAAGTTAAAGAACAATAGTAATCATATGGGAAATTTGAAATGGAATGGTAAAGACTATAACATTGTTCAGCTAGAAGGATTACCAAGACAAGCTAAAGTTGAAAAAGGGGATACTATCATTACCAGTGGTAACTCTGCCATCTTCCCTGAAGGAATTCTCATTGGGACAGCAATCAATGTGATTGGGACTCAAACAAGCGTGAACAAAGTTGTGAACATTCAGTTGTTTAACGATATGAGTGATTTAAAAAATATTTACGTTATCACCAATTTTGACAAGATTGAGATTCGTAACATAGAGCTTAACGCAGATGAATAAAGCAATTCTCTTTACATGGCTAGTTTTCATCTTCCTTTTGCAAGTCTTTGTTTTAAATAACATTAATTTTTTTGGGTACGTCAACCCTTACCTATACATTTCTTTTCTCTTTCTCTTTCCTTTGAATAAAAACAGATACCCTTTCCTAGGATGCTGTTTTTTGTATGGTTTAGGGATTGACTTTTTCTCTGATACAGGAGGAATTCATGCATTTTCCCTACTCTTTGCAGGGTATTTTAGGTTGATGTTCTTACGTATATTTTTTAAGAAAACCCAGATAGATTATTTACTCTTTAGTTTTCAAAAAGAGTCCTTCGGACTTGTATTTAATTATGTAGTAACTTTAACATTCATCCATCATTTTATTTTAATCAGTTTAGATAACTTTAACTTTCAAGATATGGGAAGTATACTTCTAAACACCTTTTATTCAGGTAGTTTTACATTGATACTTTATTTTTTAGGTTCTTACCTCTTCAGAAAAAAACAAGTTGGTTAATCATGAAACGAAGTCTGTTATTATACTTTTTGATCCTAGCTTCGGGGCTTATTCTTTTGATTAGACTCTTTCAATTACAAATAATCAAAGCAGGCGATTATAATCCTATCTTAGGTGCAGAGGTAAAGTTTGTGTTTGATGATCCTGAGAGAGGCTATGTTTATGACAGAAATGGAAAACTTTTAGTCGCAAATCAACTCTCGTACGATGTAATGATTATTCCAAATGAAGTAGTACCATTAGATACTTTGGAGTTCTGTAGACTCTTAAAAATTGATAAGGAAGATTTCAAAAAACGATTTCAAAGAGCAGAACACTACGCGCCATACTTACCCTATCCATTTCTAAAACAGCTAGCGAAGAAAGACTATGCCTATTTGCAAGAAAAAATGTACAGGTTTCAAGGGTTTTACATCCAAAAAAGAATTATCCGGGATTATCCCACCAAATCAGCAGCAAATGTTTTAGGATATATCAGTGAAGTTGATCAACATATTACTAAAAACGACGATTACTATGAACAGGGAGATTTAATAGGGAAAGCAGGGATAGAACAGCAATACGAGAAGGTACTTCGGGGGAAGAAAGGGAAAAAATATCTCAAAAGAGACCGCTTTAATAAAATCACAGGCTCTTATATGGACGGGAAGAAAGACTCTCTTGCTGTGAATGGGCTAGATCTAACGCTAACGTTAGATAGTGAACTTCAACAATATGGCGAATATCTGATGCGTGGAAAACGAGGAGGCATTGTTACTTTAGAGCCTAGTTCAGGTGAGATTCTGGCATTGATCACAGCACCTAGCTACGACCCTAATGATATGGTTGGAAGAAAAAGAGCTAGAAACTCCACGTTGCTGTTTCACGATAGTATTCACAAACCTATGTTTGATCGTGGTCTCAAATCCTACTACTCGCCTGGTTCAACTTTTAAATTATTGAATGCCCTTGTAGGGCTTCAAGAGGGTATTATTGACACTAACACCTCATTTTACTGTTATAACGGATATCAGTATGGGAAGAGACAGCACGAATTTATGGGCTGCCACTGTGGTATTTATGGAAAACCCATTCGTTTAAATACTGCTATTGCAAAATCTTGTAACAGCTACTTTGCCAACACCTACAAACAAATAATAGAAAAAAATAATAACCCTTCCCAAGGAATGGATCAATGGAATCAGCATATAGAAAGTTTTGGTCTTGGAAATTTTTTAGGTTACGACCTCCCACAGGGGAAAAAAGGCTTAATTCCTGATGGGTCGTTCTATGATAAAAAGAATGCATTCAGGT
Source organism: Flavobacteriaceae bacterium (assembly GCA_964228785.1). GTDB lineage: Bacteria > Bacteroidota > Bacteroidia > Flavobacteriales > Flavobacteriaceae > Polaribacter. The sequence goes on from CAXRAW010000039.1 coordinate 22,961, forward strand.
GGAATGCTTCCACCAATATCTCTAATGCCATAGGGCAAGGAGAAATTATCACCACACCCATACAATTAGCAAATGCTACAGCTGCCATTGCAAACAGAGGCTATTTCTATACACCCCATATTGTAAAAAGCATCAACAATATCCCAATCACAGACTCAGCTTATACAGTCCCTAAAAAAACAACAATTAAAAGAAAATTTTTTGAGCCTGTTATTGATGGTATGGAAGAAGTTTTTAAAACAGGAACAGGAAAATATTATCCTCTTAAAGGAATAGATATTTGTGGTAAAACAGGAACTGTCGAAAATTTCATCACGGTTAATGGAAAGAAAAAACAGCTTGTGGACCATTCTATTTTAGTAGCTTTTGCTCCTAAGGAGAATCCAAAAATTGTATTGGCTGTTTTTATTGAAAACGGAGGTTACGGATCTACCTTTGCAACCCCAATTGCAAGCTTGATGATAGAAAAATATCTAAAAGGAAATATAGAACGAAAGTGGATAGAAAACTCGATAGTCGCGAAAGATCTCTATCCCTACTACCTAGAGTCACTAAAACCCTCAACTATTGAGACAGGAACAGACTAATATCTTTTTGGGAATTGATTGGGTTATGGTATTTATCTATATCATCCTCGTTGGCTTTGGGTGGATGAATATTTATGCAGCCTCATTTACGGAAGAAAACTCAGCTGTTTTAGACTTTTCCACAAAGCATGGAAAGCAACTTCTATGGATCATACTCAGTATTCCCATTATCATCTTTACATTATCTATTAGTGGGAAATTTTATGAACGATTTGGAAGCATTTTTTATTTAATCTCTATGATGAGTCTACTCGGCCTATTCGTTTTGGGAACTGAAGTTCATGGAGCAAAGTCCTGGTATAGGTTTGGAGCTGTTGGGATTCAACCTTCCGAATTTGCTAAAGCGTTCACTGCTTTGGCTGTTGCTAAACTTTTAAGTGATCGAAAATACAACCTCGAGTTAATTAAAAACCAGATAAAAGTATTTATTATTGTCTTTCTTCCAGCAGTATTGATTGCAGTTCATGATGCAGGGTCTGCCGTTGTCTACCTTTCATTTTTTTTCGTTCTCAATCGTGAGGGATTGACGTTAGCTTATATTGTTTGTGGAGCAATTGCTATTATCTTATTTATTCTCACAATTCTATTTGGTGTTCAAAATCTCACCATCTCAGTATGTATCTTAATCAGTTTATACCTATTTTACAACATATACAGAGACAAGCGTTTTTTGAGATTTCATTGGATTAAAATGACCTTAATGTATATTGGGGGTGTGCTTTTTATTTTTAGTGTAGATTATGCATATAATAACCTCATTAAATCACACCAAAGAGATCGTTTTGAAGTGCTCCTAGGTCTTACTGACGATACAAAAAATATCGGATACAATACAAATCAAGCTATTCAAACTATTCGTTCCGGAGGTAGTTTTGGTAAGGGGTTTCTAAAAGGAAATAGAACTCAAGGAAAATTTGTCCCCGCTCAAGATACAGATTATATTCTCAGCACAGTTGGTGAGGAATGGGGTTTTCTGGGAACCTCTTTAGTGATTGTGTTATTTGTGATTCTTTTATTTAGAATTTTAAATCGAGCTGAGCAACACAACAATAAATTTGGTCGAATTTATGGATATGGAGTTGCTTCAATACTTTTTTCCCACCTCTTTATCAATGTAGGAATGGTCATTGGATTGTTACCAACGGTGGGGATTCCACTCCCTTTTTTTAGTTATGGAGGTTCTTCCCTCTGGGGATTTACACTCCTTCTTTTTATCTTTATAAAGTTCGATACAAGTAAAAGTTACGATTGGTAATACAAAAAAACGCTCTGATTACTCAGAGCGTTTTTTTAATTTTAACATATTCTCCTAGAGTGCAGCAACGTGCTTAGACAGTTTAGATTTAATATTGGCAGCTTTGTTCTTGTGAATGATATTATTTTTTGCCAATTTATCTAGCATTGAAGTTACCTTAATCAACAACCCTTCTGCTTGCTCCTTATCGGTAGTCGTACGTAAATTTCTCACAGCATTTCTAGCTGTTTTGTGTTGGTATTTGTTGCGCAACCTTTTCGCATTATTACTTCTAATTCTCTTTAATGCTGACTTATGATTTGCCATTATCTGATTATTTGTTTTTACAACCTGTAGTCCGTACGGGAATCGAACCCGTGTTACCAGGATGAAAACCTGGCGTCCTAACCCCTAGACGAACGGACCATTAAAAATCTATTGTAGATATCAATCTTTACTTGTATTCCAGAGATATCTTAAATTATATTCTAGCGGGTGCAAATATACAACGTTTTTAAATTTCCGCAATAATTTTTAAAAAAATTTAATACGCCTTTGCGAATAACACTCTTGCCACTGATTCTTTGCTAGTTAGCACACATCTACCCTTTTGCTGGCCCCAGTTCTCTGGAATGCAACGGATGGTTGCTTTGGTTAACTCTTTGATTCTATCTTCAGTCTCTTTTGTTCCGTCCCAATATGCAGAGATAAACCCGCCTTTATTTTTAATTACATCCTTAAACTGGTCAAAAGAATTTACTTCAGTGATATGTTGATCTCTGTAATTAATTGCCTTATCAAATAAATTCTTCTGTATTTTCTCTAGTAAATCAATTACAAAATCAACTACTATATCCTTTGAAATTAGTTGTTTTTCTAGCGTATCTCTCCTTGCCACCTCTACAGTATTGTTCTGAAGGTCGCGATTTCCCATGGCAATTCTCACCGGTATTCCTTTTAATTCATATTCAGCAAATTTTGCTCCAGGTCTAAAAGTGTCTCTATTGTCAAAATTTACGGATATTCCTTTATCTTTCAATGCTTTTACAATAATGCCTGCGTGTTCAGCAATAACTTTCAGTTGTTCTTCACCCTTGTATATCGGAACAATCACTACCTGAATAGGGGCTAACTTTGGAGGTAGCACCAATCCAAAATCATCAGAATGTGTCATAATTAATCCTCCAATTAGACGGGTAGATACACCCCATGAAGTTGCCCAAACAAATTCCTGTTTTCCTTCTTTTGAAGTATATTTTACATCAAATGCTTTCGCAAAATTTTGCCCTAAAAAGTGAGAGGTTCCTGCTTGTAAAGCTTTCCCGTCTTGCATAAGGGCTTCTATGGTATATGTTTCTAAAGCCCCTGCGAAACGTTCACTTTCAGACTTTGCTCCCTTGATTACTGGCATTGCCATGAAAGTCTCCGCAAACTCAGCATAAATTTCTTGCATCTGTTTGGCCTCGGTCACAGCTTCATCTTTTGTTGCGTGAGCCGTATGTCCTTCCTGCCATAAAAACTCGGCTGTCCTTAAAAACAAACGCGTCCTCATCTCCCAACGCACCACATTTGCCCATTGGTTGATTAATAATGGTAGGTCTCTGTAGGATTGAATCCATCCTTTGTATGTATTCCAGATGATTGCTTCAGAAGTGGGTCTTACAACTAATTCTTCTTCCAATTTAGCATCAGGATCTGCTCTGAGTTTCCCTGCATGCAAAGGGTCGTTTTGTAGCCTATAATGCGTAACAACAGCACATTCTTTTGCAAACCCTTTTGCATTCTTCTCTTCAGCTTCAAATAAACTTTTCGGAACAAACAATGGAAAATATGCGTTCTGATGGCCAGTTTCTTTAAACATCCGATCCAATGCTGCTTGCATCTTCTCCCAAATAGCAAAACCATATGGTTTAATAACCATACAACCTCTAACAGCAGAATTTTCTGCCAAGTCAGCCTTTACAATGATTTCGTTATACCATTTGGAATAATCTTCCGATCTCTTTGTTAACTTCTTACTCATAACCCAGACTTTGGCATGGATGTTGTTAAATATTTGTTATAAAAATTTTTGTAGTAACTTTGGTTATCATCAAAAAACTTAGGGCAAAACTAATGGATTTTAAGGACAGACAATGAAAGTTTTAAGATTTTTTAATGTTCTACTCTAATAATTATTCATCGTAAAAAACACACATTATGGAACGTAATTATTTTTACAGAAGATGGTCGATGTCTCTTTTATTTCTTATTACATTAACACTGGGAACTTCTTGTACAATTTATCAAAATGTTCCAGATGATGATGGGATTTATACGACAGAGAACACCAGAAGAGAACCTGTTGTGGTAGTTGAAGATTCTGACGAACACCGCGAATACAAAAAAAATTATTTTACCGAAGAACTTGAAAAAATAGATCGAATTAATGGAACTGATATCATTACCGATATAGAAACCTACTCTTCCTACAATGATACTATTCCAGATAAAAGTATGGATAGCATTAACGAGCCAACTGGAAGGGCTTGGGGATATAACGATGGGGACAATGTAGTTATTAATATTAACCTTAATAACAACTGGGATTACGGTTGGGGATGGGGAGGATTTTATGATCCTTTCTTTAATCCTTATCCGTGGTTTGCAGGCCCAAGATGGGGTTGGGGTTGGGGATGGAATCGTCCTTTTTGGAATCCCTATTGGGGGTTCAACAGGCCTTTCTGGGGAGGTGGATTTTATGCCTATAATGGCTTCAGAATTGGAAACTACAGTTACGGTAGAAGAACTGCATATAACTCAGCTTTTAACACACGAAGTTCTTCTCTCACAAGACGGGGTTATTTTGTGGCAAGTAGAAGAGCAAATGTCTCCCAGCTCAGGAACAGGAACACTTCGGCAAGACGCCAATCAAGCTCAACCAATGTAAGCAGAAGAAATTCTTCTAGTACTGTCCGAAGAAATTCTCAGACAGCAAGAAATCGCAGCACTAGCAGTAGAAGAGTGAATAATTCTAGCTCATCTGTTAGGAGAAATAATTCGAGGTCGTACAACAGACCTTCACCTTCTAGAGGCAGGTCGTACAATAGAGGTTCATCCTCTGGTGCATCCAGATCTTCAGGGGGTGTTTCTAGAGGAAGTTCATCTCGTGGTGGCAGAAGAGGAGGTTGATTATATTTACCTTCCAATTTAATCATGGCTATTTAAACACTAATTTCTGAGGCTAAGCTTAGGTTTTATTACTAAAAAGTCACATCTAGCATTGATTAATGGGACTGGCAATTTTCTGGTCTAGATTTTTGTTGAATTCAAGGCTAGCTCATATAAAAACAAATAAAAAGATTCACCATAGAATATGAAAAAAATTATATTTTTTGCAGTACTATCATTAGTCAACTTTTGTGCTTTTTCGCAAGCATTAGGATATGAAGATTTAGCTATTTTATTTTCCCAAGACAGCCACAATGGTAGTGCGAGATTTAACGCTATGGGAGGAGCATTTGGAGCCTTGGGAGGCGATATAACAGCCTTATCGGTTAACCCTGCAGGAGTCTCTGTTTTTAACGGGAGCCGTGCATTTGCCGCATTTCAAACTAGAAGTACAGATCATACTAATACCTACTATGGAAGTTCTCGTGTAACGCAAGAAGAATATTTTGATTTATCGAGTGCTGGAGCAATTTTTAGTTTCTCCAACTCTGGTGATGACGATTGGTCTAAGCTAGCCTTTGGGGTAAATTATCGCATTTTGGCAGATTTTAGTAATTCTTTTGTCTCATCGGGAAATAGTGGAATAGCTACTTTTGATTTTTTCCCTTTTGATGCAAATACTACACCGATCCTCTATAACATAGGAAATAATCAGCAATTTTTTAATACTTATAATGGTGATGTTTCTGAATTAAATTTAACTTTTGGTGGAACCTTTAGAGATAAAATCCTCTTGGGAGCAGGGCTGAATTTTTATGATATTACCTTTTCTCAATTTGCTACTTTAAGAGAGGAAAATAGTGATGGAAATGGCAATACATTAAATGCTAGCTTCTTTCAAGACAATTATACTGCTGGAACTGGTTTTTCGATGAGTGCTGGATTGATTTATAAAGCTAGTAAAAATCTTCGATTGGGTATAAGCTATCAGACACCAACATGGTATTCGGAGATCATAGAAGACACCAATATTGTTGATAATGATGGCTATTTTGGAGTCACTGAAATTACAGTTTCTGAGGATCCTCAGAACATCTACCAAAATTACTCAGGTCGTTTTACGCCCAGGCAATCGTTTAATTATACTTTAAGAACTCCTAGTAAGTTAACAACTAGTGCTGCCTTAATCTTTGGGAAGATCGGGTTAATTAGTATGGATTATATTTCTGAAAACTTTAAAGGCTTAAATTTAAATTCTGGAAATGCAGATTTTTCAAACGAAAACCTATTCTTTGATAATAATTTGAGAAGAACGAGTACTTTTAATGTAGGAACTGAGTGGCGATTCAAAAAACTAAGCTTGCGAGGAGGGTATCGATATCAGCAAAGTCCTGATGCCAATGCGATTGATTCTGATCACCTACAAGAATATTCTGCTGGTATTGGATATAACTTAGGAACTATAAAGCTGAATATTGCCTATCGCAATAATACCAGAACAGGGCTGTATAATTTTTATCCTCAGTTTCCAGAAGTAGATGCGGCTGATCTGAATATTGACAATACAATTGTTACTTTGGGATTGTCCGTAGGCCTGTAAAGTATTTTGCCTGTATCTTACGCTAAGAAAAATGGCTGTTCTTATTTTTTTATTCATCGTAAGGCTTTTTTGAATGTTGCGTTAGTGATAGCAGCGGCATCCTTTTTTACCTTCTTATACTATTCTGATCTTTACACTGTTTCTGATGGTATTTCTTTCCTAATATAGTTGAGATCTAAAGTAAAAAAGATATAGCGGATAGCACGACCCGCAGGGAAACGCCCTTATAAGTCAGCATGAAAGTCAATCCCTTGTTAATCCCATCAATTTACACATGCAATTCAGTTTTTTGCCGTAATTTTGCAAAGCGTTTATTTAAAGAAAATGGGCACTGCTACAATTACAATTCAATCTACAAACAATGAGACTATCGTAAAGTTTGTAAGTACTGAACCGCTAATTAACAGGGGAAGTTATGAATACGGTAATATTGATGAAGCGAAAAACTCTCCTTTGGCACAGCAGCTTTTTTATCTCCCTTTTGTAAAAAAGATTTTTATTACTGCCAATTTTATAGCGATTCAGCGCTATGATATTGTTACCTGGAATGATGTTCAAGAGGAGGTTAGAGAGCACATTGAAGCTTACTTTAAAGAGGGTAAACCCGCTGTAGAGGAAGCAAAAGACTACACAAAAAGTGAACCTGTTGAAGTGTATGCAGAGGTAACTCCTAATCCTAGTGTCATGAAGTTTGGAACCACTAGAATCCTAACATCAACAGATATTGAGTACAAAAATATTGAAGAAGCTAGTAAGTCTTCCCTTCTTGCACAGGCCTTGTTTGGTTTTCCTTTTGTAAAAGAGATTTTTATCTCTCAAAATTATGTTTCTATTACGAAATATGACGTTGTGGAGTGGAATGATGTTCATTCTGAACTGCGATCTTTTATTAGAACTTTTCTTCAAGATGGCAAAGTTATTATTGAAAAGTTTCCGGAGCAAAATGAAAAGAAAAGCATTGAAAGGATAGAAATTTCTGAAAACTTAGAGGGGACTTCAGCAAAAATTGTTGATATTTTAGATGAGTATATTCGCCCAGCTGTTGCTTCTGATGGAGGGAATATTGCATTTAAATCTTATGATGAAAATAGCAAAGTTGTGAGCGTGATTTTACAAGGTGCTTGCAGTGGTTGTCCATCTTCAACAGCTACTTTAAAAAATGGTATTGAGATGCTGCTAAAAGAGATGCTGCCTCATCAGGTAAGTGAAGTTATAGCCATAAACGGATAGCATGTCAAAAATGATCAAACCTTACAAGAACTCATCAAAAGGAAAAAAAGAACAGGTAGCAACTATGTTCGATAATATTTCTGCAAACTACGATGGTTTAAATAGAGTCATTTCCTTTGGCATTGATATAGGTTGGAGAAAAAAAGTGGTTCAACTTGTTTCCAAAAACAACCCAAGACAAATTTTAGACATAGCAACTGGAACGGGGGATCTAGCTATTATGATGTCGCAACTAAATCCCGACAAGATCATTGGCCTGGATATCTCGGCAGGAATGCTAGATGTAGGAAAACGGAAAATAGCCAACGCAAATTTGAGTGATAAAATAGACCTGGTTGTTGGTGATTCTGAAAATATGCCCTTTAACGATAACACATTTGACGCTGTTACAGTTTCATTTGGAGTGCGAAACTTTGCAAATCTAGACAAGGGATTAACTGAAATTAAACGCGTATTAAAGCCGGGCGGAACATTTGTCGTGTTAGAAACTTCTAATCCAACTAAATTTCCATTTAAGCAAGGATATAAATTTTACACCACATACATCTTGCCTTTCATCGGAAAGATCTTTTCGCGTGATAAGGCCGCTTATTCATATTTATGCGAATCGGCAAATATTTTTCCTTTTGGGGAAGCTTTTGACAATATTTTACAGAAAAATGGGTTTATTAACACTAAGTATAGTCCTGTAACATTTGGAGTAGCCACAATCTACTCGGCAACAAAATAGTATGAACAAGACCTTAGTATTGGTGATCTGTTTGATCTATGTGGTTCCTGCATCATCACAAATTTTTCTAAAAAAGAATAGAAGAAAGGTAGATAACCTCCCTACTTTTGATGATCGTAGGCTACACTATGGGTTTTACCTTGGAATCAATCAGAATGATTTTAAGGTTGATTATAGACCTAGTAATTTTCCCAAAGCAACAGTACAAGTAAAGCCTACTGCTGGCTTTAATGTAGGACTGATTGCTGACTTGCGTCTTCACAGGAATGTGAACTTACGGTTTGAGCCAGGGCTTGTGAGTAACTCAAAAATTCTCTATTTTAACAACAACCCATTTCTGTTAAATGATAGAGATAGTGTTCGAGAAATAGGATCTACGTATTTACACCTGCCATTGGTAGTGAAGTTAAGCTCTAACCGATGGAATAATATACGACCTTATGTACTCGCTGGAGTCTCCTATGATCACAATTTCTCGAGTAACCAAGACAATCAAGACGATAACAATAGTGGTGAATTTCGTATGAAAACTTCAAATTTCATGTATGAAATGGGTATCGGGATCGATATTTACTTGTATTACTTTAAATTTTCTCCATCGATCCGTGGAGTCTTTGCAATGAATCGAGAAATTATCGACGACAATACTGCAAACAGCCCATGGACCTCACCCATCAACACTTTTTCAACGCGGGGGGTCTTCCTAAACTTTACCTTTGAGTAATGGTAACAATTCTTTTTTAGCCATCTGTTGAAATCGATCTCCTAAATTCACTCAATAAAATTGCTGTCGCACTGGCAACATTGAGACTTTCTGCTTGTTGAACCTTTCCAAAACGCGGAATACACAATCTGTTGGAAGTTAATGCACCGACTGCTGGAGAAATTCCGTTAGCCTCATTCCCCATCACTAAAATTGCTTCTTGAGGTAGTTTGGTCTGATACACGAGATCACCATCCATATCTGCGATAAAAATTGGAAGTTTTGCATCGACCAAAAAAGAGGTTAAATTTGTATAGACCACATGTACACGAGTTAAGGAACCCATACTAGCTTGTACTACTTTGCTATTGTAACAATCTACGGTATCCGTAGAGCAGACAATTTGATCTATCCCAAACCAATCGCATAATCGTATAACGGTTCCCAAATTACCGGGGTCATTCATAGAGTCAAGTGCGAGAGTCAATCCTGAACTCTTAGGTTGAGGTGGCTCTGGTATTTTAAAAATTCCCAAAACTTTATTGGGATTGACAAGGTGACTCACTTTTTTTAACTCTGTATCTGAAATATGAATGAATTTCTGCTTGACATTAAATTCAGAGTCAACACCAAATAACTGGTGCAATTCAAAGGTAGAATTTAAAAATTCACGTACTGCTTTCACTCCTTCCACCACAAACATTTTATGCCGCTGCCGATACTTTTTATGAGTTAAACTTGTTATAAGTTTTGAATGATTTTTAGATAAACCCATTTTATCTCTGTAAACTGTTCAAAAATAGTATTTTTGATTTTGTACTGTGGATGCATTTCATGGAGCCCTTACAGAGATAGATCAAATGTTCCTGCTTTAGCAAAATTAAAATAATTAAATATTCAGCCGTTAATTTGAATTTATTTGTGTGAAACTCTCATGGAGAGGCTGGTTTAACAGAGGCTCATACCGCAACAAAAGAGAACAATGAAATATCAAACAGTGAACATCAATCTAACCGTGTGAAAAAATTTGGTATTCTTCTTACACTAACACTATTCGTTTACTCTTGTAATTCTGTAAAAAGAGTCAAGGAAAATGAGCAATTGCTCACCAAAAATACAGTGATTGTTAATGGGAAAAAAACCTCAGATCCAAAACTGGATGAGCTAGTTATACAAAAGCCAAATAGTAAAACATTGGGGATTCCCCTTTCGCTATATTTCTACAACTTAGGTAATAAAGAGCGTCCCAAGACTCCCTCTGAATGGGGTAAGAAAAAGCCCAAGACCTACAACTTTATCAAAAGTATTTTTTCAGAAAAGCAGAGCATCTCTTATGCAAATTCTATGATTGGTCTAAATAATTGGTTTCTTAGAAACGGTGAGGCTCCAGTGACCATTGCTCCCACCAAGATCAGAAAGACAGAAAAAAATTTAAATGCTTACTTTAAAACGCAGGGATATTTTCAAGCACGTGTTCGTTCTCTCAGAGATACTTCTGGACAAAAAAGAGGAACTGTTAGTTATATTGTAGAATTGGGAAATCCAACCTTTCTCGATACTATTAAAACGGAAATAAACTCCCCTGTTTTGGACTCGCTCTACCAAGAAATCAAAAATGGGTCTTACTTAAAAAGTGGGGAGCAATACAAAGACGACCATTTTATCAAAGAAGCAGAACGAATTATTAAGCATTTTAGAAATCATGGAGTCTATCATTTTTCTGAAAGGGGACTGGGCTTTTACGAGTTGGACTCAACCAACACAAGCACTTACCAAACCAATGTAAATCTGGTCATATTTGATAGCGAACGTACATCCGATAAAAATGGTAATTCCACACAAATAAAATATAACATCCAAAAACTTAGACACGTTAATCTCTTTACAGATTACAACGTTAACCTTGCAAAAGAGGACTCATTATACCAAAACGTAACATCGTATAATAATATCAACTTCAGATCCTTTGGAAAGCTAGAATATAACGCCAAACTTCTATCTGAATCTATTTTCTTAAGATCTGGAGGAGTATATGCTGACACGCTACGAAACCTCACTCGAAGACATTTAAAGTTACTGAGAAATTTTAAAACGGTCACCATTCAGTACAAGGCAGTGGAAGAGAAAGATGACGAATTGGATGTTAATATTTTTCTTACACCTATAGAAAAATATACCTTGGGACTAGAAACAGAGCTAACACATTCCAATATTCGTGATCTTGGAGTTTCTGGTAAATTTTCTATCATTAATAGAAATACTTTTAAAGGCGCAGAAATTTTCAAACTCTCCTTCTTAGGCTCATTTTTTAACGCTTCCCAAGACGCCAATCAGGCAGGAAATTTTTTCAACTCATGGGAAATTGGTTCAGACTTATCCTTGGAGGTTCCCAGGTTTTTAGCACCCTTTAGTTTAAACAAACTAGTTCCAAAAGAGATGTCACCCAGAACTATGTTCACCCTTGGAACAGGTATCCAGAAGAATATAGGATTAGATAGGCAGACAGTAACGGCTCTCGTTGATTATAAGTGGAACTACAATCGTAAAAAAACCATTCAATTAGAAGCTTTTAACACACAATATGTCCGAAATCTTCGAATTGGGACATATTTTCAAATCTATAATTCTGAATATCAGAAACTCAATCAAATAGCACAAACATATAATAACGATACTGACTTTGTCTTGCCCAACTTTGGACAAGAACCAGTAGATTTGATGACAGAGATTCTCAACAATACTGACTTTAGAATTTCAAACCCACAAGAGTATCAAAACAACTTAAATATTTTAGACCGTTATAATATTATAACATCAGATTTCTTAATTCCTACCATTGCCTATTCATTTACATACAATAATCAAACAGATTACCGTGACAATAATTTTTCATTCTTTAAAATTAGAGTGGCCAACTCTGGCAATATAGTCCCTCTTATTTCTAAAACAAGAAATATAAACAATAAAAGAACTTTATTTAATATCCCTGTAGCTCAATATTTTAAAGTAGACGCAGAATACAAAAAATTCTGGGATATTGACAACAATTCTGTGTTTGGATTTCGAAGTTTTTTAGGTGCCATTATCCCCTACGACAATGCTGCCATTCCTTTTACAAAAAGCTATTTTGCTGGTGGGTCTAACGACATACGAGCATGGCAAACCTACGATCTAGGTCCAGGAACCAGAAACTCAGGACTCGAATACAACATCGGAAGTTTAAAATTTTTAACAAGCGTAGAATACCGCTTTGATATGTTTGGGAGTCTAAAAGGAGCACTATTTGTTGACGCTGGAAATATCTGGGATATTACCAACTCTATTTTTGCCGAAAGTCAAGCTAAATTTAATGGATTGCAATCATTGAAAGACATTGCCGTCGGAGCTGGTTTTGGACTGCGATACGATTTTAGTTTTTTGGTATTTCGCCTAGATCTAGGATTTAAAATGCATGAACCCTACCTAGCAGAAAATAAATGGTTTCAAAATTATAATTTTTCTAATGCAGTTTATAATATTGGAATTAATTATCCTTTCTAAAATCTCGTGATAAAAATCTGAGAACGTTTTCGTTTTTTTCGCTGTAATTATCATTTTGAAACAGGACTTTTATTACTTTTGACACCTTTAGTAACTAAACTTAATTGTACATAATGAGCCACCATATCAAGCCCGGGGTTGCAACTGGTTATAAAGTCCAAGAAATATTCAAACTAGCAAAGGAAAAAGGATTTGCATTACCTGCTGTTAACGTTGTGGGCTCAAATACCATCAATACGGTTTTGGAGACCGCCAAAGAATTAAATTCTCCTGTAATCATCCAATTTTCAAACGGAGGTGCACAATTCAATGCTGGAAAAGGATTGTCTAATGATAATCAAAAGTCAGCCATTGCTGGAGCCATTGCTGGTGCAAAACACGTCCACATGATGGCCGAAGCGTATAGTGTCCCTGTTATTCTTCATACAGATCACTGTGCCAAAAAGCTACTTCCTTGGATAGATGGCCTACTAGACGCAAGCGAAGAACACTTTAAGCAAACAGGAAAACCATTATACAGCTCCCATATGATTGACCTCTCTGAAGAACCCATCGAAGAAAATATAGAAATCTGCAAGCAATACCTAACACGTATGTCCAAAATGGGAATGACTTTAGAAATTGAACTGGGAATTACTGGTGGAGAAGAAGACGGAGTTGATAATTCCGATGTAGATGCATCCAAACTATACACCCAACCAGAAGAAGTCGCCTACGCTTATGAGGAATTACTAAAAGTAAGTGATCAGTTTACAGTAGCAGCTGCCTTTGGAAATGTGCATGGAGTATACAAACCAGGAAATGTTAAGCTCACTCCTAAAATCTTGAAAAATTCACAAGCATACATTTCAGAAAAATACAATGTCCCCCACAATACCATCGATTTTGTTTTTCATGGAGGTTCTGGATCTACCTTGGATGAGATCAGAGAAGCCATTGGGTATGGCGTTATCAAAATGAATATCGATACCGACTTACAATTTGCATTTACAGAGGGAATTCGCGATTACATGAATGAAAATATCGATTACCTGAAAACACAGATAGGAAATCCCGATGGAGCAGATCAGCCCAACAAAAAATATTACGATCCAAGAAAATGGTTACGTATTGGGGAAGGCACCCTCAAAAAGCGCTTGAAAGAAGCCTTTGAAGATTTAAACAATGTAAACACACTCTAAAAATATCTACGCGTAAAATCACCAGTAAGAAAATCATTTGAAGACATCCTCCTAAAAATTACCCATTAGTCTACCACTTAAAAATTAAACCCTTAAATTTGTTTACTTTAAAATTACTTCCTGTTGGGAAATACGACAATAAATAACAGACTAACGAATTAACAAACATGGCCTGGTTCAAGAGAATAGACAAAGGAATTCAAACTCCTACTGAGGCAAAGAAAGATATCCCAAAAGGACTTTGGTACAAAACCCCTAGTGGAAAAATTATTGATACTGAAGAACTGAAACGCAATCTATATGTTAGTCCAGAAGATGGATATCACGTACGGATTGGAAGTAAAGAATACTTTGAATTGATGTTTGATGACAACAAATTCGAAGAGCTAAACCCCAAAATCACCTCCAAAGACCCTTTAAAGTTCGAGGATACAAAAAAATACCCAGACCGCATAAAAGCAGCTCAAAAAAAATCAAACTTAAAAGATGCCGTGAGGACAGCCGTTGGAAAATCATCAGGAAAAGACATCGTTATCGCAGCAATGGACTTTGCTTTTATTGGGGGATCTATGGGAAGTGCTGTGGGAGAGAAGATTGCAAGAGCTATCGATTACTCCATAAAAAACAGCATTCCTTTTTTAATGATTTCCAAATCTGGGGGCGCTAGAATGATGGAAGCCTCCCTATCACTAATGCAATTAGTAAAAACATCTGCAAAATTGGCACAACTAGCCGATGCCAAAATCCCATATATTTCTCTTTGTACAGACCCAACAACAGGTGGGACAACCGCCTCTTTCGCTATGTTAGGAGACATCAATATTGCAGAACCAAATGCGCTAGTTGCCTTTGCAGGTCCCAGAGTTGTAAAAGACACTACTGGAAAAGACTTGCCAGAGGGTTTCCAACGATCAGAATTTGTCCTAGAACACGGATTCCTAGACGGAATTTACGAAAGAAAAAATCTAAAAAAACAAATTAACCTTTATATAGATTTAATCCAAAATCAACCCATTAGAACCCAAAAGTAGGATATGCAATTTTTTTGCTCTTAACAAATCCCAATCCCCGCCTTGCCCATTATTCAACTAAGGTAAAAATCTCATAAGGCAACCCAAACTTTCGTACTATTATTTAGGGCGTTTCCCTTCGGGTCGCGCTTTTCGCTGTATCTCTTTTGCTTTGCAAAGACAAAAAAGGATGTCGCTACAATCGCTAACGCAGCATTAAAGAATCCTTTGTACTAAAAGACACCTTGAGTCAGTTATCACAGTCAAATTGTTGTACAATCTACCACCCCTTGTGTTAAATAACGCACACAAGTTTTGACCTTTCTACACGATATTCTCCTATTTTAATACAGTTGAATTACTACACTTTTCGCTACTTCATCACTTCCTTAGATTGAAATATTGACCTTATTTTAGGAATCCTCTTATAAGAGTTTCATTAGAAAAATAATTGTACATTTGCAACTTCAATGAAAATTCATTGAGTACATAAAAATCATTTAAATAATATTGGCATGTATTTGACTAAAGAAATTAAAGAAAACATCTTCGAAAAACACGGTAAAGGGAAAAACGATACCGGATCAGCAGAAGGACAAATTGCATTGTTCACGCACAGAATCAATCATCTAACAGAGCATTTAAAGAAAAATCGAAAAGATTTTAACACAGAACGTTCGTTGGTTAAAATGGTAGGAAAGCGTAGAAGTCTTCTAGACTACCTAAAGAACAAAGATATTACAAGGTATCGCGCAATTATCAAAGAATTAGGAATTAGAAAATAGTTCCTAAAAAAAGAGGTGCTCGTAAGTGCACCTCTTTTTGTTCCCATAAAATTTCTCAAGCAAAATCAAAGTTATTATTCCTACTCAGTTTCAACAAAAAAAAGAGAGGTAAATAGCTTCCATTGGTAACAATACAGTACAAAACAACAACAAATTATTTAAAAATGAATTATTTAAAAATGAATTATTTAACGTATGATTCCAAAAGTATTTAACCAAGTCATCGAACTTGGCGATGGAAGAACCATCACACTAGAAACAGGGAAATTAGCAAAGCAAGCCGATGGTTCTGTTGTTGTTAGAATGGGAGACACAATGATGCTAGCCACAGTCGTTTCAGCTAGGACAGCCAACCCAGAAATTGATTTTCTTCCTCTCACAGTAGATTACAGAGAAAAATTTGCTGCCGCAGGACGCTATCCTGGCGGATTTATGAAACGTGAAGCAAGACCCAGTAATGATGAAATTTTAACCATGCGCTTGGTAGATCGCGTATTGCGTCCCTTGTTTCCAAAGGACTACCATGCAGAAACACAGGTAATGATTCAGTTGATGTCGCACGATGAAAGTGTGATGCCAGACGCACTAGCAGGACTAGCTGCCTCTACAGCAATTCAACTGTCTGACATTCCTTTTGAAACTCCTATCTCAGAAGTACGAGTAGCTAGAATAAATGGTAAATTTATCATCAATCCAAGCTATGATCAACTAGCAGAGGCAGATATTGATATGATGATTGGTGCTTCCTTAGATTCTGTTGCCATGGTTGAAGGTGAAATGGATGAAGTTTCAGAAGAAGAAATGGCAGAAGCCATTAAGTTTGCTCATGAAGCAATAAAAGTTCAATGTGAAGCACAAGTAAAATTGGCTGAAGCTGTTGGGAAAAAAGAAACACGCGAATACGAAGGAGAAAGAGAAGATGAAGGACTAGCTCAAAAAATTCATGAGTTTAGCTATCAAAAAAATTATGATATCGCAAAAAAAGGAAGTTCCAAACAGGAAAGGGGGCTTGCTTTTTCAGAATTAAAAGAAGAACTTATCGCAACATTTTCCGAAGAAGAAATTGAAGAATATGGGAACTTAATTGGAAAATACTTCAGTAAATCTCAAAAGGCTGCTGTTCGCGATTTAACATTAAACGAAGGATTACGTTTAGACGGTAGAAAAACAACAGACATCAGACCCATCTGGTGCGAAGTAGATTACCTCCCCAAAACACATGGTTCCTCTATCTTTACCAGAGGAGAGACACAAGCATTGGCAACTGTAACATTGGGAACTTCAAGAGATGTTAATATGATTGACTCTCCTACCGTACAAGGAGAAGAGCGCTTTTACCTACATTACAATTTCCCTCCATTCTCCACTGGTGAAGCCAGACCAATAAGAGGAACCTCACGTCGTGAGATCGGACATGGAAACCTAGCGCAAAGAGCCTTAAAAGGAATGATCCCAGAAGAATTTCCATACACAGTAAGAGTAGTATCTGAGGTTTTAGAATCCAATGGTTCTTCCTCTATGGCAACCGTATGCTCTGGAACAATGGCACTAATGGATGCGGGAGTTACACTTAAAAAGCCTGTTTCTGGAATTGCCATGGGACTCATCTCTGATGGAGATCGCTACGCCGTATTATCCGATATTTTAGGAGATGAAGATCACCTGGGAGACATGGACTTTAAAGTAACAGGAACTGCAGACGGAATCACTGCCTGCCAGATGGATATCAAGATCAAAGGATTATCCTATGAAATTCTTGTGCAAGCACTTCAACAAGCTAGAGAAGGTCGTTTGCACATCCTAGAGAAATTAACAGACACCATCGCACAACCTAACGCGGATGTAAAACCTCATGCACCAAAAATGATTACCACGAGAATCCCGAACGATCTTATTGGAGCATTTATCGGTCCTGGAGGAAAACATATTCAAGAACTTCAGAAAAGTACAGAAACCACCATTGTAATTAATGAAGATCCTGTCACAGAAGAAGGTATTGTAGAAATCTTAGGAACCAATCAAGAAGGAATTGATACCGTATTGGCTAGAATTGATTCCATGATGTTTAAACCTGAAAAAGGGGAGACTTATGAAGTCAAAGTAATTAAAATTCTAGAGTTTGGTGCTGTAGTAGAATATACAGAAGCTCCAGGAAACGAAGTGCTGTTACACGTAAGCGAACTAGCTTGGGAGCGAACCAGCAACGTTACTGATGCTGTGAATCTAGGTGATGTACTAGAAGTAAAATACTTTGGCCTTGATCCCAGAACTAAGAAGGAAAAAGTTTCAAGAAAAGCGTTGTTGCCAAAGCCTGAAGGCTATGTTGCCAGACCTCCAAGGGATCATAACAACCGTGGACGGAACAGCCGTAACAATGGACGAGATTACAGAGGACGAGACCACAGAAAAGACACCCGTGGACCAAGACCTGTTAGAAAGGAAGATTAACTTTTTGATCACATCATAAAAAATACCCCAAAACATATTTGCTGTTTTGGGGTATTTTGTTGGATTGAAAAACTTTTCATAAAAAAACAACTCGTATTGGTAACTACGGGTTTTCTTCATTTTGAAATATCATACAAAAAGACATATGTTAATTGAGTTATTTAACGCCAGAAGTGGCATGCGATTGCTTACATTTCCAATGCACTTATCGGATTGTTATCCATTAGTAACTCAACTGGGTTTTCCAATGCTTCTTTTACAGCAACCAAGAATCCTACCGATTCACGACCATCAATTATTCTATGGTCATAAGACAGGGCAACAAACATAATAGGTCTAATCACCACCTCTCCATTCTCAGCAATTGGTCTTTCAACGATGTTGTGCATTCCTAAAATTGCACTTTGTGGTGGGTTAATGATAGGTGTGGACAACATCGATCCAAAGACTCCCCCATTGGTAATGGTAAAAGTACCTCCCGTCATCTCATCCACTGTGATTTGTCCGTCCCTAGCTCTTAATGCTAGTCGTTTTACTTCGCTCTCTACATCTTTAAAAGTCAAGTTCTCAGCGTTCCTAATCACAGGGACCATCAATCCTTTAGGGCCAGATACTGCAATAGAAATATCTTGAAAATCATACGATACTTTATGGTTTCCATCAATCATAGAGTTGACGTCAGGATACATTTGTAAGGCTCTCACACACGCTTTTGTAAAAAAACTCATAAACCCAAGACCAACGCCATGCTTGGCTTTAAAATCTTCCTTGAACTCTTTCCTAAGATCAAAGATAGGCTTCATATTTACCTCATTAAATGTGGTTAGCATCGCTGTTTCATTCTTCACAGTAACCAAGCGCTGGGCAACCTTCCTTCTGAGCATGGAAAGTTTTTTGGTGGTAGAACTACGCGATCCGCCGTTAGCAGGAGTTCCCATACTTGGAACTGCTTTTACAGCATCGTCTTTGGTTATTCTTCCATCCTTTCCAGTTCCTTTGATCTGGGTAATTTCCATTCCCTTTTCAGCTAAAATTTTCTTTGCTGCTGGTGACGGTGTTCCTGTGGCATAGGTGTCTTTCAATGGGGCTACTACTGGCGTCTCCACTAATTCGTTCCTGGGCGTTTTTTGCTCTTGTGTAGCTAGCCCTTCTGGCTTTGCGGCATTCATATCAATTAAACAGACAACTGCTCCAACTTCTACAGCATCCCCTTCCTCTGCCTTTAAAGTGATGATACCACTTTCCTCAGCTGGCAATTCTAAGGTTGCCTTATCAGAATCTACTTCGGCTATAGGCTGATCTTTTTCTACATAATCACCATCTTCGACCAACCAAGTTGCGATTTCCACCTCTGTAATAGATTCTCCTGGTGAAGGAACTTTCATTTCTAAAACCATATACTTTTTTTATATTTTGATTTTGTCTTTTTTAATCAAATACACTATTGATTACTTTTTTGTGTCTCTTTTCAA
This sequence comes from Flavobacteriaceae bacterium, assembly GCA_964228785.1. Taxonomy (GTDB): domain Bacteria; phylum Bacteroidota; class Bacteroidia; order Flavobacteriales; family Flavobacteriaceae; genus Polaribacter. Next base: position 42,631 of record CAXRAW010000039.1, read on the forward strand.
ATCTAGCCTTTGAACCAGCAGCAGGAACAGCGTAATATTTTCGTGATGCTACCTCTAGCTTTACCTGTGTAAATCGCTGCAGCATAAAGCTCCAAGCACCCATATTTTTGGGTTCCTCTTGTGCCCACACATACCTCTCTGCATTGGAGTACCTGTTAATTACTTTCTGTAACTTTTTTTCGTGTAGCGGAAATAACTGCTCCACTCGAACTAGAGCAATATCATTGCGCTGTAATGATTTGCGCTCTGATAGTAGATCGTAATAAAACTTTCCCGTGCAAAAAACTACTTTCTTGACCTGTTCAGGGTGAATTGTATCATCAATAATTTCTTGAAAACTTCCTTTTGCCAATTCCTCAATAGTACTGACAGCAGCCGGAAGACGCAACAAACTTTTAGGTGTAAACACCACCAACGGTTTTCTAAAATTGCGCTTCATTTGCCTGCGTAATAGATGATAAAAGTTTGCCGGTGTGGTACAGTTGGCAATCGTCATATTATCCTCTGCACAAAGCTGTAAATATCTTTCTATCCTTGCTGATGAATGCTCGGAACCCTGACCTTCATAACCGTGTGGTAGTAACACGACAATTCCATTCTGAATTTTCCACTTGTCCTCAGCAGCAGAAATATACTGATCAAATACAATCTGTGCTCCATTAGAAAAATCTCCAAACTGTGCCTCCCAAATGGTCAAGCAATTAGGAAATGCCATCGCATATCCATAGTCAAATCCCAAAACTCCATATTCTGAAAGCAGCGAATTGTAAATTCGCATCTGTCCTTTGTTATTAGAGTTTGTATTTAGTAAATTAATACGCTCTTCCGAAATCTCATCACGCAAAATGGCATGTCTGTGGGAAAACGTCCCCCGTTCTACATCCTGACCAGAAATGCGAACATCATACCCTTCTTCCATTAAGGAACCATAAGCTAGTGTCTCTGCCATTCCCCAGTCTAGTTCATTCTTTTCAAACACCATAACATCTCGCTGTCTGAGGATTTTTTCAGCTTTTCTAAGGAATTTTACTCCCTCAGGGACTTTAGAAACAACTTTAGCAATATCTTTAAGCTGATTTACAGGGTAAGTGGTATCTACTGGCTGGAGCATGGCTTCTAATGGTTGACGAATGAATTCGCTCCATGTAGATTCCATGAACTCACGAACTTTTGAGGTGCTGTCCTTTTTTGACTTTTCAAACTCGTCATTCAACATCTCTTTAAATTCGTTCGTTATGGCATTTAGGTATGAAGTGCCAATACTTCCCTCAGCAATCAGTTTAGCTGCATAGACATCTTTGGGGTTTTGGTGCTTAGAAATTACCTTGTATAATTTAGGCTGTGTAAAACGCGGCTCGTCACCTTCGTTATGACCGTATTTCCTGTAACCTAGCAAATCGATAAATACATCACGCTTGAACCTCATTCTAAATTCTATCGCTATCTCCATGGCATGGCATACCGCTTCTGTATCATCTGCATTGACATGTAAGACAGGAGACAAAGTAACCTTCCCTACGTCTGTACAATAAGTACTAGAACGTGCATCTAGGTAATTCGTAGTGAACCCTATTTGATTGTTGACCACCACATGAATCGTTCCTCCTGTTTTGTAGCCATGGAGTTTTGCCATTTGAATTACTTCATAGACCACTCCTTGTCCAGCAATAGCCGCATCTCCATGAACTAGGATGGGGAGTATTTTACTGTTATCACCGTTGTATTTTCTATCAATTTTTGCCCGAGTAATTCCTTCTACAACTGCATCTACAGTTTCTAGGTGAGAGGGATTGGGCACCAAATTCATTTTAATTTTTTTCCCATCTCTGTAGGTTTTGCTGAGAGTTAACCCAAGATGATATTTTACGTCACCATCAATTTCTTCATCTTCAAAATCTTTGCCTTCAAACTCACTAAAAAGATCGCGAACTGGTTTTTTAAAAATATTCACCAGTGTATTCAATCGACCTCTATGCGCCATCCCCAGAACACATTCTTTAACATCATAGTCTTCTGTAGCTTTTCTCAAAGCAACACTAATCCCGGGAATCAGCGCTTCACCTCCTTCCAATGAAAATCGTTTTTGACCTACATATTTGGTTTGTAAAAAACTTTCAAATGTTACAGCTTGATTGAGCTTAGAAAGGATGTACTTTTTGGTATCTAGAGAATAATTGGGGTGATTGTCATTTTGATTCAAGCGATCCTGCCACCATTTCAACTCCTCGGGATTCCTCAAATACATATACTCTACTCCAATAGAATCACAGTAGATTCGCTCTAGATGGGCAATAATGTCTCTTAGCGGTTTAGGTCCGATTCCCAAAACTTCCCCCGCATTAAAAATAGTATCAAGGTCTTTTTCAGAAAGCCCAAAATTTTTAATTTCTAAGGTTGGTGTGTATTTCCTTCGATCTCTAACAGGGTTTGTCTTTGTAAATAAATGTCCACGAGTTCTGTAACCATTGATCAGATCTACCACCAGAAACTCTTTTCTTACTTCTTCTGGTATCTCATGAGCGATCTCATCTTCGTCTGTAAGAGAGTAGTTTTCATTCGCAAGATCATATCCTTGAAAAAAGCTTCTCCAACTGGGTTCTACAGCATCTGGATTTTGTATATATTGATCGTATAGATCGGCGATGAAACCTGTGTGTACAGCGTTTAAAAACGAAAACTTATCCATGGAATTCCTTTGCTTTGCAAGTACGCTATTTATCCTGACAAAAGTACAATTATTTGGAAAAATAAGGGATGGATTTTACAGTTTTCAGCTGCTCACTTTTTTTTGCGATTTTTATAAAAAAGTTTTTACGATTTTTTAAAATACTATATATTTGCACCCACCTTGCGAAATTTGTTAATCAAAGGCTCTTTTTGAGCCATTCATTTTTAAGAAAGAGTTGATTTTCAAGGAAAATTAAATGAAGAGGTTTTGCAGAGGTGCCTGTCAAATTAAAGACATAAAAATATACATACCTTCCTCCTTAGCTCAGTTGGTTAGAGCATCTGACTGTTAATCAGAGGGTCCTTGGTTCGAGCCCAAGAGGGGGAGCA
>CAXRAW010000040.1:0-19011 GCA_964228785.1 Flavobacteriaceae bacterium
TCTATGATCAACAAAATAGCACTCAACTTGATTAAAAATGAAAAAACTGCCAAACAAGGAGTGAAAGGAAAACGATTTAAAGCAGCTCTAGACAATCAGTACCTTAGAAAAATAATCAGTTTATAGTGCTTTTGCCCTGACTGTTTTTTCCATGATTGTCGTGTTTATGTGATATTGATGGAAAGATAAACACTTAACTTTGGGTTAGATATTACAAACATAAGGGCTAACGCAACATCAAACAAGTACTTTTACAACCTCAAGTTCATTGCTCCGTTAGTCTTCATTCTTTTTCCTTTGTTCTTCAATGAAATTCACAGATCAAAAAAATCACGTACTTTTGATAAGATAAAAAAAGAAAATTATGTTTGTCGATTTCGATAGCCTACCCGATGATTCTAGAATCTGGATTTATCAATCCGATAGAGCATTTACCCAAGAAGAAATCAGTATTATCTCGGAAAGAACAATTGCTTTTATGGAACAATGGACACGACACAGTTCCAATTTAAGGGGATCATTTACCATCAAATACAACCAGTTTTTAGTATTGGCAGTAGACGAAGATTTTAATGCTGTTTCAGGATGTTCTATAGACGCATCAGTACATTTTGTACAAGAGTTAGAAAAGATATTCAATGTAGAGATGATGAATAAAATGAAAATTTCATTCAAAGAAGAAAATCACATCCATGTAGTTCAAATGAATGCTTTTAAAACCTATGCCAGAGAAAGTAAAATCACTCCCCAAACCGTTGTTTTTAATCATATGATTTCAACTAAAAAAGAATTAGAAGGAAGCTGGGAAGTTCCCGCTGAACAAAGCTGGCATAAACGATTACTAGTATAGATTTCCATCCCCCATTTGTCATGAAAAGACTGCTATCTGTTTTATTGTTATTGATGGTCTCTGGATTACATGCCCAGAATCTAGATCCGTTAAGAGCTACAGATTACAATGCGCAAGAACAATGGGTAGACAGTATCGTTAAGAACATGACAGTGGATGAAAAAATAGGGCAACTCTTTATGGTACAAGCATACTCCAATAAAAAGAACGCCCACACGAATTCTATTAAAAAGATGATTTTCGATTACCATATAGGAGGTCTTATTTTCATGCAAGGAACACCTCAAAAGCAAGTAGCCTTGTACAACACCTACCAATCCCTATCCAAAATCCCCCTCATGATAGGCTTTGATGGCGAATGGGGATTGGATATGCGTTTAAAAAACACCTATAGGTTCCCATGGAATATGACTCTTGGAGCCATTCAAGATAATCAGTTAATTTTTCAATTGGGGAAACACATTGGTCAACATTGCAATCGACTTGGAATTCATGTAAATTTCGCTCCCGTAGTAGATATCAATACCAATCCCCAAAACCCAATTGTAGGAAATCGCTCTTTTGGTGAAGACAAAAAGAACGTTACTCAGAAATCGATTGCCTTCATTCAGGGGCTTCAGAGCGAAGGAGTCTTTGGAACTGTAAAACACTTCCCTGGTCACGGAGATACAGCAACAGACTCACACCTAGGACTTCCTGTCTTGAATTTTAATAAGAAACGATTGGAAAATATAGAATTATATCCCTATCAAAAAGTGTTTAACGCAGGGGTGGGAGGAGTCATGACAGCACATTTGAGCATCCCAGCACTAGAGAGAAATCCCAAACTGCCAACCTCCTTATCTCCCTCGGTGGTCAACGGACTTTTAAAAGAAAAATTAGGATTTCTTGGATTAATTTTTACCGACGGACTCAATATGAAAGGAGCTGCAAACTATGCTACCTCAGCTCAAATTAATTTGGCAGCTTTACAGGCTGGAAACGATATCTTGCTCATTCCCCAAGATATTCCAGCCACCGTAACACTCATAAAAAAATCATTGAAAAGAGGAAAATTATCAACACGTAGTATAGATGAGTCCGTAAAAAAGATATTGTCAGCAAAATACAAGCTTGGACTATATCAATATCAGGCGATTGATACGACAAACCTAATTGCAGATGTAAACACCACATCAGATGGTGTTTTACACAGATCACTGGTAAAAGCGTCAATGACAGTTATCAAAAACAAAAAGGAAGTGCTTCCGATTAAAGATCTCAAGAAATATCAAAAAATAGCCTATCTAGAATTGGGAGACGCTTCAGGAGGTGCTTTTCTTAATACGTTAAAAAAGTATACCAAAGTGGTCAGAGTTTCAGGCAGCCAACTGAATAAAGTGAAAAAGACCCTTAAGAATTACGATCTGGTTATTGTAGGATATCACACCTCCAACAAACATCCATGGAAATCGTTTAAATTTAGTAAAAAAGACTTGCTTTGGTTGGACGAAATAGGAAAAAGCAACAAGGTTATTCTATCCGTTTTTGCGAGTCCTTATAGTCTTTTAGATGTCAACTCTTTCGCCAATATTGAAGGGATTTTAATCGGATATCAAAACAGTAAAATAGCTCAAGAAATTGGAGCACAGGTGATTTTTGGAGCCATCTCAGCCAACGGAAAGTTGCCTGTTTCTATCAAAGAAGAATTTCCTGTAGGCGCAGGAATCACCACTCAGAACTTGATGAGATTACAATACACCATTCCCGAAACTGTTGGAATGTCTTCCCAAAAACTCGCCAAAATCGATTCTGTTGCAACGGTAGTGTTAAAAGAGAAAATGGCGCCAGGATTGCAAATCCTAGTGGCAAGGCACGGACAAGTCATCTACGAAAAGAGTTTTGGATTCCATACCGATCAAAAGAAGAATCCAGTAAGAAACAGCGATGTTTATGACATAGCATCACTAACTAAAATACTGTCATCACTTCCTCTTCTTATCAAAGCAGAGGAAGAGCAAAAAATTCCACTAGATGCGAGTTTGGCGAAGATATTACCAAAGCTAAATAAATCAAATAAAGATACCATTACTGTCAGGGAAATCTTATCACATTACGGAAGGTTAAAAGCTTGGATCCCGTTTTATAAATTGACTCAGGATAGCATTACCAATAAGAATTTAAAAACCTTCTACCATCAGAAAAAAACAAAGGAATTTACTATTCAAGTGGCAGAAAACCTCTACCTAAACAAGACGTACAAAGACTCTATTTTAACTCATATCAAAGAAGCAGATCAACTTGAAAAAGAGGGATACCAATATAGTGATCTAGGATACTATCTATTAAAAGAAGTTCTAGAGAAAAAGTACAAAGCTCGCATCAACCATCTGGTACAAAAAGAATTTTACACCTCGCTGGGAGCTGATAGAATGACCTATTTGCCATTGGAAAAGTTTGAAAAAAATGACATTGTACCTACAGAAAAGGACACTTATTTTAGAAATCAACTACTTCTAGGATACGTTCATGATATGGGCGCCGCCATGCAAGGTGGAGTAGGAGGACATGCGGGGTTATTTTCCAATGCGAATGATATTGCTAAGATGATGCAACTCTATTTACAAAAAGGATACTACGGCGGAAAACGATATTTTAAAGCCTCTACATTCAATAAATTCAACAAACGATATTTTGAAGATAAAGAAGTGAGAAGAGGATTAGGCTTTGACAAACCTCAATTAAATCCTGATGTTCAAGCTACCTGTGGATGCGTCTCCGATGAAAGTTTTGGTCATAGTGGGTTTACAGGTACCTACACTTGGGCCGATCCCAATAGCGGCTTAATCTATGTGTTCTTGTCAAATCGTGTTTATCCAACTATGGAGAATAGAGGACTGATAGAAGAAAATATCCGAACTGAAATTCAGCGACTCATACAAGAGGCGATAATCACTGAGTAATACACCAAACTCAGCACTGCTCGGTTGGAGTGGGGTGTAATTTAGAGTATATCAGCACAAGTATCAAGCTCCCTAGGAAATAAAAGCCAGCAACTGCCCATCCAAAAAAATGTGATACTAAGAGGCTTTGAATACCATAAAAAAGTGGAAATGTGATGGTGTTTATGCTAAATCGAAAAGTGTCTATAAATTCCACTTCGTGAATCTTCATTTTGGTAGAAACCTGATTATCATTGTTTATAACTCTGTATTAACAGCTTCTAACGCCTGCTCCAATAGCTTGCTAGGATCATTCCAGAGAAGATGTCCCAAACACCCCAAAAGGCTGCCAGTAGCGCCATTCCGCCAAGACCTTGAAAGAAATCAAAGATAAGTAACAGTCCAAGACCACCATTCTGAATCCCCGTCTCTATGGCAATAGTTTTACGTTCTCTGACCTGTAAACCAAAACTTTTTGCAGTGTAATAACCGATGATATAAGCCCCTATATTATGGAAGATAACCAGCGCTGCAACCAAATAAATATAGTTCAGAAAAATATCAATATTCTCATAAAAAGCCCCAACGATTAAGCTGAGAAAGACAATCATGGAAAAGGGTTTTAGAATTCGTTCTATTTTTTTAGATGTCTCAGGAAACTTATAGTTAACAAGCATTCCAGAAATCAATGGGATTCCTAGAATTAACAAGATCAATTTAAATAATTCAAAAGGATCCAACGCCACTGTTTTTAAAATGGCATTGGTAGGGCTGTACAAGCCTCCCCAAAATTCTAGGTTAAAAGGAGTCATAACAATACATGCTAATGTGGCAAAAGCAGTAAGACTCACAGATAAAGCAGCATTTCCTTTGGCCATTTTACTGTAGAAATTAGATGTATTACCACCAGGGCAGGCTGCGATCATCATCATCCCCAAAGCAAAACTAGGGTGAGGTTTTATGATAAGAATGGCAAGGAATGTTAATGCAGGTAATAAGATAAATTGAGAAAAAATACCTATCAGTAGTATCTTTGGGTTGCGAATCAATCGTCTAAAATCTTCAGTAGTAATTCCCAAAGCCACGCCAAACATGATAATACCAATAGCGATGTTCAGAATCCACAAAGATTCTGTATCAAAGTGAATTCTGATACGATCTATATCTGGGGTCAAATCAGTTTTTAAAAGCATATTCAATTATATTTGCTCCCATTTTCAAGGCTTTTAACCTTACTTCCTCAGGATTGTTATGAATTGAGGCATTTTCCCATCCATCACTTAAATCAGATTCATAATCATAGTAGCAGACCAACCTTCCTTCAAAGAAGATCCCAAAACCTTGTGGAGCTTTTTTGTCGTGTTCGTGAATTTTTGGCAGTCCATTTTTAAAGGTAAATGTCTGTTTGTAGATAGGATGATCAGTGGGAATCTCTTGAAAATTCAACTCGGGAAAAACTTTTTTCATTTCTTTACGAATGTAGGTGTCTAGGCCGTAATTGTCCGAGATGTGTAAAAACCCACCAGAAATTAAATACATCCTTAGATTTTGCGCTTCATCCCTAGTAAAGAATACATTTCCATGACCTGTCATAAACACCATAGGAAAGTTAAAGAGATCTGTATTTCCAACAGCTATGGAGGTGGGGTTCCTGACAATTTTAGTATGAATATTTTCATTGGCAAAGTCAATTAGGTTAGGCAGTGCTGTCGGATTAGAATACCAATCACCACCACCGTTATATTTTAAGACGGCGACTTCTTGTGCAGAAATAGGAGCAAATATTCTAGCAAAAAGAACGACAAAAATGAATTTAAAACTCATAAAATGATGGAGTCAAGGATGATAGATGAAATTTACTCTTACTCATTGATAAAAGCAATATTTTGAACAGCAACTAAGGCTGCTGTTTCAGTCCTAAGCCTTTCTTTTCCTAGGCTAATTGGAACAAAGTTGGCATTAATGCTTTTGACAATTTCTTCACGGGAAAAATCACCCTCAGGGCCAATGAGGATAGTTGATGATTCCGATGATTGTATAAGCGCTTTCATGCTTCTTTTTTCCCCTTCACGACAATGAGCGATATAACCGCGGTTGTTGGACTTGAGATGTAGGAAAACATCTAAGGGAGTAGGGTCATTTAAGATGGGAAGGTGAAATTTTAACGACTGTTTCATGGCAGCAATCATGATTTTTTCCAAGCGTTTTTTCTTCACTGTACGTCTTTCCGAATTTTGTGTAATAATAGGGGTGATCTCATCGATTCCTATTTCAGTAGCTTTCTCCAGAAACCATTCTAAACGATCATCGTTTTTTGTGGGCGCTACGGCTAGATGTAGATGATAGTTCCTAGAGTTGTTTTTTTTCTCACAATTAGAAACCCTCACCTGACACTTTTTATCACTAGCAATATCGATTGTAGATGTCACCAGAAGTCCTCTACCATTGGTGATGTATATACGATCACCTTCTTTTTTACGGAGTACTCTGATGATATGTCTACTCTCCGTAGGGTCAAAAGTAATTTGCTGGGTGCTCTCGTTGATATCTGAAATGTAAAAAAGTTGCATTTTTTGATTTTTTATCACGCTCCAAATCCAATATCTAGTCATTTAATATTGATCCTGTAGGTTCTTCTTCTTTTGTGTGTTACTTGATTAAAATTTCTCCATATTTGGTGTATGGCTTTGTTTTCCTCTAACTCAGGAGTTCGAAACATTGTTTCAACTTTTTTTCCTTCTATGCTCTTCAAATACTCGTCAAAGATAATACCAGTAATACCTTTGTTTTGGTATTTTTCATCTACCCCAATAAGATAAGAGGTAATGGCTGTAGGATTTCTTCGAGCCTTTAAAAGGTGAAAAATGCCAAAAGGGAATAATTTTCCCTTAGCTTTCTGTAAAGCTCTCGAGAACGAGGGCATGATGATGGCAAAGGCGATCATTTGCTTATTTTCATCAAAAACAAATTTGATAAATTCTGGATTGACAAAACTGATATATCTGTTTTTAAAGTATTGTATTTGTCGATCGGAAATCGGAACATAAGAAGCCAATTTAGAGTACGTTTTATTAAACAAGGCAAACATATCCTCAACATAAGGAAGTACTTGCTCTGTTTTTTTAAAATTGACTGATGTTAGCTTAAACCGGTGTTTGATAATTCTGGAGATCTTAGCGTAATATGCCTTATCTACATTTCTTATGTCAAACTTATTTTCTAAATATTCTTTAGCTTTTACATACCCAAGTTGCTCAAGATGCTCTTTGTAATGAGGTAAAGAATACCAAGTGATCATAGTCCCAATGTGATCAAATCCATCAACTAAAACACCTACTTTATCAAGGTTAGAAAAACCCACAGGCCCTTCCACAAACTCTAGATGCTGCTGCGTGCCAATTTCATGTACTTTTTTAAGAAGCGCTTTACTTACCGACACATCGTCAATCACATCATACCAACCAAAGCGCATTTTTTTTATTCCTTGCTTCTCTACCTCATAATGATTGATAATGGCAGCGACCCTTCCTGCGATCTTGCCATCTTTTAAAGCGATAAAAAAGCGAGCCGTTGCATGTTCAAATGCTGGATTCATAGTCTTATCAAATATGTTTAACTCATCTTTGATAATTGGAGGAACCCAATAAGGATTGCCTTTGTATATAGAAAATGGAAATTTCACAAACTGCTTCATTTCCTTCTTAGTAGTAATTTCCTGAACGCTAATCATACAAAAAAATATAAAGTTTAAATGCTTTCGTCATCTTCTTCATCCTCTTTTTTCTTTTTGTTAGCTTCCTTACGCTTGTTGCGATCTTCTTCTTTTTTGAGTTCTCTCTCTAATTTTTTTTGTTTTTTACCGAGCTTTTTGAGTTCTTTATCAATGTTTTTCTGACTCATCTCATCGATTTTCTTAGCCTCTTTCTCTTTGCGCTTTTTTTCTTTTTTACTATTTGATGTTCCTTTAAAAATTCCTAAAAACCCCTTCTTCTTATCGCTTTTAACCTCTTTGTATTTGGTGGGTTTTACACGAACACGCCTCGGTTTGGTTCTAATAGGCTTAGAATTGACTTTAATCAAGGTATCGTTATTGATAGTTTGTTCGTCTATGTTCGTATTTTTCCTGATTGATTCTAAACTCTTTTCAGTAAGCTTTTTTGGTCGATATGATGATTTTCCTTTTTTATTGAAAATAGCAGTAATTTTTGCAAATAAGCTGCCAAAAAAGCCCTTTTTTGAACGCTCCTTAAAATTATTTTTTTCTATTGGATTTCCCAATTCATCAACTTCAGTAAACTGATCTCGATGTTTGTTTAACCGGTAAGATGACCCAAAAGAGGCATAAAACCCTTTTGATTTACCATCAGCAATAAGCCGCAAGGAAGTATTGATTTGAAGGTTAGGATTCCATAGGAAAGCTAATCCAGATCCAATATTTGATTCTACTCGATAGCTATTTGAAATCGTTTGATTTTCGAAGAAAGTAGACCAACGCTCATTTAAGCTGTAGGTAGCAGTGATGATATAAGAGAGTTCTGGAGCACTTGTAGTAATTCTGTCGTAGTAAATATTTGTAATAATATTTAAATCACTGGTCAGATCATTTTGTAAGAGTATGCCAATTTTTGGAGAAAACCCACCATTTTCATAGAGGTTAAATATTGGGTCTCCAATGCCAGTATGTACCCCTGAGTAGGCAGCAACAGATGGAATTAAGCGTTTCCAGTCAAAACTGAACCTTTTCTTCCAACTTCTAATTTCTTTAGATTTATCAGTATATTCTTGTTCATAAATTAAATATTTCCCAGCTACAGATAAATTTCGAATACCAGAAGCATTGTAACTAGAGTTAAATATATTTTGAAATGCAATTTGACCCTTCTGATAGCCGAAGTGAAGATTGAGCTCTAGCCGCTCTTTAAAAAAACTCGTTCTAAACAATAGATCAATACCTGATAATTCAGGTCTAGAGAATGTGGGAAGTCTCTCAACCTTTCGATAAAAGACATTCGTTTCTAATTGATATGCACCCGTTCCGACACTGTAAGGACTCTCAGAAAACCCAGGGCGATTGGAATTGATTACTTCTGTGTATTGTGAATACGAAGGACTACATATCAAAATTAAAATTAAGACATATCGTTTTTTGTATGAGTAAACAGAGCAAGTCGACATAAGAAACCACAATAAATTTTTGGCTTTAGACAAACATACTGTAAAAATAGGATTCAACAAATGCAATGCAGGGTTTTTTAAGATTTAAAGTTTTATATACTATTAACGTATCAATTATGGTCAAATTGTTACTTTTGATATGAATTTGATAAACCCATTTGAAGAATTAGTGCTTATGATATTACTCAAATCACTTGCAGTTGTGAACCTGTTGAAAACACTAGCCATTATCATCTTAGTTTTCTACTTATTACGCTGGCTAACTCGGATTTTTGCGCCTATTCTTATGAGAAGAATGGTGGATAATATCCAGCAAAAGGCACAACAACAATACAAAAAACAACATACTATACGAGCTAGAGAAGGGGAGACAGTTATTGATAAAAAACCCTCCTCTACCAACCATAGTAACAATGACGTTGGTGAATATGTGGATTTTGAAGAGGTTGATTGATATGAATTTTAAAACGTTTTTACCACATCTTACATCACTGCTCGTCTTTATTATCGCTGCATTGCTGTACTTTCACCCTGTCTTAAAAGGCCAAAAAATATCTCAGTCAGATATCACTCAATATATTGGAATGTCTAAGGAACTTCGAGACTTTAGAGCGAATACTAGTGAAGAGTCCTATTGGACAGAGAGTGCTTTTAGCGGAATGCCAACATATCAATTGGGAGCCCACTTTCCCAACGATTATGTTCAACAGCTTGATTGGTGGATTCGTTTTTTACCACGACCAGCAGATTATCTTTTTCTTTATTTTCTGGGATTTTATATTGTAATGCTTGCCTTAAAAGTGAACTGGAAACTATCTGTCTTGGGTGCGTTGGCATTTGGTTTTTCCACCTATCTGATTATTATTTTTGGAGTAGGGCATAATGCAAAAGCGCATGCCATCGCCTATATGCCTATGGTATTAGCAGGTATTTTATGGGTGTTTCAACGAAAATATCTGTTGGGATTCGTCGTCACTGCACTGGCGATGGCACTGGAGATCAAAGCCAATCACATTCAAATGACCTATTATCTGTTCTTTGCCATTCTAATCTTAGGGATTGTAGAGCTCATAGAAGCAGTCAAGAAAAAACAAATCCCCATATTTGCCAACCAAGTTTTGGTGTTGTTGGCTGCAATGGTACTGGCATTAGGAGTGAATGCTACTCGCTTAATGTCAACAAAAGAATATGCAGATTACAGTACTCGAGGTACCTCAGAATTAACCATCAATCCTGATGGAACCGAGAAAGAGATGACAGACGGATTGTCTAGAGATTACATCACACAATTTAGCTATGCCATTCCTGAGACGTTCAATTTAATAGTTCCAAGATATATGGGAGGTGGAACGGTAGAACAACTAGGATCGGATTCAAATACTTATGATGTGATTGAATCCAAGTTTGGAACTGATCAAGCAGAAGATTTTACAGAACAAGTACTTACATATTGGGGTAAACAACCCATTGTAGAAGCACCTGCGTATGTTGGGGCTGTGATGTTTTTCCTCTTCTTTTTAGGGATATTTTTAGTCAGAGGAAAACTCAAATATTGGTTGGTTTCATCAACGATTTTTGCTATTGTGATGAGTTGGGGTCACCACTTTTTCTTAACAGATATTTTTATTGATTATGTCCCACTTTACAATAAGTTTAGAGCTGTTTCATCATTTCAAGTCATTGCAGAGTTAAGCATTCCTCTGTTGGGAATTTTGGCAATTAAAGAGTTTTTCTATTCTGAACAAACCGATTTTAAAAAAATACAAGCTTTAAAAAAGGCATTGTACCTAACAACTGCTCTTATTGTTGTAGGACTCTTGTATGCCTTAGGGTTTTCCACATTTGAAGGGATCAGAGATGGTAGTTATGTTCAGCTAGAACAACAATATAATGTTAAGGGACTTGTAGATGCTGTCATAGCAGATCGAAAGTCATTATTATATTCAGATAGCTTTAGATCTCTATTACTAATTGGGCTGAGTTTTGGAATACTCTGGCTATACATGAAGAAAAAGATGCAATTGAAAACATCCATAGCTGTCTTTGTCATGCTAGTCCTTTTTGATTTGTTGCAGGTAAACCTGCGCTATGTCAACTCAAAAGACTTTATGTCTGCAAGAAAAGTTGATCAACCTTTTCGCCCAACAGAAGCAGACAAGCAGATTTTAAAGGATAAAACTCATTATCGAGTGGCCAACTTCGCAGTAGATCCTTTTCAAGAGGGTAGAACATCCTATTTTCATAAATCTATAGGAGGATATCATGCTGCTAAAATGGGACGTTATCAAGATTTAATTGAGTTTCAGATTGCCAAAAACAATCGTGAGGTGTTAAATATGTTAAATGTCAAATACTTCATTTTTCCTGCCGAAGGTGGAGCTCAGCAGGTACAGACCAATTTAGAAGCCAATGGAAACGCTTGGTTTGTCAGCAACATCAAAGTAGTTGCCAATGCTAACGAAGAAATCAGAGCATTGGATAGTTTAAAAACCAAAGAAGAAGTTGTTCTTGATTTAGGCAGTACTGAGAGAAAACGAATTAAAGAGATTGGGCTTGATTCTATGGCGACAATAAAACTCACAGAATACAAGGTCAATCATTTAACGTATGAGTCAATATCAGCAAAAAATGAGTTTGCAGTATTCTCTGAAATCTACTACGGAGACGGTTGGAACGCTTATATAAATGGTAAGTTAGCACCTTATTTTAGAGTAAACTATGTGTTGCGAGGAATGGAAGTTCCAGCAGGAAAGCATACCATTGAGTTTAAATTTGAACCACAGGTTATACAAACAGGAGGTACGATCTCTCTTATTTCATACGCATTGCTATTAATTATTCCAGTGGGTTGGTTGTTCTTTGCATCTAAAAAAATATCTAACCAAGGTAAAGAATAAGAATTAGTATAATGAGAGAAATAATGGCTATAAAATTAATTATAAACATAACGTTAAATTTCTGTTTTGTCGAGGACAATAGTCATGAAATAGAATTTGGAATAGATGTCTCTACCAATTTACAGGCAGCAAGCTCCATTGATTCTTGAAAAATTAAAGAGTATGATCAAGAATTTTAAGAAATGGATCCATCTTACTAACAAGAACAGATATCTGATCTATCTTATACTTCTTGATTCTTAGATATTGTAATGTTTATCATATAGAAAACCTAGGCCAAATATGAGAATAGGAATGATTTTGGATAAGACTTTCCCTCCTGATCCGAGAGTGGAGAACGAAGCTCTAAGTCTTGCAGAGGAGGGGCATGACGTATTTTTATTTTGCTTAACCTACGGTAATCAAATGTTTGAGGAAGAATTTAATGGTATTCATATTAAGAGATATCAATCCAATAAGCTTGAATATAAATTATCAGCGCTTTCTTATGATCTTCCTTTTTACTCCCTTTTCATGAAAGGTAAAATCAAAGATTTTATCAAACGATATCAAGTTAAGATTTTACACATTCATGATATTACAATTGCAGAAACTGTTTTTAAAGTGAATCAATCATTTAACCTTCCCATTGTCCTGGATTTACATGATAACATTCCTGAGAATATGATCTATTATCCACATATGGAAAAATTTCCTGGTAAGTATATCATATCACCAAAAAGGTGGAAAAAACGTGAAGAAGAGTTGATAAAAAAAGCAGACAAGGTAATTACAGTATCACCTGAATTTGTAGATGAGGTTATTTCTAGGACTCATATTGAAAAAAATAAGATGGTTTTGGTTCCAAATTCGGTAAGAGAGTCCTTTTATAAGAATTGTACGATAGAGGAGGAGATTATCGGTAAATATGATAATAATTTTATGTTACTGTATCTTGGAGACACAAATTTAAGGCGAGGTTTGTTGACAGTAATCCAAGCCCTTCCCGAGTTGGTTCACAAAATTTCAAATTTAAAGCTGGTGATTGTTGGCAAAAATACAACTGATGTCATTTTAAAAGAAGAGGTAAAGAAACTTGACTTAAGTCAGTATGTTGATTTTGAGGGATGGAAAGATTTATCTTTATTTCCTTCATACATCAGAGCAAGCTCAGTTTGTTTATCACCTTTAAACAGAAGTAAGCAACATGATGTAGCTTATGCAAATAAGATATTTCAATATATGAGTTATGGAAAGCCTATTGTAGTGAGTAATGCCATTGCTCAAGAACAAATTGTAAAACAAAAGAAATTAGGTTTAGTCCATGAAGAAAAGAATCCAAAAGACCTAGCTGAAAAAATATTATGGTTGTACCAAAATCAAGAAAAAGCCAAAGAATTTGGCAATAACGGAAAGCGATTTATTCAAGAGGAGTTTTCATGGGAAATCACCTCTAAAGCTTTAATCGAGCTATATGAAACACTCTAGAGTCAAAGCACTCATCATTACCTACTACTGGCCTCCCTCGGGAGGATCTGGTGTACAGCGTTGGTTAAAGTTTACCAAGTACTTACGAGATTTTGGAGTAGAGCCAGTGATATACACGGTTAAAAAACCCAACTATCCTATGCAAGATCATTCTTTGCTAAGAGATATTCCAAAAGATATTAAAGTCATTCGACAACCAATTTTTGAACCCCATAATATTCCCCTAATTAGTTCATCAAAAAAAAATCAGAGTGGAGTGTCATTTCAAAATCCAACACCAAGTTTTTTTGGGAAGATCTTACAATATATTCGAATTCATTATTTCATTCCTGATGCTAGGAAGTTTTGGATCAAACCCTCCGTGAAATACCTAAAACATTTCCTTTCTAAAGACCCTATTGATGTTGTTATTACAACTGGACCTCCCCACAGTTTACACTTGATTGGTCTGGAATTGAAAAAAGAAATAAACATTCAATGGATTTCAGATTTTAGAGACCCTTGGACAGATATTTACTACCATAGCTCTTTTAAAATGAAGAATGCTACCATGAGAAAGCACAAGAAGCTAGAGTCTCAAGTACTGGAATTTTCAGACCATATTCTAACCACAAATAAGCATCTTAACGATCTCTTTTCTAACAGAACTAAAAAACCCGTTACCCTGATCACCAATGGCTATGATGATGAAGCTGTAAAAGGAGTACCCACAAAACGCAATGATGGATTTAGTTTAGATTACATTGGATATCTCCCGCAGGAAAGCAACCCCATTGCCCTCTGGCAGGCTATTTCAGAACTGTGTTGTGAATCTCCTGATTTTAAAAAAGAAGTTCGCATCAACCTCACTGGAGATATCAACAAAGTAGTGTACAAGAGTATCCAGCATTTCAAATTAGAATCTGTCACCCAAATAAAGGGGTATGTCTCTCACGACAAAGCCATCCAAATGCAACATTCAGCAAATGTTTTATTAATCCTAATTGCCAAGTCAGAAAACTCAAAACAGATTACACCAGGTAAAATTTTTGAGTGTTTACAATCTAAAAGCCCCATGCTAGCTGTTGGTCCTATTGATGGAGGCGCGGCAGAAATCTTAGCACATACCAAATCGGGAAGTATCTTTGATTACAAAGATGTTTCCGGAATTAAAAAACATATTTTGAAATTGTTTGAACAATATAAACAAGGAAAATTAGTTGTGAATTCTATACATACCGATGCATATCATAGAAAAATACTCACAGAGAAGTTGGCTGGCGTCATTCATCAAGTTATTTCAAACGTCAAGTAAAATCGTGTTGCAGAATCAAAACCACAAACAAGATTTTTCGATAGCTTTACATCACTGTGCTTAGTCAAAGATGAAACAATCAATTAAAAATTTAATTTAGTAAGCTTGGGAATAGTTGTCAATCAGTCCTTTAAAAATATATTTATTATTTTTTTGGCATTTGCTATAGGAGGTATAAACGTACTTTACCTATACCCTCAATTTTTAAAAGACGAGTATTATGGATTGGTCATCTATATTTTTTCTGCATCAAACTTGCTAATGCCTCTCATTGCGTTTGGAGTTCAGCACAGTGTTATTAAATTCTACTCAGCATATCAAGGTAAGATACAAAGGGACCGTTTTTTAACCATGTCTCTATTCTTGCCATTATTGATAGCACTACCCATCGGATATTTTTGGGATGTTATCCACCGTTGGATAATGGCAAATATCTCGGAGGAAAATAGTATCATCGAGGACTATACAATCTATATATATCTGGTGGCTATTGCATGCGCCTATTTTGAAGTGTTCTACTCATGGAGTCGAGTACAGCTGCAGTCGGTCTTTGGAAATATTCTGAAAGAACTATGGCATAGGGTCGTAGTCATGGTATTACTTTTTGCAGTCTCTTTTACATTCATCTCGGCACAGGAATTTCTCCTGTATTCTACTGGATTTTATTTTTTGAGAATGATTGTTATGATGGGCTACGCATTTTTTAAGTATCTACCAAAATTTTCACTAAGGCTGCCCAAAAATTGGAGAGAAGTACTCATTTACACAGGATACATTGTACTGGCAGGGAGTGCAGGAGCGATGATTATCGACATCGACAAAGTCATGATTCCCGGTAAGAAAGAATTGGCACAAGCAGCATATTACGGTGTTGCTGTATTTATTGGAACCTTGGTTGAAGCACCGGGAAGAGCCATGTTTCAAATTTTAAACCCACTTGTTTCAAAAGCTTTAAACGAGCATAATATAAAAGAAGTGGAAAGTTTATACAAGAAAAGTGCGATCAATCTTCTGGTAGTGTGCGGATTATTTTTTTTACTGATCAATTCAAACATCCATGAATTATATGCCATTCTACCAGAAAAGTTTAAAGACGGTGTATGGGTTGTTTTGATGATTTCTTCATTAAAACTCTTTTCTCTAGCAACAGGAAGTCACCAAGCAATTATTGGGAACTCTAAGTATTATAAAATTTCACTTCCATTTGCCTTGGGGACAGCCCTTTCAGTATATTTTTTAAATGATATTTTAATCGATAAAATAGGAATCGATGGAGCGGCACTTTCATCTTTAGTTGTTGTAGCTTTCTTTACAATATTAAAGGTAGTATTTATTTACAAAAAGCTGAAGATACAGCCATTTACCAGCAAATCACTCACCGTATTGTTCCTGATTGTTGGATTGTTTTTTGCATTTTATTTTTGGCATTTTCCGTTTCATGCTATTGTAAATATTATTTTAAAAAGTGCGACCATTGTCTTATGTTACCTTGTACTCATCAGTCGATTCAATGTTTCGGAAGACGTGAATAGAATTATTCGTCAATGCATAAAGTTTATGGTCAAGTAATCAAATATGGCCATCACCAACCTTTACTAGAAAGGTTAAGTGAGAAGAAAGCGACCCTATGATCATCAAACTAAAATTGATCTTCCAAGAAAAAAATCATTTTGGACATCGTAGAATTTAGAAAAGCAGAACGACACCCCTTGAGTATTTCTTTACCTTGACTTCAAAACAATCAGATAACACTTATGACATCCTCAATCATCTCAGGAACAGGATCATATATTCCTAGTATCAAGAAACAGAACGATGCGTTTTTAGACAGTCAGTTTTTGAATGCGGACGGAACAGCAATTGTCTACGAAACAGACGTCATCATCAAGAAGTTCAAATCCATAACTGGAATTGAAGAAAGGCGTTATGCTAAAAACCAATTCAATGCCTCAGATTTAGGATATTTTGCTGCACAAAAGGCCATAGAAGATGCTGGAATCGATAAAGAAACCTTAGACTACATTATTTTAGCACATAATTTTGGAGATATTAACTCTTCAACCATACAAAGCGACATCCTACCAAGTTTGGCCACACGTGTAAAATACCGATTGGGAATTAAAAATCCCAACTGTGTTGCTTATGACATTTTATTTGGTTGCCCTGGCTGGGTAGAAGGTGTGATACAAGCCCAGGCGTTCATTCAATCTGGGATCGCAAATAAAGTATTGGTCATAGGAGCAGAGACCCTCTCCAGAGTTATAGACAAGTACGACAGAGACTCAATGATCTACAGTGATGGTGCAGGTGCTTGTGTTGTAGAGCAAGGAAACGGACAAGCATCAGGGATTATTAGTCACGCCACCCAGACTTTTACCACAGCAGAAGCCTATTTTCTATTTTTTGGAAGCTCCTATAATAAGAATGAGCATCCAGACACACGCTATATCAAAATGCATGGGAGAAAAATTTATGAGTTTGCACTTACTCACGTTCCTAAAGCGATGAAAATAGCTCTAGATAAGAGTAACATTCCTATCCAAGAAGTCAAAAAAGTATTCATCCATCAGGCCAATGAAAAAATGGACGAAGCAATTATTAAGAGGTTCTTTCGGTTGTATAAAATGCAACCACCAAAAGATATCATGCCCATGAGTATTCACAAGTTGGGCAATAGTTCTGTAGCTACTGTTCCCACATTGTTAGATCTTGTCTTAAAAGGAAATATCAAAGACCAAGAAGTACACAAAGGAGATGTAATTATCATGGCTTCCGTAGGAGCAGGAATGAACATCAATGCTGTGGTTTACAGATATTAATTTTTCTTTTAGAACATAAGCTTCAATCGAAAAAAAAATGTGGTATTTTTACACAAAATAGTTAGCATAGATTTAGATCAGTGAACAGATATATGAGTATTAATGTATGATCACCATAATTGCTGCCATAGGGAATAACAATGAGTTGGGAAAAAACAATGATCTCATTTGGCACTTACCCGCAGACTTAAAACGCTTCAAAAAAATAACTTCAGGGCACACCATTCTCATGGGCAGAAATACATTTGAATCTATAGGAAAACCCTTACCCAACAGAACATCTATTGTCATTACCAGAAATAAAGATTATCGACAGGAAGGATGCGAAGTAGCTCATAGCCTAGAAAATGCCTTGCAAATGGTACAGGGCAACGAGAAGGCGTTTATCATAGGAGGAGCACAAATTTACCGAGAGTCACTAGAAAAAGATCTCGTAGATCAATTAGATATCACTGTAGTCCATGAAAACTTCGATGCAGACGTATTCTTTCCTAAAATAGAAAAGCAGCGATGGAAAGAATTTTCAAGAGAAGATTTTAAAAGTGATGCTAAAAACAAGTACCACTACAGTTTTATTCAGTACCGCAAATGCTAGCGAACCCTAGGGACTGCTCCCACGCCATTGTCCAATCTCATTTTGTACTTGCGTTGCGCAAACAAAAAATAGTTAAATAATTTGTAGTTGACATCTAGCCCCATAATTGGGGATGTACGACAAATTTCCGTTTAAGCAGCATTTTGACATAATTTTGTGATTTGATTCCATTGATTGCTTTTATAAGCTACCCTAAGATGTGCTACTTGTTGTAGTTCTTTTTTAGTCCATCTCTGCCGCTCCTGACCCAATGACAAGCCCTTTTTCTTTAAAGATGTGATATTGCATTCGTTTTTGATGATTTATATAATAGCCAATCAATTGCCTTAGTTTTTCTGTTTTTTCTGGGAGTTTATTGAGTGTCTTAATCACTGGAGATATTCCTTTATTGAGCATTACTTCACTTTGTTTATCAATCCACTGTTCTCTATAACTCTTGTCTTTAAAGTACTCTTTGGCAAATTCACATACTAGCACTAGCGATACTTCTTCAGGGTAAGTGTCCTCTACCCAATTCCATATCCATCTGGCCCCATCGGCTATGAAGACTTTATTTTTGATATTTTCAATACAATATTCTATTTTAGGCAGAAAATCTTTGCTACTGCCCAAATGGGCAACATAATCTGAACTGAGTAACTCACACCTGTCCTTAGAAACTTTCATTAAATCCTCATGTTTGTAGATACGACCCAGTTTGCTTCCTCTGAACTACATATTTAAACTAGGAGGTCTCGACAATGAATTTGAATATCTTCCTTTAAAATTGAATAGATATATCTAACCACTCGCAATACGGCTCATAATAAAACTAAAACATTTATAGAAACTAAAGTACCTGCAATGCAGGGTAAAAGCACTATAAAATATTAGGTTTTGTCAAAAAAAGTATTCGTTTTAGAGATGTTATTTAAATTAAAATTAGTACATTATACTGATAATCAATTTAATATATAGAAAAATGATTTCTTCTAAACTAACAACTATTTTTAG